>DQDL01000073.1:4992-14210 GCA_003533405.1 Clostridiales bacterium | reverse complement strand
GGTGATGATGACCACGGTGATGCCGAGCTTGGCGTTTATATCCTTTATAAGCTCAAGTATCTGACGGGTGGTCTTTGGGTCGAGCGCACTGGTCGCCTCGTCGCACAGCAAAACCTTCGGGTTCGTTGCAAGCGCACGGGCGATCGCAATACGCTGCTTTTGACCGCCGGACAGCTGCGCAGGGTACGCATCGGCCTTGTCAGGCAGGCCGACAAGCTCCAAAAGCTCACGAGCCTTTTTCTCGGCATCCGCCTTTTTTACGCCCGATATCTCCATCGGGAAGCAGATGTTCTTAAGGCAGGTGCGCTGCATGAGCAGGTTAAAGTGCTGGAATATCATCGTGATATCACGACGAGCTGCACGAAGCTGAGACGGAGACATGGTGTCAAGGTGCTCACCGTTGACGATGACCTCGCCGCTGGTGGGGCGCTCGAGCAGGTTGATGCATCTGACAAGTGTTGACTTGCCGGCACCGGACATGCCGATGATACCGTAGATGTCCCCGTCCTCGATGGTGAGGGAAACATTCTTGAGTGCGTCCACCTCTCCTGTTCCGGAGTCAAAGGTCTTACTGACATTTTTAAGTTCTATCATGAATATTTCCCCTCCAAAATTACTGCTTACTTGCCGCTTACTGCATCCAGAGTTTTCTGAGTGCCGCCGTACAGGCCCATGGGCTCGACATGGATGGAAGCAACGGAAACGATGTGAGTGTTCTGCTGAGCGTTGAAGTCGTCGAGGTAAGGAGTGTGCTGGAAGTAGTTTGCGGTGCAGGTGCCGTCCTCAACAACGGTGTTGGGAACAACATAATCGTTGTAGGTCTGAATGTCAAGGGTGATGTCCTTCTCGGCGAGGATCTGCTTTGCGACCTCAAGGATCTCTGCGTGGGGAGTGGGAGATGCTGCGACGGAGATGGTGCTGCCCTTCAGTGCTGCGTAATCGACGCTGCTGTCAAAACCGTCGGTGGGGTTATCAACGGTGGAAACGACGCTGCCTGCGTACTTCTCGTTGATGAAGTCTGCGACCTTCTTGCTCTCTAAAGCTGCCTTGAGTGCCTTGACTGCATCGGAATTTTCATTGCCGGACTTAACTGCGAGGATGTTTGCGTATGCAGAGGAGGAGCCTTCCTTGAACAGGGAGTCCTTAACAGGGTTGAGACCTGCATTGATTGCATAATTGGAGTTGATGACTGCGTAGGAAACATCGGGGAGCAGGCTGGGGATAGCAGCGGCCTCGGCCTCGACTATCTCAACATTGTACGGGTTCTCGACGATGTCGTTCTTGGTAGCGGTGATGCCTGCGCCGTCCTTGAGCTTGATGATACCGGCTTCCTGCAGCAGGAGCAGTGCACGGGCTTCGTTGGTGGTGTCGTTGGGAACTGCGATCTTAATTACATCGGTCTTGGCATCGCCGCCGTTATTGGAGCAGGCTGCCAGAGCAAAGGTGAGGACGATTGCAAGTGCGAGAGCGATTATCTTAGTAAACTTTTTCATTGTTATATACTCCTTTAGAAATTCTGAAATAATGAGCCGTTATATCGTCTGTGTAGTTTAAAATTTTCTGTGTCTCGGGGACACATTCGTTCTCTCAGCCATTTCATACGGCGCATCTCCTTTCTAAAACAAAAAACAGCGGCCGGTCAGTGACCTTCCGCTGTTCGTTTACCTTGGTAGTGGCTCAAGCCGTCAAACAGATTCAGAAAGCAGTGGACCGTTTTGGACACGACGAAACATGCACATGCGGCACATGCACATCGACATCATCATGCTGTTCACGGTAAGCTTTTTCATGAATGCTTTCTGTCCTTTCTCAAGATTGACGGGGCTAAGCCCTGATGACGGTGTCATATTAGCCCCTATTATCGATTTTGTCAAGAGCTAATTATCTATTTTAACAATATGCATAAAAGCCCGCACACCCAATTGCAGCCATATTGTGCGCTTTGCTTGAAAACGGAGCTCAGTCGTGCTAAAATTGACCCGAATTATCTGTCGAGGGAAGGAACGATATGACGGAGCTTATAAAAATCGAACATCTGCAAAAGCATTTCGGAGATGTTTTTGCTGTCAATAACCTTAGCTTCAAGGTCAAAAAAGGCGAGCTGTTTGCGTTTTTGGGCGTGAACGGAGCGGGTAAATCGACGACTATAAATATAATCTGCGGCCAGCTGGCGCGTGACGGCGGCAGCGTCGAGATATGCGGCACGGACATTGACCGTGACCCCGACAAGGTCAAACGCAGCCTCGGCGTTGTGTTCCAGAGTTCTGTTTTGGACAAAGAGCTGTCGGTAAGAGACAACTTAGAAAGCCGTGCGGCGCTTTACGGTATCAGCGGCACGGCGTTTAAAAGCAGGCTTAATGAGCTTGCACAGCTTCTGAACTTTGAAGACCTCCTGCGCCGCCCGGTCGGCAAGCTCTCCGGCGGGCAGAGACGGCGCATCGACATCGCCCGTGCGCTGTTCCACGAGCCGGAGATACTTATACTCGACGAGCCGACAACGGGGCTTGACCCGCAGACACGAAGTCTCTTGTGGAGCGTTGTCGAGCAGCTGCGCCGTGACAAGGGCATGACGGTGTTCCTCACGACCCACTACATGGAGGAGGCCGCCGATGCCGACTATGTTGTCATCCTTGACCACGGCAAAATTGCCGCCGAGGGTACGCCGCTTGAGCTCAAAAACAGCTATACCGGCGATTTTATCACGCTCTACGGTGTATCCGAGGACAGCGTCAAGACCCTCGGCGCACCATATACTCCCGTGCGGGATGCATTCCGCATCATGGTGCCCGATACGGCCGCTGCCACCGAGCTTATCATAGGACACCCCGAAATTTTCCGTGACTACGAAATAACCAAGGGCAAAATGGATGATGTTTTCCTTGCCGTGACGGGTAAGGTGCCGGAAGGAGGCGAGGACAGATGACCGGACTTCTTGCACTCGTAAAGCGCAATACGAAGCTGTATTTTAAAGATAAGGGCATGTTTTTCTCATCGCTCATCACGCCGGTAATTTTGCTCGTGCTGTATGCATCGTTTCTCAAAAGCGTTTACGACGACTCGTTCCGTTCGGCGCTCGACGCTGCGGGCGTGAGTGTTTCCGACAGCGTCATAAATGCCTGTGTCGGCGGTCAGCTCATATCCTCGATACTCGCCGTCAGCTGCATCACCGTTGCGTTCTGCTCCAATCTTTTAATGATAAAGGACAAAACCTCGGGCGCACGGCACGATCTGACCATCTCGCCGATAAGTCTCGGCACGCTGGGGCTGAGCTACTATCTGTCGACACTTCTTTCGACGCTGATCATAAGCGTCACGGCGCTTGCGGTGTGCCTAGTTTACCTCGCTGCTGTTGGCTGGTTTGTGACGGCAGGCGATGTGCTGCTGATGCTTTTGGATGTGTTCCTGCTCACCATGTTCGGCACGGCTCTATCCTCGTGCGTGAACTTCTTCCTCTCCACCGACGGACAGGCATCCGCCGTCGGAACGATAGTCAGTGCAGGGTACGGCTTTATATGCGGAGCGTATATGCCCATGTCGTCGTTCGGTGCGGGGCTGCAAAATGTGCTGAGCTTTCTCCCGGGCACCTACGGCACAAGCCTTATCCGAAACCACGCCATGCAGGGCAGCTTTGTCGAGATGGAGCAGCTCGGCTTCCCTGCGGAGGTCGTCTCCGCCATCCGTGACAGCGTTGACTGTAACCTCTACTTCTTCGGTGACAAGGTCGAGATCACTACGATGTACCTTGTTCTGTGCGCAAGCATCCTGCTGTTCATCGGCATATATATCGCAATGAACAATTTTGCGGGCAAAGCCGCAAAATAAAAAAGGAGTGTGGATATTTCCACACTCTTTTTGCTTACTCCAATCCGTACGGCCAGCCGATAAGGCTGCCGACATCGTATAGCTGCGTGTAGCCAAGCTCGTCGAGCTTGTGCGCAGCCTCGGCGCTGCGCCTTCCGGAGCGGCAGTAGAGGATATACGGCCTGTCCTTGTCGGGGATGAGCATCATTGCACTCACATCGTTTATCTCGTCGACAGGAAACAGCAGCGCACCCACGGCATGGCCGGTGATGTATTCCTCCTCCTCACGCACATCGACGATGATGCAGGCGGGCTTTGTGTCGAGTATCCGCTTTGCCTCGGCAAAGTCTATCTTTTTGATCGACATAGTGTCACCTCACGAAAAAATGTGCGGTTTTATCCTGTCAACGAGCTTGCAGGCGATGAACATTTTGATCAAATCGGGGATAATAAACGGGAACACGCACAGCGACAGCGCCTTTAGATAGTCCATATCGCCGGTGTAGACATGCACGAACCACAGCGTGCCGAAGGTGTAGCAGCCGATAAGACCCGCCGTCAGTGCGATGAAATCAGCAAATTTTGCTTTGCCCAAAAGCTTCTTCACGACGCCGTAAATGACCGCCGCCAGCAGGAAGCCCCAGATGTAGCCCGCCGTCGGCCCGACCAAATGCCCCACGCCGCCGACAAAGCCGGAGAACACCGGCAGTCCGAACGCACCGAGCAGAATGTACACCGAAACCGACAGCGCACCCCAGCTCCAGCCCAAAAGGCCGAGTGCGCAGAACACCGCAAAGGTCTGCAGCGTAAACGGCACGACCGCCGGTATGCTTATCCATGAGCAGGCGGCGATTATAGCCGTCATCATTGCCGTATATATGAGTTTTCTTGTGTTTTTCATAATTGCTCCGTCCTTAATAACGGAGCGATTATACCACAAGTTTATACGCAATAAAAGCCCTTTGACATCATTTTTCCGATGTAGTAAAATCGGTTTGCAAATTATTATTTCCGAGGTAATTATGAATTTTGACAGAATGCTTGCGTACACCGAGGCGCTGAGCAAAAATAATAACAGAGCGTGGTTTCACGATAATCACGCAGACTACGACGACGCAAAAGAGGATTTTCTTGCGCTTTTGGATGTGGTAAAGCTCGAGATAGCGCAGCAGGTGCCCGAGCTCGGCGACCGACTGCTTTTTGAAAACTCGAAGAATTTCATGTACCGCATCCCCCGTGACATGCGCTACAGCAAGGCAAAGGAGCCGTACAATCCGGCATTCCGTGCGTATTTCTCGCCGAAAAAGAGCAATTTTCTGCCACTGAGCTACTATCTGCATATTTCGCACGAGGGCTGCTATATCGAGACGGGTGCCTACCCATGGGAGTCGAAGAATTTGAACATTCTGCGCAGCTATATCGCCACGAATTTTGAGGAGCTTGATGAAATCGTGTTTGAAAACGGCCTTGCCGTGTACGGTGAAAAGCTCAAGCGAGTTCCGGCGGGCTTCACCGCCGACCACCCAGCCGCCGATTGGCTCAAGTACAAGTTCTGGCTCGTTGAACAGAGCTTTACCACCGACGACCTAACGGACTTCACAACCTTCGCCGCCGCAGCCTCTGCCGCCATCCGCCGCTTCGAGCCCCTGCGCCGATATCTCAGTGCCGCATTTGAGATCCCCACAGAAGAAGATTATGAGTAAAAAAGTTAACAACAAACGAGAAAACAGCGGCAGGTCACCCTGCCGCTGTTTCCTGTTGATGATGTTTGCATATACCGGAGGTATACGGAGTCTGCAATGCAGGCCTCTATTATATACACGTCCGCTAAAGGACATTTGGGGACACGGTTTTAAAAAAATTTTTGAAAATTTTATTTTTTATATTTTTAGGATCCGCAATAGTGCCGTAAGGACTGTTTGGTCAACTCTTAATTCAAATTGCAATGAGTACGGCGAGAACGATGCGCCTAGGCGACCGGTCACCTCAGCCTTGCCGTTAGTCGTCATATTGATGTCTATGTATCCGTCGGTATCCCAACCCATGTCATAAAGACGGAAGCTGCCGTTCAGGTCACGGCTGACGGCGGCTATCTTATTGCGCAGCTCAAGGTATTGCTCGCCAACAAAGACAAACACATCTTCGCCCTTGTATCTTGCATTTTCATAGCCAAAGCCGATCGTAATGCACGGCTTATCAGGTATGTAGCAATTTTCGGGAGGAATTTCAAAAATGTATAGCCGCTCTTTGCCGTTATCCCACAGAACGGTGTCATTTTGGGTGTCGTTTCGTACGATCATCGTGCTCACTCCTCGCATATTCATAGAATACTGTGCAAAATTTGTAATATATAGGCAATACTGCGGCTTATGTCGGTGAACTATCCATTGACATAGTTCAAGAGTTTGGCTATACTGATAACAGAATCGGTAACGGGGCGTTGAAACCCTGGGCGCATTGAACGCAGCCGGTTCTCTTTTTTTGCGTTTATTGCATAGAGAACATCTCATTTTATTGCTGCATTTCCTGCAGAAGCTCCTCGGCGGTCAGGCCGTAGAGCTTTGCAAGTGCCATAAGATTTGTCGTGCTGGGGTCGGCTGCTCCGCTTTCCCACTTGGAGACGGCTTGGCGGCTCACGCCTATCGCCTCGGCTACAAACTCCTGCGTCATTTTGCACTCGGTGCGGTGCTTTTTTAGTACCTCGCCGAGCGATCTTGCGCTTTCGGATTTCTCACGCCTCACCGGCTCGGAGCGTATATACTTTCTCAGCGCCTTTATAAGGAGATAGATAAGATAGCCTATGACTCCCCAAAACGCAGCAAATAGAATTATGACAAAAATCAGGTTGATCGAAAAATAATGCATGTGACCTGTCTCCTTTCTTGCTGCCAATATAGCACCAAAGGTCGGTTTACTCAACCAACTATTGCGCAACTTTTCGGTTGCGGAGCAGTTTTGACGACATATGCGGCATCTATATCGTTTTCAGGAACGCATCGCCGCTGCCCTTTTCTTGATAATATAATTCAATGTCCATCTTGCATACCCTTTTTCTTCACAACGAAGTGGGCAATGGCTGCGCCGATCAGTATGCCGACGAAGTTGCAGATAAGGTCGTCAATGTCGAAGCTTCTGCCGAAAATGAGCTGCAAGACCTCGCAGGCAAGCGGTATCATAAAGCTTGCACGCAGGAGGCTCTTGCGGCCTCTTACCTTTGTGACAATCGGCAGAAGGAAGCCCATCGGGATGAACATTGCGATGTTGCCGATAAGCATCTTTTTGACCCAACTGCCCAGCGATAGCTCGCCGCTGAGCCAGCCTATGACCGACGGCATGAGGTCGATATCACCTATCTGAAACACGGGTCCCAACTCATCCCACCAGCCGAAAACAAGGCCGTCATAGACATACAGCCAAAAGTTTGCGGGCAGTATGATGAGGCTCACAAGTCCGGTCAGATAGCAGACAAATATAAGGCGCAGAAGCTCGGTCGGCCAATTGATTTGAACGCCGCTTTTCTTTGCACGGCAAAGGCGTACAGCAAGATATATCATCCCCGCAAGGCAGGCTATCGGCAGCGCTTGCAGGAAGTAGCCCGTAATAGAATCTGAGCCCATTATCATTCTGAGTTTACTGTACATATCTCTCCTTATTTCGTGCAGTAAAAATAAACCATTGAGCCGTCGACATGAAGGTCGATGTCCGTATAAAGGCCGTTCAGGGTGTCCGTGAGCTGCTCCTCTGTTTGGAACGGCGGTGTGAACCAGCCCTTCTTTGAAAGGACATTTTTGACGAGCGAATCGGTGATGCCGGACTTGCCCTTTATGTAGAAGCAGGCGATAAATTTTCCGCCGGGCTTGAGAACACGCCATGTCTCCCGAAACGCTTTTTCCTTATCGGGGAAGGCGTGAAATCCGTTCATGGACAGCACGATATCGAACAAAGCATCGTCCATCGGCAGGCAGCCGACATCGCCTTTGATGCAGGTCACATTGTCCTGCTCCTTGAGCCTCTCCCTCGCCTGCTCAAGCATGTCCTCGCTGTAGTCAAGGCAGGTTATCTGAGCATTCGTCAGCGTCTTCCACTTTCTTTCGGTGAACACAGCCGTTCCGACCGGCACATCTAAAATTTTGCCTGCAAAGTCGTCGGGTATGTACGAAAGCACCCTGCGTGCGATCTCATTATCGTCCGTACCGCTCCAAAACAGCTTAATATAAAGCCTGCTGAAGAAATTGCCCTGTGTGAGCACATCGTCGTAAATGTTCTTTGACGCCTCGTAGGCATCCTTTATCTTATCTTCCATGTAGTTCTCCGTTCGATCTGTCGGTTTCCGTGCCATTATACAACAGGCAGGCGAAAAAAGTCCACCGCAGTTTTGCACTGCGGTGGACATGGTTTTCGTTATAATGGAGCTGCTGATAAATTTGACAGTACGAAATCATTCATCGAAAAATTCTGTTCAAATGAATGACAAGTTTCGTGAATAAGTAAAAATCGGCAAGCATCTTTCGATGCTTGCCGATTTTTGGTGGAGCATAGGGGGGTCGAACCCCTGACCTCCAGATTGCGAACCTGGCGCTCTACCAACTGAGCTAATACCCCGTATTTGCCGAGTAGCGCTCGGCACTTTTGTATTATAGCACATTTTTCGTTTTTGTAAAGAAAATATTTGTTGATTATATGCCGCATTTGCGTTATAATATTTTAGCGGCTTTTGACAAGGCTGCACTAGTTGGGGAGCTAGCGGTGCCCTGTAACCTGCAATCCGCTACAGCAGGGATGAATTCCTTATTTAGGGTCTGTCATGTGTCGTCTGACTCCGGTAAGCAGCGTTGACGAGCCGGTCTCGCGCAACGGAAACCCGTGAACCATGTCAGGCGGGGAACCGAGCAGCATTAAGCGGTGCTTTTCGTGTGCCGTGAGGGTGCCGGTTCTGAGCCGGCTGCCGGCGTAACGGGCATATGGCATTTTCGAGGTCAGGTGTGCAGTCTTGTCAAGAGTCGTTTTTATATCTATGAAAGGTTTGCGACGCCATGTATCAGGCTTTGTATCGGAAATGGAGGCCCAAGACCTTTGACGAGGTCGTCGGGCAGAAGCACATTACCGAAACGCTCAAAAACCAGATAATCACCGGCAGGCTGTCTCATGCGTACCTGTTTATAGGCACGAGAGGCACGGGCAAGACGACCTGCGCAAAAATTCTTGCCAAGGCGCTCAACTGCCAGCATCCCGAAAACGGCAACCCCTGCTGCAAATGTCCCGCATGTCTCGGCATCGAGGACGGAAGCATTCTCGATGTTGTCGAGATAGACGCAGCGTCGAACAACGGCGTTGACAATGTCCGTCAGCTGCGTGAGGAGGCCGTGTTCTCCCCCGTTTCGGTCAAGAAGCGTGTGTATATCATCGACGAGGTGCAC
>DQDL01000073.1:3285-4854 GCA_003533405.1 Clostridiales bacterium | reverse complement strand
CATCGACGAGGTGCACATGCTGTCAACGGCGGCGTTCAATGCTCTGCTTAAAATTCTAGAAGAGCCGCCGGAGCATTTGACATTTATTTTGGCGACCACGGAGCTCAACAAGGTCCCGGCGACGATACTCTCTCGCTGCCAGCGGCACAGCTTCAAAAGGCTTGATGCTGAGGTCATAACCGCTCATCTTGGGCATGTCGCTTCCTGTGAGGGGCTCAAGCTTGAGCACGATGCGGCCGAGCTTATCGCCGGTCTTGCCGAGGGCGGCATGCGTGATGCGCTTTCGCTGCTCGACCAGTGCTCGGGTGCTGCGGATATCACGGTCGACTCCGTGTATTCGGCGATGGGTCTTGCGGGCAACCGGCGCACGGCAAAGCTTTTGGACTACACGGTTAAGCGCAACACCGAGGCTGCGCTGGAGCTTTTTGACGAGCTTTGGACGGACGGCAAGGACCCGGCGACGCTGCTTGGCGAGCTTAACACGCTCCTGCGTGACTGCATGATGCTCTCCGTTGCACCCCGTGCCGGAGCGAACCTGCTCTCTGGCAGATTTGACAAGGAGATACTGGCTGTTTTCTGCAAAAAGCTCACTAAAGCGGAGCTTTTGTGCCGGATAAACACCGTTTCCGACTACCTTATTAAAATAAGGGGCGCACGAAGCCCGAGGCTTTGTGTTGAAATGTGCCTTGTTGCGCTGTGTGACCCGAGCCTGACCGAAGGTCTTGACGAGCTGAGAGCCCGTGTGTCGAGGCTTGAGTACGACATGGCAAACGCCCCGAGGGCGAGATACGCAGACGATGACGAGGACTACGCTCCCGCAGAAGAGATACCGTATGACGAGCCGCCAGTAAGGCCAAGCGTCGAGTATGACGACGATGATGAGCTTGACGCTTCGCAGTTTGCCGAGTATCAGCCCGAGGACGACCTGCTCGACAAGGGCGTAAGCCCCGTTGACCTGAACCCCGACGCTGCACCCGAGGCAAAGGACGCTCCGGTCGACAACGCCCTGCTCTGGGCGGAGATAATCGACAAGGCAGAAAGCTCGCTTCCCGTCGGACTCATCCCCATTTTGTCAGACCCCACGCAGGCAAAGTGCGAGGTAAGCTTTGACACGATGCAGCTTTATGTCGTGCCCGGCTTTTTCTACGACATGATAAACAAGCAGGATGTGCTGATGCGGCTGAGAGACGCTGCAAACGATGTGACCGGCCGCAGTCTCAAGATACAGCTCAGTGAGCTCGTTTCGGGCGACAGCAAGCCCACACGCATGGTCAGTGAGCTCGAAAAATTCAAAGAATTCAGATATGTTTAAGTAAACTAATTTTCTACACATAGGAGGAACTAATTATGGCAAAAGGCGGATTCCGCGGCGGCATGGGCGGCGGCAATATGATGAAGCAGGCTCAGAAGATGCAGGAGGAATTCCTCAAGATGCAGCAGGAGCTTGAAAACACTGAGTTTTCCGCAACCGCAGGCGGCGGCGCAGTCAAGGCCACCATGGTCGGCACCCGCTCGCTCAAGAGCATTGAGATATCCCCCGACGCAGTCGATCCCGATGATGTCGAGATG
>DQDL01000073.1:0-3104 GCA_003533405.1 Clostridiales bacterium | reverse complement strand
TACCAATGCGGCAATGAGCAAGCTGACCCCGATGGGCTTCCCGTTCTAATAAAGTGCAAAAGACGGACTGTTATTAGCAGTCCGTCTTTCTTCTTATTATAAGCCAGCCGGCGGCAGCGCCGAGCATGTTGAGGATGAAGTCCTCGATATCGCAAATACCGACCTTGAAAACAAGCTGCAACAGCTCGACTGCGATTATCACACATGCCGTCAGCGGAAAGAAGCTCTTTGCGTTTTTTAAGCGCTTGTCCAGCATCGGCAGAAGCACGCCCCACGGGAAGAACAGAGCGAGGTTGCCAAATAGATTCACGCAGAACGGCACGAGCACACGGTAGGAGATATACGGTGTTGTGTACAGTACATAGAAGCTGAAAAACGGGATAAAATTAGTGTTCTGCCGCACATATTCCGAAAACAGCAGGTCGCTTGCGGCATGGCGCATGAATAATAGGTACACTGCGGCGGCAAGGTACACGGCAAATGGTGCGATAAGCAGGCGTTTTCTCTTTTTCATATAAAAAAGCTCCTTATTTCGTTTTAGTTACTCTACAACCTCTATAACGAAACAGGGAGCTAATTTTGGACACTAATTGTCGGATATTTTTACGCTTTCCGCAATTTTTATGAGCTCCGGCTCATCTAGGTCGGCAGCTATGGTTATGAGGCAGCCGCCTTTTATAAATGCGAGCGTCTTTCGGGTGTAGTTAAACTCATTTTCGACCGGCACATAGACCGTTGCGGTCGTGCCGCCGACGGTGACCTCGTGGGAGGTACACTCAACGGCGGACAGGAAGTCCGCAGAGGAGCTTGTGCAGCCATAGGTTATGGCGGACAGGCCGTTTCGGTACTCGATGATGCCGAAGTCGGCGTTCTCGCTAAGCACCTCGTACCCATCCGGCAGCCAAGTCGGGCGGTACATGAGTGCGGGAGCGCTCGCTTTTTTGCCGTTTATGTAGGTCGGCCAACCGTCATCGCCGATGAGCCTGTTCCAAGTCGATTCAAGCTCCGCCCTTGCCTCGGGACTGAAGGTCAAAACGCCGATACCGCCTGCGATGATGATAAGCAGAATAACGGCGGCGGTGGACAGCACTTTTTTGAGCCGTGCTTTTCTGCCGATGGCGGCGATTTTGCGCTCATGCTCCGGCGAAAACTCGTGCTCAGCCTCGGGCAGTGCAGCTAAAATGGCAGTGCTTGCTTTTTCTGCGGCAATTTTGAGATCGTTATCGCTTATCATAAAAGTCCCGCCTCCCTGCACAATTGTTCAAGTCTTTGCTTTGCCCGCTGAGCGGTCTTGCTCGCAGCGGCGCTCGACATGCCGAGAAGCTTTGCTATCTCTCGGGTCGAATAGCCGTGGTAATATTTTAATAGTATAAACTGCCTGTAGCGTGCAGGCAGTTTTAATATGCAGCTTACCAGCTCATCGGCGCTATTGGCTTCGATGCCGCAAGCCTCCTCGCAAAGCTCGCAGTCGCCGTGGCGCTTGAGCTTACGGTAGCGGTCGATGGCGGTGTTTTCCGCTATCGTGACGACAAAGGCTTTTGTCTTATGCGATAGCTCGTCCGGCACCTTGTCGAGGTTTTCCGCAATTTTCATGAACGCCTGCTGGACTGCGTCCTCGGTCTCATGTTCGTTATGCAGTATCTCGTTTGCGGCACAGAACATCACGCTGCGGTACTCAAGATACAGCCGCTCAAGCTTCGGACGGTCAGCGGGCTTTACTATGGTCAGTGCGTATATGAGCATTTTACTTTATAAAGCCGCCATCGGAGGTTATGACCTGGCCGGTGATAAAGGACGCAGCGTCCGATGCCAAAAAACTCACGACCGCCGCAATGTCCTCGGGTCTGCCGAGCCTGCCGACGGGGGTGTCCCCGGCAAGGGCATCGAGCGTTTCACGCCCGAGCACCTGCACCATGTCGGTGTTTATAACGCCGGGAGCGACGCAGTTTACACGGATATTGGTCGGTGCAAGCTCTTGCGCAAGCGAGCGGGTTAGCCCGATGATGGCGTGCTTCGTTGCCGAATAAGCGACTTCGCAGGATGCGCCGTGCTGACCCCATATAGACGAGGTGTTTATGATACAGCCCGAGTGCTCGTGCAGCATATGCGGAAGCACGGCCTGGATGGTGTTGAACGCACCGTTGAGGTTCACATCGAAAATGTGCCGCCAATAATCCTCGGTCATGTCCTGAAACAGGCACTGCTTTGCTATGCCTGCGTTGTTGACTAAAAGCGTCACGGCGCCGAGGGTCTTTTCCACCTCGGCGACCATTTGCTTTACGGCAGCGGCATCGGCGACATCGGCCTTGTACCACATGGCTTCACAGCCCTCGCTGCGAAGCTGTGCTGCAAGCTCCTGCGCCTTATCCTCCCGCTCGACGCAGTTCACGCAGACGGCATAGCCGTCACGGGCGAGTGCTATCGCCTCTGCCCTGCCTATGCCACGGGACGAGCCCGTTATAAGTGCAACCTTTTTCATATTTCCTCACTTTGCCTCAAACTGGCTGTAATACAGCTCCTTGTACAGACCGTCCTTCTTCAAAAGCTGCTCGTGCGTGCCGCTTTCTACGACATCGCCCTTTTCCATGACGAGTATGAGGTCTGCGTCACGAATAGTCGAGAGCCTGTGGGCAATGACGAATGAGGTCCTGCCCTCGGTGAGCTTGTACATCGCCTGCTGGACGAGAGCTTCCGTGCGGGTGTCGACGGAGCTTGTGGCTTCATCGAGAATTATCATGGGTGCGTTTTCGACCATGGCTCTTGCGATGGTGAGAAGCTGGCGCTGACCGGCAGACAGGCTGCTGCGGTCACTGAGCACGGTGTCGTAGCCGTCGGGCAGGGTCATGATAAAGTGATCCATACCGACCGCCTTGCAGGCAGCTCTCACCTGCTCATCGGTGACATTTTCCTTGCCGTAGACGATATTTTCACGGTATGTGCCCTCAAACAGCCATGTGTCCTGCAAAACCATGCCGAACAGGGCGTGCACATCGCTGCGCTTCATTTGGGATATCGGCACGCCGTCTATGCGTATCTTGCCGCTCCACAGCTCATAAAAACGCATGAGCAGGTTCACCATCGTGGTCTTGCCGGCGCCGGTCGGG
>DQDL01000079.1:1007-17777 GCA_003533405.1 Clostridiales bacterium | reverse complement strand
ACATTATCTAATTTTCAAGGTACACTCTCGCTCGCCGCTCACACGGTGAGCTTTTATATAATAGCAAATTCATCAGGCTTTGTCAAGAACTTTTTGCAAAACTTTTTTAGTTTTTTCATTTGCTCTTTTCCGTCGTCTTCCGAATTGCTTTGATAGAATAGCACCGGAATCGGCAAATGTCAAGCGGTTTTTGAAACTTTTTCGTATCCTTTTTTTAATCGTTTTGACTGTTCTAAATCTTGTGTTCAATTATCAAATCGAACGCAAGATATACGCCGCCGAAGGCGAAGCTTCGGCGGCGGTCATTATCAGCCTATGGTGTTTTCAAGGATGCCTAACCCGTCTATCTCGCAGCGAACGATATCGCCGCTTTTGAGGTACTGCCGAACGGTGGGATCCATGCCGAGGCCCACGCCGCTGGGCGTGCCGGTGGCAATTACCGTACCTGCCTTGAGTGTCATGCCGGCGGACAACTCCTCGATGATATACGGAATGTCGAAAATCATCATGCGGGTGTTGCTGTTTTGGCGCAGCTCGCCGTTTACATAGCAGCGTATATTGAGTTCTGGCATTGCGCCGAGCTCGTCTGCCGACCGGATGTACGGTCCCATGGGTGTGAAACCGTCTAGACTTTTACCGAAATACCACTGCTTGTGGCGGGTCTGAAGATTGCGGGCGGAAACATCGTTGATTATTGTATAGCCGAAAATGTACTCAGCTGCATCGGCGGCCTTGACATTCTTTGCGTCCTTGCCGATTATGACGCCGAGCTCGACCTCGTAGTCGAGGCTGTCGCAGATATCGAAGTGGCCGTCGATGGTGTCGTTCGTGGCAACTGCTTTGTTCAGGCGCTTGGAGAAATACACGGCATCGCCACGCTGAACATCGAACACCGCATCGGCACGGGTAGCCTCCTCGGCGTGGTCACGGTAGTTCAGACCAAGGCAGATGACATCCTGCTTGGGCTCGGGGATGGGTGCGTCGAGCTTCACGGCAGCAAGCGGAAGCTCCTTTGCATCGCCCGGCACGGTGGGCAGCGAGCCGTTCAGCTCGGCTATCAGCTCATTCATACTCTGCGCCTTGAGACCCAACTCGGAGGTGGGGATAACGGCAGTCTCGGCGGCGTTCAGGACGCCGACTGCGGACTCGCCTTCATTTATATATGTAACGAACTTCACCTTAGAATACCTCCAGCAGCTTTGCGAAGATCTGGCCGACATAGGGCACGGGCTCCTTCTTGCCGAAATAGGCATTGCGTGCGCCGAGGAATGCAAGTACGACGAGTATTGCGGTGTTTATCTTTTTGACAGGCTTGCCGACATAAGGTACAACGGCGACAACGCTGTTGAGCGCATGCAAAGCCAGCAGCATTGCCGACTGCTTGGCATGGTACTTTATGAGGTCGGAGTCGCTGTTTTTGATGAGCGAATATATAAACAGCGGGCCGATATAGCCGGTGGCGGCGAGGTCGCGCTCACGGAACTCGTCGGGGATCCTGTCGTCGCCCGTCATCTGAGGGCCTGCCTTTTCGAAGGCATCCTGCATATATTGAAATATGGGATTATCAAACATGCCGTCGCCGCCCTCGGGCTTCCAGCCGCAGCTTATGCACATTCTGCCGCCGTCGGGGATGTAGGCTCCACATTGAGGACACTTATTCATACATATCACCTTTCTATGTACGGCGGCAAGCCGCCGATGTTTTTCTATATTTTATTATCATCGCCATACCAAGTCAAGCGCAAAATCTGTGGCTGCCGATAACGAGCAGCAGCGGGCGTGACCATATCCACTTGCTGGTGGCGGTGGCGGGGTTAAAGTAATATATCGCTCCGCCGGTGGGGTCGGAGCCGTTTAGTGCTTCTCGGGCGGCTCGGTAGGCGCTGTCGGAAATAGGCTGGTCGAACTGCCCGTCATCGAGGCATGAAAATGCGCCGGACTGATAGATAACGCCGGACAGACTGTTCGGAAACGACGGATGGTCTATCCTGTTCATGACGACTGCGCCGACTGCGACCTGCCCGACATACGGCTCGCCACGGGCTTCGGCGGAGATAAGGCGTGCAAGAAGATAGACATCGCCGTCGCTGTGTGATGAGCCTTGTCCTGCGTAGATACCCATTGCGGCTAGGGTCTTGTCCCCTGCCTGTCCGTCAACGGCAAGGCCGTTTTGGCGCTGAAAATACTTGACGGCGTTCTCCGTGCGGCTGCCGTAGATGCCGTCTACGGTGTAGTTATAATACCCCCAGCTTTTGAGGCGGGTCTGTATCTCTGTCACGGTCGCACCGGATGAGCCACGCTTATAAAGCGCCGCATCTGCCGACTGTGCAAGGGCTATAATAAGTAAATTGACAGCGACTATCAGTGCTACGGCAAGGATTATCTTTTTTCGCTTTACGCTCATTTGAACCACTCCTTTTGAGTAGTTTTGCGCAAAGAAAATTTCTGTATGCAAAGAAAAAAATACCTAAACGATTTCTCGTTTAGGTATTTTTGAAAATTTGCTGTCAGTTCTGAACCTTGATGATGTGTCTCGGGCAGATATCGGAGCAATGTCCGCACTGCACGCACTTGGTGACATCGATCTTGGCCAGATTGTCAACAACGACGATCGCATCTGCGGGGCACTCACGCTGACACTTCATGCAGCCGATGCAGCCTGCATCGCAGATCTTGTTGACAGCTGCGCCCTTATCATGGCTGGAGCATGCGACTTCGACATGCTGGTCATAGGGAACGAGTCTGACGATCTTCTTGGGGCAGACATCGACGCAAGCGCCGCAGCCGACACACTGTTCACGGTCGACCTTTGCGACACCGTCAACGATGTGCATTGCGCCGAACTGGCAGGCATCGGCACAGTTGCCGAGACCGATACATGCAAAGCGGCAGTCCATATTGCTCTTACCGCCGAACAGCATTGCTGCCTGACAGTTTTTCGGGCCGTTGTAGTTGAAGCGCTTGAGAGCGTGACCCTCCGTGCCGGAGCAGGGAACGAAAGCGACCTGACGAACGGCATCACCGGCGGAAACGCCCATAATCTCGCCGATCTTTGCGGCAGCTTCAGCACCGCCTGCGACACACTTGTTAACCGGAGCTTCGCCCTTTGCGACCGCAGCGGCATAGCCGTCGCAGCCGGGGTAACCGCAGCCGCCGCAGTTTGCGCCTGCAAGGCACTCACGAACGGCTTCCTGCTTGGGGTCAACTTCAACATAGAAGATCTTTGATGCGAATGCGAGGATAGCGCCGAAAACGCCGCCCAGGATGCCCAGCACCAAAAGGGCCTTAAGAATAACCATAAAATCCATATCTTAGCCCTCCTTAAAGCGGAATGTTCATGCCGCTGAAGCCCATGAAGGCCAGAGCGAGCAGAGCCGCAGACACAAGGCAGATCGGGAAGCCCTCAAAGCTCTCGGGATAATCCGCAAAGTCGATGCGCTCACGCACGGAGGCGAACAGAACGATCGCAAGCAGGAAGCCGAGGCCGCCGAACACACCGTAAAGCGTAGACTGGATGAAGTTGAAGTGATACTGAACATTCAGCAGAACAACACCGAGAACTGCGCAGTTGGTGGTGATAAGGGGCAGGTAAATGCCCAGTGCCGAGTACAGCGAGGGGATGGACTTTTTAAGGAACATCTCGACGAACTGAACGAGGCCGGCGATGATGAGGATAAATGCGAGGGTCTCGAGGAAGCCGAGGCTCAGCGGGACGAGGATGTATGTATCGACGACCCAGCAGATAGCGGATGCAAGGCCCATAACGAAGGTAACTGCAAGACCCATGCCTATTGCGGTGTCGACCTTAGACGAGCAGCCGAGGAACGGGCAGCAGCCGAGGAACTGCGAGAAGATGAAGTTATTTATCAGGATCGCACTCAGGGCGATGGTGATAATGGAAGCTGTACTTGTCATTTGCTCTCAGCCTCCTTCTTTGCTTTCTTTTCGGCAGACTTACGCAGAGCGTACTGCATAAGTGCGATCAGGCAGCCGAGGGTAAGGAAGCCGCCGAAGGGCATGGTCAGGACCATTGCGCCCTGGAAGTCGGCTCCGAACACGGCAAAGCCCGAGCCGGTGCCGTCAAGAGTGAGACCCCTGACAGGATCGAGAAGGCCGCCGCCGATAGTGCCGAAGCCGAGAAGCTCACGGATAAGGCACATTACGATCAGAACGATGGTGTAGCCCAGACCCTGGAATATACCGTCGAAGAAGGATGCGCCGATGGTGTTCTTCTGGCAGAATGCCTCTGCACGGCCGATGATGATGCAGTTAACGACGATGAGCGGGATGAACACGCCCAGAGCCTCGCTAAGTGCGGGGACGAACGCCTGCAGCAGCAGGTCAACTATCGTAACGAAGCCCGCAATGACAACAACGAATATTGCAAGACGGATCTCGTTGGGTATTACCTTTCTGATAGCGGAAACAACAACGTTGCAGCAGGTCAGAATGATGAGAACGGACAGGCCCATGCCGACGCCGTTAAAGAGGCTCGTGGTGATTGCCATTGTGGCGCACATACCGATAAGCTGAACAAGAACGGGGTTGTTGGTGATAAGGCCTTCCTTAAACTGTTTTTTAATGTTCATTTAAGTCTACCTCCTTAACCCAGACTCTCGCAGGCTGCGGTAGCGGATGCCACTGCGCTGGTAACTGCGGTGGATGTGATGGTCGCACCGGTGAGAGCCTCAATGTCTCCGCCCTTCTTTGCAAGCTGGACATCAGAGCCCTGGCCGACAAACTGTGCACGGAATGCAACACCCTTGTCGCTGGGGCTGGATGCAACTGCGCCGAGGCCGGAGGTCTCACTGGAGCTGGTGATGGAAATGCCGGTGCACTTATAATCGTTGTCAACACCGATTATAATGGTGATGCTGCCCTGGCTGCCGGTAACGGTGGTCTCAACGACATAGCCGGAGACGCTTCCGTCCTCGGCAATAGCCTGGGAGATCTTATCGATGGCGGTATCGTCACCGGTGTACTGGACTTCCTTGTAATCCTTTGCCGCAAGGACTTCTGCGTATGCATCGGCGGTCTTCTGAGCTGCGATCTCGTTGATTCTGTCAACGGTGAGCTCGTACACGACGCCGAGAACGCCTGCAACGATAGCAGAAATGAGGAAAAGGATCAGAGTAAGCTTAAGTATCTTCTTCATTATGCCTTTGCCTCCTTTGCTGCCTTCTTGGCTGCCTTGAGGTCTTCCTTGGTCACGCCGAACTGGCGGCCGCGGGTACCCTTATCGATAGCCCATGCGCACAGGTTCATGATGAGGATGGCGTAGGAAACACCCTCGGGATAACCGCCGAAGTAACGGATCAGAACGGTCAGAGCGCCGCAGCCGAAGCCGTACAGCAGCTGGCCGTTGAGAGTTACGGGGCTGGAGGAGTAGTCGGTCGCCATGAAGATAGCGCCGAGGAGCAGACCGCCGGAGAGCAGGTTGTAGGCCATCCAATCGATGTTGGAGTAACCGTTTCTCGGGAAGATGACGGTCAGAATGGCGACGGTGCCGATGAAGGCAACGGGGATGCGCCAGTTGATGACCTTGCGGACGAGCAGGTAAATGCCGCCGACAAGCAGAGCAGCAGCGCTGATCTCACCGATGCAGCCGGGCATGGAGCCGATGAACAGGTTGCCGAAGCTGAAGTAATCGGGCATAGTCTCGGTGCCTGCCTTGAGGATGCTCAGCGGGGTTGCCATCGTGGCTGCGTCAACGGTCTTACTCAGGACAGAGGGAACTGCCCAAGTGGTCATGATGACAGGCCAGGATGCCATGAGGAAAGCTCTTGCCGCAAGCGCGGGGTTGAGGAAGTTCTTGCCGATGCCGCCGTAAAGCTGCTTTACGATGACCATTGCGAAGAAGGTGCCGACAACGGGCATCCACCAGGGTGCTCCAACGGGGATGACCAGAGCGACGAGGATACCGGTCACACAGGCGGAAAGGTCGCCTATGGAGCTCGGCTTCTTCATGAGCTTGCGGTAGCCCCACTCCCAGAACACTGCCGAGGCGACGGACACCGCAATGAGCAGCAGTGCCTTCACGCCGAACATCACGATGCCGACGACCATTGCGGGAACAAGCGCAATGATGACATCGAGCATGATGCGGGATGTGTCGGTATTCGTCCTTACCTGAGGCTGGTAGGAGGCGTCAAAGGTATATTCTTTTGCTTTCATTTATTCTCCGCCTCCTTTGCTGCCGCCTCTGCACGGGCCTTCTCGTCCGCAGCCTTCTTGGCAAACAGAAGCTTTGCGGTCTTAAAGGAGTGAGTAAGGGGCATTCTGCCGGGGCAGTTGTAGGAACAGCTGCCGCACTCGAAGCAATCAAGAATGTGGTACTTCTTCATATTCTCGAAGTCGCCCTTCTTGAAATACATGTACATGTAGACAGGCTCAAGACCCATGGGGCATACGGTAATGCACTTACCGCAGCGAATGCAGGTGGGATTTTCGACCGTCTTGTCCTCTTCCTCGGTGAAGAACAGGATGCCTGCGGTACCCTTGATGTTGACCGCATCGAGGCTGGTTGCGATAAGGCCCATCATAGGTCCGCCGAGAACGATCTTCTTGGGAGTCTTGATGAAGCCGCCGCAGTGCTCTGCGATGTAGCTGAAGGGAGTACCTATACGGCACTGGAGGTTGTGGGGCTTATCCACCGCCGAGCCGCCTACGGTGAGTATACGCTCGATGCAGGGGATGCCGAGGTAGCATGCCTGATAGATAGCATAGGCAGTCTGAGTGCTGATGACATTGCAGCCTACGCCTGCGGGCAGACCGCCGGGCTTGACCTCACGGTTGGTAATAGCCTTGATCTGCATTTTCTCAGCGCCCTGGGGGTACTTGACCTCTTCGGGCACGATCTCAACACCGTACTGAGCAGGGTTCTTGGAGTTGAGAAGCTCGATGGCGTCCATCTTGTTCTTCTCAATGCCGTAGTACGCCTTGTCCAGTCCGCTTGCGATGCGTGCAAGCTCTATACCCTTGAGCAGCTCCTCCGGATGAAGCTTCATCGTCCAGTGGTCGCCGTTGAGGTAGGGCTCACACTCTGCACCGTTGATGATGAGAGTATCGACCTTGCCCAGACCGCCGCGGATCTTGAAAGCGGTCGGGAACATTGCACCGCCCATGCCGACGATACCGGCCTCACGCAGACGGGCGAGGATGGCTTCGGGGTCCTTGAGCTGCTCCTCGGTCAGGGGGGCCATGTCGGTGCAGGGGGTATCCTGGTAGTCGTTCTCGATGACGACTGCCATGATCATATCGCCCAGAGGATGGGGTCTGGGCTCGATTTTCACGACCTTGCCAGATACGGGAGAATGAATAGGAGCAGAAACAGGGGCGGGGTTATCGCCGATCTTCTGACCCATAGTTACATAATCACCGACCGCAACCAGCGGCTGGCAGGGTGCGCCGATGTGCTGTGCCATCGGAACAATGACCTGAGGCGGCGGGGTTACGACGACTACCGGTTCATCCGGAGCCTTCATATAATTGGGATGTACGCCGCCACGAAACTTATAGGGCATTTGCATCACCTCTCTATTTTATGACAAAGTTAAATATAACATAAACTATGTTTGGTGTCTACATTCAATGACTCGATTTTTATCAATTTTTCGTTCATTTTGGCATGAAAACCTGACAAATGATTAACGATTGTGTGCAAATCAACGCAAAATCCGCCACTTAGTTCATCTTTTGTCAAAATATAAAGCATTTGCCGTGTTCGCAAAATTGGGGCTTATCAAACCGGAAAGTATATTGTATAATCAAATTATATTTATTGTATGGAGGACGCATCATGTTGACTTCTTGGGGCGAACGCCTTGACAAAAACAATATCCTTCCTGAATATCCCCGTCCGCAGATGCGCAGAGACTCGTATTATAACCTCAACGGCGAGTGGGATTACGCCATCACCGCCGCCGGCGAAAAGCAGCCGGAAAAGTGGGACGGCAAGATACTTGTGCCCTTCTCCCCCGAGTGCGAGCTGTCGGGCGTGGGGCGTGTTCTGAAGCCCAACGAATATCTGTGGTACCGCCGTGATTGGGAGTGCCCCGAGCACGAGGGCAGAGTGCTGCTGCACTTCGGTGCGGTCGACCAGTCGTGCACGGTGTACATAAACGGTCTGCGTGCCTTCCGACACAGCGGCGGCTACCTGCCGTTTGAGTTTGACGCAACGGGTTTCCTTCGCAAGGGCGTGAATGAGATATCCGTCAGCGTGCGTGACCTGTCCGACACCGCACACGAAGCCCGTGGCAAGCAGAAGTTTGAGCGTGGCGGCATATGGTACACCCCGCAGAGCGGCATTTGGCAGACCGTGTGGGCGGAGTGTGTCCCCGAGGACTGCATAAAAAGATTGAAAATAACGCCGAATTTCGACGAGGCTTTTGTCGAGGTCTCCGCCGAAACCGTCGGCGGCAACGCAGCCTACGCCGAGTTTAACGGTGAGCGCTATCCCCTGCCGGCGAAAATCCCCGTCCCGGACTTTGAGGCATGGTCGCCTGAGCACCCGAAGCTTTACGACTTTGCGGTCGTCTACGGTGAGGACAGGGTCGAAAGCTACTTTGCCATGCGCAAGTTCTCCGTAGAAAAGGACGAAAAGGGCGTAAAGCGCCTGTTTTTAAACGGCAAATCCTATTTTCACAACGGTCTGCTCGATCAGGGCTATTGGTCGGACGGCATGTACACCGCTCCGAGCGATGAGGCGCTCATTTTTGACATTCAGACGGCAAAGGACATGGGCTTTAACATGCTGCGCAAGCATATAAAGGTCGAGCCGCTGCGCTGGTACTATCACTGCGACAGGCTGGGCATGCTTGTGTGGCAGGACATGATAAACGGCGGCGGGCAGTATAACCCCGTCATCATCTCCGCACCGCTCGTGACCGGCGTGCACCTGAGCGACAAAAACTACAAGCTGTTCGCCCGTGACGACATGGAGG
This sequence comes from Clostridiales bacterium, assembly GCA_003533405.1. Taxonomy (GTDB): domain Bacteria; phylum Bacillota; class Clostridia; order Oscillospirales; family Oscillospiraceae; genus F23-B02. Next base: position 8,835 of record DQDL01000079.1, on the reverse strand, counting down.
GGCGTGCTCATTACGAGACTGAGCTCAATGAAATGGTCGGAACGCTTTATAACTGCCCGTGCATCGCAATGTGGGTGCCCTTCAACGAGGGCTGGGGGCAGTTTGACGCAGCGAGGATAGCCGCAAAGGTCATGCAGATGGATCCGACCCGCACGGTCGACCACGCCTCCGGCTGGCACGATCAGAAGATAGGTGAGACAAAGAGCCTGCATGTGTATTTCAAAAAGTATAACTTCAAGCCCGACAAGCTCGGCAGAGCCGTGCTCCTGTCCGAGTTCGGCGGCTACAATCTGCGCTGCGAGGGGCACTGCTTCAACACCAAGGATTTCGGCTACAAGCGCCTAAAATCCGCAGACGAGCTGCAAAGGTCGCTCGAAAAGCTCTACGGCGGCGAAATTCGCCCCGCATACGAGCAGGGACTTGCCGCTGCGGTGTATACGCAGCTTAGCGATGTGGAGGACGAAGTCAACGGACTTATCACATACGACCGCAAAGTGGTGAAGCTGCCGCCGGAAGTCGTGCAAAAAATCATCAAAGTGGATTAAAGCGCAAAAACTCCCGCTCACCGAGCGGGAGTTTTTGTTATTCGTCAAATTCAACGGGGACATCGACGAGCTTTTGAAAATGCTCAAGCTCGTACTCGGGGAATACTATCTCGTACACCTCGGAGTCGCAGACAAACTGCAGGGAGTAGCACAGGCACGCCATATCGGTGTACTTGGTTTTTATCCCGTATTGCAGGTACTCGCCCTCGTCGTAGTTCTCTTCCTTGTTCCATATTGCCAAGGGGAGCTTTTTGCTGCCCAGATAATAGCGCACAAAGTCCTTTATCGGGAACGAGTACACGCTGTCAATATCGGCAAGGCAGAGCTCATCGTCCTTGCTGAAAAGCTTCATATCCTCGTTTAAATACTCGCCGTCGAGCTTGCCCTTAGCGGGCTTGTAGCGATATGACATTATGTCAACCACAGTGTAGTCCGGCGGAATGCCGAGCCTGTCCTCAGCGGCCTGTTTGATATTCGCAAGGCTTTCCAGCGCTCTGTCGTAGTCGCCCGTTTCCTCGTCCTTTTTGCCGTTTCTGTACTCAATGAGCTTCAAAACGAGCCAGACCACGAAGCCTGCCGCACCGACTATCGGCAGCCAAAGCGGCAGCTTCACAAACGCTTCGGCAAAGCCGAGCTCGCTTGCCGCTCTCAAAACTACCACTGCAACGATCGCAAAAACGATGAAAAACAGCCATGCGACCGCATTCGCCCAGAACGGCAGCGTCGCATTTTCCTGCGCCTTGTCGGCCTTGGCGTAGGCCTCATCTACGGCACGGCTAAGGCTCTTATCGAGCCTTGCGGTCACAAACCGCTCGCCGTCGCACTCGGAGCTGTCACCTTGGTATCCGAAAACATTTATCATGGCTTATTCCTTTTCCGTCGGCGCATCGGCGATGGCCTTGAACGCCTCAAGCTCGTACACAGGGAAGAAAACCTCGTACTCGCCGAAGCTGTCGGCGCAGCGCATGGCACAGAACTTGGAGTTGATGCTGCCGTTATCGTTTTTGGACAGCTTGTACTTTATGTATCTGCCTTCGTTGTAGGCCGTTTCCTTGTTCCAGCCGCTGATGATAGTCTTTCTCTTTTTGAGAACATACTTTTTGATGTCGGCTATGGGCAGCGAATACACTCTCTCGATATCCGCAAGACAGAGCATGTCGCCGTCTTTATAAAGCTTCATTGCGTTGTTGAGATATTTGTAGGACTGGGTGTCTTTTATCTTGACCTTGCCGTCTTTTTCGACATACTCAAATGACAGCACATCCACCTTTTCGTACTCCTGCGGAAGACCGAGCATTATCTCAGAGTTCTTGTCGAGACTTGCAAGACGGGCGTTAGCCTCCGCAAGCTCGGGGCTTGCAAGCATCTTCTTATACATTCTGCGATATATCACCAGCGTGCCCATAGAAATAACAAGGCAAACCAAGCTGGCAACGGTGATAAGCGGCATTGTCGAAAAGCCGGCGAAAATATTTAAGCTGTTTGTCGCATCCATGATGCGAGTGTACAAATAAGCAAATATCGGAAAAAAGACAGTTCCGGCAAAAAGCTTCCATGTCGGCATTCTGCCCTTTTTCTTGATCTCCTCCACCCGCTGCTTGCTGCCGTCTATCTCATTTTTGAAAGCGGGGTCGACCCGCTCGGTGACAAAGCGCTCACCGTCAAACGGTGCTTGTCCGTTGTCGCTGTACGGACGGCCGAAAACATTTTTCATGGCTTATTCCTTTTCTACCGGCACATCGGCGATGGCCTTAAATTGCGCAAGCTCATATTCGGGGAAGAACAGCTCATACTCGCCGAAAACATCGGATATCTGCATGGCGTAGTACCTGCAAAAAATCGTGCCGTAGTCGTTCGAGGTGATCTTATACTGCTTATACTCACCCTTATTGAACGGCACATCCTTGTTCCACTCGTCCATGTTGGCTTTCTTTTTCTTGAGGACATACTTCTTGATATCAGCTATCGGGAACGAGTACACGCTGTCGATATCGGCAAGGCAAAGGTCGTCACCATTGCGGAAGAGCTTCATCTCGTTATTCATGTGCTTGTAGAAAAGCTCCTCTTTTATCTTGACCTTGCCGTTTTTCTCGGTGTAGTGGAACGACAGAACATCGACCTTTTTGTGGTCGTGCGGTATGCCGAGCTGCTCCTCGGAGCGGAGGTTGAGCTCCTCCATGCTCTCAAGCGCCTTGTCTATCTCTCCGCTGTCATCGACCTTTTTGTACTTGAGCTTTTCAACGCAAAACAGCGCCGCCCACAGCACGAGACACACACCGCCGCCATAGAAAATAGCCGGTGCGTTGCCATACATCTCGGCAAGTGTAAGCTCGCCCAAGTTTCTCAGAAGCGAGAAAGCAACAATGATAGCGCCGACATAGCATATGAGCTTCAGCGTCTTGAGCCAACCGGGCAAATTTGCCTTGCTGCTGGTCTCAAGCGCTTTGCCGAAAACATCGTCAATTTCCTTTTTTAGTGCGGCATCGGCTCTGTTCGTTATAAAGCGAGCGCCGTCACAGGGCATGTCCTCCGTTTTGCTGTACGGATATCCGAAAACATTTTTCATATCTTACTCCTCCTCGACCGGCACATCGACTATCTCTTTGAATATGGGCAGCTCGTACTCTGCAAAAACTATCTCGAACTCGTCGAGGCCCTCACTGTATTGCAGGGCGTAGCAGCGGCAGCTATAGAAATCGTCGCCGTCAAATTCAATGTCGTAGCGGCTGTACTCGCCCTCGTTGTAGGCAACATCCTTATGCCATTCAAACATATCGGCTCTCTCTTTTTGGAGCACATAGCGGGTAAAGCCGGAAATGGGCATAACAAAGAGGTTTTCGTTGTTGGAAATGCACAGGTCGTCATCTTCACGGAAAATTTTCATTTCCTCCTGTTCTAAGCTCAGGGGTTCGGCAGCCTTGCCGGACTTCTGCTCGTACCAAAGTCTGAAGATATCGACCTTTTTGCGGTCATACGGAACGCCAAGCGCACTGTCGCAGCGGTCTTTGACCGCATTGAGCGCCGCCGCTGCGGCTTCGACCTTGCCGTCATTTGCAAGGCTTCTTTTTCTTGCCGATTTAAACGCCTTTAAGCCGAGCCAAAGGACGGCGCAGAATATACCGCCGTAGAACGCCAGCGGCTGACTTGCGATCAAGTCCGCAACACTGCCGCCAAAAGCCGAAACGACCTTTATAAGTGCAAGAACAAAGCCTACAAAAGCTGCACCGCCGAGGATAGTCGCCCACATAAGCTTGTCGCTTCTGAACTCCATGTCCGTTTCATGCTCCATGGCGGCATAAAGCTCGTCACGCAGGCTGATGGGTATACCGGCGGTTATGAACCGCTTGCCGTCATACTCCATGCCCTCTATCGTGCTGTCCTTGTATCCAAATACATTTTTCACAGCTTCACCTCAGAACATATAAGTCTGGTCTTCCTGCTGGCGGATGCGCTTTTTCCAGCAGCGGTGGCACATGGCAACATAGCTGTCGTTGCCGCCGAGGAACACCTGGTCGCCCTGAGTGATGACTCTGCCGTTTTCGTCGATTCTCGCATTTACGGTGGCTTTTCTGCCGCAGGCGCAGACGGTCTTTATCTCGGTTATGGAGTCGGCAAGCTCAAGCAGGCGCTTTGAGCCCGGGAACACATGGGTGAGAAAATCGGTGCGCAGGCCGAAGCACAAAACGGGGATATCCTCAAAATCTACAAGCTCACGCAGCTGGTCTATCTGCTCGGGCGTAAAAAACTGCGCCTCGTCGGAGATTATGACATCGTGCCTGCCGGCTTTAGCGTACTCCTTGACGATATCCTGCTCGGGCGTGATTATCTGTGCGCTGCGGGCAAGTCCGATGCGGCTTTTTATTATATCCGCTCCGTCACGGGTGTCGATGCTGGGCTTGATGAGCCACACGGTCATGCCCAGCTCCTCATAGTTAAATTGGGTTATCAGTGCCTGAGCCGACTTCGACGAGCCCATTGCACCGTATTTAAAATACAGCTTCGCCATAATTATCTCCTACATTAACATATTACTTCGTTATATGTGCTCTCACCCGCTCGAGCACCATCTCAAGCGCCACCTGATTGTGGCCGCCCTCGGGGATGATGATATCCGCCTTGCGCTTTGACGGCTCGACGAACTGCTCGTGCATGGGCTTTACGGTCGTAAGATACTGGTTCACGACGCTTTCAAGGCTCCTGCCCCTGTCACGCACATCACGCACGATGCGGCGCAGAATGCGAACATCGGCATCGGTATCGACATATATTTTGATGTCCATGAGCTTGCACAGCTCTTCGCTCTGGAAAATTAGTATACCCTCGACCACGATCACCTTGGCAGGCTTCACGGTCACGGTCTTGCTCGATCGGTCATGAGCCGTGTAGTCGTAAACGGGACACTGGATAGTCTCCCCCCTGCGCAGCTTCTTGAGATCCTCGATGAGAAGATCCGTGTCAAATGCGTCGGGATGGTCATAATTGAGCTTCGTGCGCTCATTATAGCTCATATTATGGTGCGCCTTGTAATAATTATCGTGATACACGACGCTCACATCTCCGCCGAAATGCTGCATTATCTTGCGTGTGATTGTGGTTTTTCCGCTTCCCGTGCCGCCTGCGATACCGATTACGATTATGTCGTTCATCCCTCAAACACCCCTGTTATTTTTTATCTGATTTTGATGATATCATAAATATTCCCGTCTTGCAATTTGACTTTTGAAATTTGTTTGTTATAATTTATCTTATAGTATACAAAATAACAACAGGAGGAATTATTATGCCTATTCCCACTCCGCATATCTCCGCCAAAAAAGAGGATATCGCAAAGACCGTGCTCATGCCCGGTGACCCCCTGCGCGCAAAGTTCATCGCCGAGACCTTTTTGGAAAGCCCCGTGCTCGTGAACAATGTCCGAGGTGTTCAGGGTCACACCGGCACATGGAAGGGCGTTCCCGTGACCGTCATGGCTTCCGGCATGGGCATTCCCGCAATCGGTATCTACAGCTGGGAGCTGTACAATTTCTACGATGTCGATAATATCATTCGCATAGGCTCGGCAGGCGCAATGCGTGACGACCTCAAGCTCATGGACATTGTCGCCGGTCAGGGCGCATGCACCGACTCGAACTTTGCCCACCAGTTTGAGCTCAACGGCACCTTCGCCCCCATCGCAGACTACACGCTGCTTAGTAACTGCGTAGAGGCCGCCAAGGAAAAGGGCATCGACATGAAGGTCGGAAATATTCTGTCGTCTGATAACTTCTACTCCCCCTCAAATTGTGACGACAGCACCAAGTGGCGTGACATGGGCGTTATGGCAGTCGAGATGGAGGCCGCAGGCCTTTACATGAACGCCGCCCGTGCCGGCAAGCGTGCTCTGTGCATCTGCACGATATCCGATCACCTGTACCGCAGCGAGGCTCTGTCGTCCGAGGAGCGCCAGCTTTCGCTGACCCAGATGATAGAAATTGCCCTCGATACCGCCGTTAAGATGGCCAAGCTCGGCTGATAGGCTATGCTTTTTTAGCTAAAATGACAAATAGTGCTTGCCTGTTTGGCACGACAATGGTATAATATCCACGATATGACGATATGAAGAGCATATCGCCTAAATTTGTACGCACAAATTTAAAAAATACGGAGGAAAAATCATGAAAAGATTTCTCGCAATCGTCCTCGCTCTTGCTATGGTCTTTGCTCTCTGCGCATGCGGTGGCAACGACAAGCCCAAAGAGACGGACAAGCCCGACACCGCTGCTTATAAAGTAGCAATGATCACCGACTACGGCGACATAACCGACCAGTCCTTCAACCAGACCACCTACGAAGCTTGCAAGGCTTTCTGCGACAAAAATTCTGTCGAGTTCAAGTACTACAAGCCCACCGCAGACAGCACCGCTGCCCGTGTTGAGATGGTCGAGCAGGCTGTTGCAGAAGGCTTCAATGTCATCGTAATGCCCGGCTATGCATTCGCAGGCACCATTGCAGAGTGCCAGGACACCCACCCCGATGTCAAATTCATCGGCCTCGATGTTTCCGAGTTCGACCTGTATGATTCCTTCTACAATCACGACAAGGACGGCAACCGCACCGATCTTAAGGATGCGAACAACAAAGAGCACATAAGCAAGAATGTTTACTGCGCTGTTTACCAGGAAGAGCTGTGCGGCTACATGGCCGGTTACGCAGCAGTTAAGCTCGGCTACACCAAGCTCGGCTTCCTCGGCGGCATGGCAGTTCCCGCAGTTATCCGTTACGGCTTTGGCTTTGTCCAGGGCGCAGATGCAGCTGCTAAGGAACTCGACACCAAGATTGAGATCAACTATGTTTACGGCGGTCAGTTCAACGGCGACGCTGACATCACCGCAAAGATGGATACTTGGTACGCAGCAGGCACCGAGGTCGTCTTTGCTTGCGGCGGCGGCATCTTCACCTCCGCAGCCGAGGCTGCTAAGAAGGTAAACGCAAAGGTCATCGGCGTCGATGTCGACCAGAAGGGCATCATCGACGGCGGCTATGGCGAAGGCATGACCGTTACCTCCGCTATGAAGGGCCTTGCAGCAACCGTTAACACCATGCTTACCGAGGTCTTCGCAGGTAACTGGGATAACTACGGCGGCAAGATCGACACCCTCGGCCTCGTTTCCGATAACCCGACCGAGAACTATGTCCAGATCCCCATGGAGAGCACTCAGTGGGCAGACGGCAAGTTCACTCAGGACGACTACAAGGCACTCGTTGCTTCAATGCACAAGGGCGATGTTAAGGTCTCCAACGACACCACCGCAATGCCCGCAGTCGACGCAGGTCACACCACCGTCAACGATCAGGGCTCCGTCAAGTAATTTAAACCCTAAAGCCTTAAAACAGACAGGCATTTTGCCTGTCTGTTTTCTTTTTTGCCCCGAACCACTGCCAATTTTTATTTATGCGCCGTTTTTTTGCAAAAAAATTTGAAATTAATTAATTTATATAGTATGATGTTGCTATGATTAAAAAACAGGGGGAGGCAGATAAACTTGGATGAGCAGTTTGCAATAGAAATGCTGAATATCACTAAGATTTTTCCCGGTATAATCGCAAACGACAACATTACCCTGCAACTGAAAAAAGGCGAGATCCACGCCCTGCTCGGCGAAAACGGCGCAGGCAAATCCACGCTTATGAGCGTGCTTTTCGGCCTGTATCAGCCCGAGCACGGCATCATCAAGAAAGACGGCGTTGAGGTCAAAATAAACGACCCCAACGATGCGAATGCGCTTGGCATCGGCATGGTGCAC
>DQDL01000079.1:0-807 GCA_003533405.1 Clostridiales bacterium | reverse complement strand
GGTGCACCAGCACTTTAAGCTGGTTGAGTGCTTCTCCGTCCTTGATAACATCATCCTCGGCGTTGAGCCGACGGATAAGCTCGGTGTTCTCAAAAAGGGCGAGGCGAGAAAGCGCATTGTCGAGCTGAGCGAAAAGTACGGCCTGCATGTTGAACCCGACGCCATCATCGAGGATATCACCGTCGGTATGCAGCAGCGCACCGAGATACTCAAGATGCTCTACCGTGAAAATGAGATACTCATTTTCGACGAGCCGACCGCAGTTCTGACCCCGCAGGAGATCGAGGATCTCATGCAGATTATGAAAAACCTTGCGGCCGAGGGCAAGAGCATTCTGTTTATCTCCCACAAGCTCAACGAGATAATGGCGGTCGCAGACCGCTGCACGGTACTGCGCAAGGGTAAGTGCGTCGGCACGGTCGAGACGAAGAACACCAGCGCCGAGGAGCTTTCCTCCATGATGGTCGGCAGAAATGTCAGCTTCCATGTCGACAAAAAGCCCGCCGAGCCCGGTGATGTCGTCCTCGAGGTCGAAAACCTCACGGTCGCTTCAAAGCTGCACAAAAACGATGCGGTCAAAAATGTGTCGTTCAAGGTGCGCAAGGGCGAGATCGTCTGCATTGCAGGCATCGACGGCAACGGTCAGACCGAGCTTGTTTACGGCATAACCGGCCTTGAGCACGCAAAGTCGGGCTCCGTGAAGCTCAACGGTGTCGATATCACCCACGCCTCCATCCGCAAAAGAAACATCTCCGGCATGAGCCACATTCCCGAGGACAGACACAAGCACGGTCTGGTGCTGGACTA
>DQDL01000085.1:3356-3565 GCA_003533405.1 Clostridiales bacterium | reverse complement strand
CTTGCGACCTACGCCAGCCGCTGCTGCGAAAATGAGATTCTCATGCACTTTCGCAGCATGAAAAAGACAGCTGGAGATGTAAGCCTGTCGGATGCTATAGACACCGACTCCGACGGCAACAGCCTGTCTCTCATGGATGTGCTTGCGCAGGACGAGGAGCTCAGCGATGCCGTCGGCAATTTTGAGATATGTCGGAAGCTGCACGAATA
>DQDL01000085.1:454-3156 GCA_003533405.1 Clostridiales bacterium | reverse complement strand
AGAAGCTGCACGAATATGTGGACACGGCGCTGAGTGAAAGGGAAGCTAGGATAATCAAAATTCGCTACGGACTAAATAGCCTTGAGCCCAAGACCCAGCGTGAGACAGCGCAATTACTCGGCATAAGCCGCTCGTATGTCAGCCGCATCGAGAAAAAAGCCTTGGAAAAGCTGCGCCTTGCCCTCGGCGAGGATGCCGCACCCGTATAAAAGCTTGTGCGGAGCCTGAGAGTGTGGTATAATGCGATAGTTACAAAAGAAAGGCGGTGCGAATATGAAGATAAAAAAGGCGTTGTTATTGCTTGCGCTTGTAATTGCGGCGGCTGCGCTCGTTTTCGTTATCCAATCCCGCACCGGCTTAAAATCCGAGGTCATCCTCGGCGGCGCTGACGGTGCGTTTGTCAATTCCGATAACCTTAAAAAGCCGCTTGACGACTATGACGGCCGCATTGAAGCCGAGGATAAGTATAAGGATCTCGACTTTCCCAACATCGATATCGAGGACTGGAACTATATTCTCATAAACAGCAGCCATGTAATTAAAGATAACACCCCCGATGTCTCCGAGGTCGGCGACTTGGGCGTTACCTTTGATAAGCGTGCAATAAACCAGCTTGTCGGCCTTATCCAAGCTGCACGCCAGGCAGGCTTTGAGCCGTATCTTGCAAAGGGCTATGTGTCCTATACTGCTGCTATCCAGCAGATAAACGAGGAAGCAACGAAGCTCACCGCAGGCGGCAGGCTCAGCTTTGAAGAAGCGGTCAAAATTGCGACTAAAAATTCCGAGACACCCGGCACGAGCGACCACCAGACGGCACTCGGCGTTGATATTACCGACAAGCAGTATGACGAATACGACTACTCGAAGATGAACGCCAAGTTTTTCAAGTGGCTCGATGAGCATTGTGCAGAGTACGGCTTTATAAAGCGCTACCCCAGTGACAAGAGCGGCATCACAGGCGTTGACGAGCCGTATCACTACCGTTATGTCGGCGCAGTGGCCGCAAAGTTCATTATGGAAAACGGAATGTGCCTTGAGGAGTTCGTGGATCATTACGATTATCAGAAATAAATGTATCTAAACGCAAAAAATGCTTGCAATGCAACTGCGTTGGTGTTATTATATCAATGTAAGTCAGCAGGTTTTTCAGAGTGGGTCAACGCCCACTCTTTTTGTTGAGCATTTTGCAATTGTTAAAAAGGCGGTTTTACGATGAGTAAAGTAACGGAAAAGGTCGAAGCACTGGCAAGACCCGTCGTCGAGGACGAGGGCTGCGAGCTTTGGTCTGTTGAGTATGTCCGTGAGGCGGGCTCGTGGTATCTCAGGGTGTTTATCGACAAGGACGGCGGCGTCGGAATTGACGACTGCGAGAGGATAAGCCGCAGGCTCGATCCCATCCTTGATGAGGCTGACCCCATTCCCGACAGCTATGTGTTCGAGGTCGGCTCTGCCGGAGCCGAGCGTGAGCTCAAGCGTCCCTCGGATTTTGAGAAGTTTATGGGTAGCGAGGTCGAGGTAAAGCTGTATCAGCCGTATGAGGGCAAAAAGTCTCTTGTCGGCAAGCTTGAAGGCTTTGATAACGGCGATATCACCGTCAGCTCCGTTCAGCTTAAAAAGTCACAAATTGCGCAGGTAAAGCTGCACATTTCGATATAATATAAAAGGGGTATATAAAAATGAACGCAGAATTTTTCTCGGCAATCGAAGATCTTGAAAAAGAAAAGGGCATTCCCAGAGAATACATGTATGACAAGATAAAGCAGGCGATGCTTGCGGCCTTTCGCCGTGATAATCCCGAATGCGCCGACAATGTCGAAATCCTGCTTGACGAGAGCAGAAAGCGCATCGAGATGTATGTAAACAAGGTCGCCGTCGAGCAGGTCGAGGACAAAGCTCTTGAGATAGACCTTGAGGCTGCGAAGAAGATAACTAAGCGTGCCAAGGTCGGCGATACCATTAAGGTTCCGGTTGAGACCAAGAAGTTCGGCCGAATAGCCGCACAGGCTGCAAAGCAGGTCATCATCCAGGGCATTCGTGAGGCCGAGCGCGGCATAATCTACGAGGAGTTTACCTCTAAAGAGCATGAGATACTCACCGGCGTTGTCTCCCGCATCGAGCCGAGGACCGGCAGCGTGTCCATCCGCATAAACTCCAACAGCGAGTTTACCGAGGCAATGCTTGCTCCCAATGAGCGCATCAAGACCGAGGAGCTCAAAGAGGGCGACCGCATCAAGGTCTATGTCGTCGAGGTCAGAAATTCCACCCGCGGCCCGCAGGTGCTCATTTCCCGCACGCACCCCGGCCTTGTCAAGCGCCTGTTCGAGCTTGAAGTCCCCGAGATATATGACGGCACCGTTGAGATAAAGTCCATCGCCCGTGAAGCCGGCAGCCGCACCAAGATGGCTGTGTGGTCGGCCGACCCGGATGTTGACCCGATTGGCTCCTGCGTCGGCCCCAAGGGCGGCCGTGTCGCAAGCATCGTAAACGAGCTTGGCGGAGAGAAGATCGATATCGTCAAGTACAGCGAGGTTCCCGAGGAGTATATTGCCGCGGCTCTCTCCCCGTCCGAGGTCGTCAGCGTCACCATGCTCGAGGACGGCAAGAGCTGCCGCGTCATCGTCCCCGATTCTCAGCTGTCCCTTGCCATCGGCAAGGAAGGCCAGAACGCACGTCTTGCGGCCAAGCTGACCGGCTGGAAGATC
>DQDL01000085.1:0-248 GCA_003533405.1 Clostridiales bacterium | reverse complement strand
CAAGGAAGGCCAGAACGCACGTCTGGCCGCAAAGCTCACCGGATATAAGATAGACATCAAGCCCGAAAGCGAGAGCTGATAAACACTGGTTTACAGCCGATCGACCCAAAAGGAGGCGGCAGTTGTGGAAAAGAAAATACCGATGAGGCAGTGCCTTGGCTGCCGCGAAATGAAACCCAAGCGCGAGCTTATTCGCGTGGTGCGCTCGCCTGAGGGCGAGATCAGCCTTGACTTCAAGGGCAAGGCAT
>DQDL01000094.1:25314-32783 GCA_003533405.1 Clostridiales bacterium | reverse complement strand
AAATCGTCCGGGAAATAGTCAAGCAGGGTCATCGGTGCGCTTCCGACGGGTCTGCCGGAGATTATCCTAGAGTAATTTTCTATGCCCGTGCAGTAGCCGAGCTCCTGCATCATCTCAATATCATAATTTGTACGCTGCGATATGCGCTGTGCTTCGAGAAGCTTGCCGTTTTCCTCGAAAAATTTCACCCTCTCCTCGCACTCCGTGCGGATATCGTCTATCGCCCGTGCCATCTTCTCTTTGCTGACGACATAGTGGCTCGCAGGGTAAATGGCTGCGTGGTTTAAATATCTCAGCACCGTGCCGGTCACGACATTGACCTCGCTGATGCGATCTATCTCGTCGCCGAAAAATTCGACCCTTATGGCCTTGTCGCTTGAATAGGCAGGGAAAATTTCAACGGTATCACCACGCACCCTGAACATATTTCGCTCAAAGGCAATGTCGTTGCGCTCATAGCGTATCTCAATGAGCTTTTTTAATAGCTCGTCAAAGTTCTTGGTCTGCCCCTGTCTGAGCGAGATGACCATGTTTTTATAGTCGATAGGGTCGCCGAGACCGTAGATGCAGGAGACGGAAGCCACAACGATGGTGTCCCGCCGTTCAAAAAGACTTGATGTGGCGCTGTGTCTTAGGCGCTCAATCTCGTCATTTATGGAGCTGTCTTTCTCGATAAATGTGTCGGTATGCGGGATGTATGCCTCAGGTTGGTAGTAGTCGTAGTAGGAAACGAAGTATTCCACTGCGTTTTCGGGAAAAAACTCTCTGAACTCGGCGCAAAGCTGTGCTGCAAGGGTCTTGTTGTGCGCAAGAACGAGCGTTGGGCGGTTGAGCTTTGCAATAACGCTTGCCATGGTAAAGGTCTTGCCAGAGCCCGTAACGCCTAAAAGCACCTGCTCATCTATGCCGTTTTCGATGCCTCTTATAAGCGTATCTATCGCCTCGGGCTGGTCGCCCATAGGTTCATACGGTGAAACAAGCTTGAATTTATCCATTGAAAGCCTCCGCTTTAGTTTATCATTGTATTATATCATGTTTATTACCAAATCACAAGAAAATCAGCCGTTATAAAACGGCTGATTTTGATGTTTTTATTCTATTTAGCCTGCAAGAGCAAGTCTCGATATCATGGCGGCAAACTGCGCTCTTGTCGAGCTGCCCTGCGGATAAAGCGTACCGTCGCCCATGCCTATGATAACGCCCTTATTGATGCACCAGTTCATCGCCGGTACGGCGTAATCTGAGACAAGGCTGCCGTCGGTAAATGCCAATGTCTTGCCGGAGGCGGCAGCTCCGTCATTTGCGTATCTGTACACAAATGCGGCAAGCTGCTCTCGGGTCACGCACTCGTCGGTGCGGAAGGTATTGTCGTCATAGCCCATAACAACGCCTGCATTATAACCCCAAACGATGGCATCCTTGCACCAGCTTTCATCCACATCCGTAAATGGGCAGGTCTGACCCGCAACGGAGGGTGTTCCGGCGAGGCGGTACAGGACAGTGACGACCTGTCCTCTGGACACTGCGCCCTCGGGGACAAAGCTGCTTGCGTCAGCGCCTATCATGAGGCCGTTATCGTAGCAGTACTTGACATTGTCATAAAACCACGAGCCCATGCCGACATCGGTAAAGGGCATGTTGTTGATGACCGCATCGGGCTTTGAGTTCATGTAGTCATCGGGTATGGACATCATCCAAGACATGCCGAGCTCACCGTAGTGGGCGGACATGATACCGACTATGTTGAAAATGAGCGTTGCAAACTCGTCGGGGCATTTTGTGACTATCTTGATGACGGTAAGCGTAAGAGGCCTTACCATCTTCTTGACCTGCTCGAAGTTGTACTCGGTTATGCCGGCTTCGCGCATGGCATCTAGGAACAGGTTCGCAACAAAGTTCACGACTTCTTCGGTGGACTTGTTCTTTATCACATAGATAAGCTCGCCGATGTTTTTTGCCGCATTCTTGCTGAGTATATCAACGAATGTATCCCACTGGTCGGGATATGTGCCGATGAGCGGCAGGACGATCTCTGAAATGTCGTCCTGAGCTGCGTAGACCTCAGCTCTTTTGGTGAACACCTCGGTGAACAACTTCTGGACAAAGCGATCGAGGAACTCGCCCTGTGTCATGGTAATGCCGTTTTTTAGGTTTATTATCTTGGAGATGGTTGCTTTGGGGGTAACGGTCACATACTTGAAATTATCAATGCGATAAGTGCCCGCATTTTCAAAGGTCGAGAACACCTCAAGCATGTCAGCCTTGAGTGCGTCATAGTTATCGTCGAGCTTTGCGCTGGGCAGGACATGATCGACACCGTATCTGGCGAAGCCCATGCACTCGGGTGCAACCTTGACGACGAGGTCGTTGTAGTTAACGATATTGTGGATGTTATTATAGATGCTGCTGCCGATTTTATTGACATCTGCACCCATGGGCGGCTCGTAGCAGTAGAAATACACATCGTCAGCCGAAAGCTCGACATTTTTGCCGATGCTGCTGCCGGATGCGATAATATCGTCTATCGCACCGCCGAGCATGTTAGTTCCGGCCGCACCACGGCTGTAGCCGGTGCACCAGAGCTTAACCTTGCCGGTTATCTCCGTGTGCTTTGCAAGATAATCCTTTAAAAACGCCAGCGCCGTGTCACGGCAGATGGCAAAGCCCGTATGCTCGCCCTCAAGGCCGACATTCAGGTCGCCTGCCCACTCGGCATAGTAGCCGCAGCCACGCAGGCCCATACCGATGACGGTGTACTTCTCACCGTCTATGTATATGACCTTGTTTGCGATGCCAACGCCGAAGGTGTTCCTGCCGGGTCTTTCGGTAAAGTCCTTGTTCGCTTCAAAATCCTTGAAGCCTATCTGATCAAAGAAATCGATAAGGTTTGCGGGGCCTTCCTTGTACCTTGCGGGGTCGGCAACATTACCCGCCGCGAAGCACATTGCCATGGTCACGGTCGCAAGATCCTGCCTGTAGTCATAGCCCGACTGAGTAAAATACTCGTCGCTATAGGTAAACGGGCAGGGGTGATCCGTTTTCGAATCGTCATGTCCGGCATTGAACATGACCGTACCGGTTATCGTCTCATACTCGTCTCCAGCCGCAAATACCGACAGCGGCGCAAGGGAAACAAGCAGCACGAGCACCAGCAGGATGCTTATGGCTTTTTTCATACACTATCCTCCACCATATATATTTGATTTTGCCTTTTCGCCTCTTTTTCAGCTATCGAGAACATGATGATGAGAAGTGCAGCCTCCGGGAACGGGCAGAATATGCCCGGGTTAGTCATCGACATAGCAAGTATTCCGGCGTAGGAAAAGCCGAAGATTATCTGCTTGCTGTGCAGATTTGTGACTATAAGGCGCATTCTCTCTCCGAACAGCCAACAGTATGCCATTACACCTATGACTCCCATGGAGCCCATTACCTGAATGATGGCATTATGATAAAAAACAAGGCTGCCGGGTATGATAGCTTTGAATATTCCTACATTTTTTGTGTTTCCCAGTCCCACACCGTTTATGGGGCAGGCAAGGAAATCCTTAATTCCAAGTTCAATGAAGCTTACTCTTGTCTCACTAGAGGATATGATGCTGCCCTCGACAAGTCTGCTCGAATACAAAACGGGAATATACTTAACACCGACATAGCAAAGCACGGCGACTAAAACAAGAAACGCCCAGTTATACCACCTGTGTTCGGCAATGCTCTCCCGTCTGAGGTGGCAAATATAAACGCCGCTGACAAAGCCGATCATTGCGCCGAAAAGCAGACCGCTCCTCGATCCGCTCATGACAAGTGCAAGACACATAACGGCATAACCTATAAGATGTATCCTGCGCCGCTCGATCAAAAGGCACGATGCAGGCAGCGTCATTAGAAGGACACTTGCAACATAGTTTCTCGGCTTGAAAAAAAGGACGCTTCCTTTTTCGATGAACCGCTCCAGATTAACGGCATAGAAAATGAGAACAACTGCCGAGGCAACCATTCCCGCCGTAAAGAGAATGTCCGCCATGCGCTCGACACGGTCATAGTCACGCTCGTTTTCCAGTCTGGAATTGGCTAGAAAATAAATCAGGAGCATAACGACGCCGAGGCCGAGCATATAATAAAGGCTCGTCGGTCTGAAATAATCCTTTGCCGAGATAGTCCCGACACCGCCTATGAGAAGTGCCGCCGACACTGCGCACAGCGGAAGGGTGAACCGGCCGCCGACATGCGGCCTGCGGTAATACACGAGGTTGAACACGGCAGCTGCCGCAAACGGCACAGCGGCATAAGGCACATATGGCACAAGCGATGTGTAGTCCGTATAATATTTCGTTGAAAGGAGAAAAATACATAGTATAGGGCAAACTATCGACAGAAGATCGTCGCAGAAAACGAGCAGCAGCACTACAACCGCAACCAGCAGGTACATGACCGGAAGCTGCGTATCCGTCACAAGTGCAAACAGTGAAGATATAAACATTACAGGAAAAAAACCTTTGCTGTTCCACGCTTTTGACGCTATATACTGTCCGTTTTCAAAAAAATCGTGCAAATTCAAATCGCTGTCCTCTTAATCAATGATCTTTATAAGCTTAGAGTAGAGCTCGTCAGGGCTTACGGGCTTAATGATATAGTCGCAGAAATCGCCCGTCCCGGCTTGATTGTCGCCGATGAAAGCATCGGCAGTCATCGCCGCAATGGGCACAAGCGCCGCATAGCGCTTTTTGACCGCTCTTATCTGAGCTGCGGCCTCAATGCCGTTTAAAACTGGCATTTGGATGTCCATGAGTATGGCGTCATAGTAATGATCTGGCATGTACGCAAACTTTTCGACCGCTTCCCTGCCGTTTTCGGCGCAGTCGACCAGAACGCCGTACTTTTCAAGCAGGCGCTTTGTTATGACCGTATTTATCATTACATCGTCGACTACCAGAACTCTCTTACCGTTGAGCACGGAACAGTCGATCGTCTCGTTATTTTCAGACTTTACCGAGCGGCACAGCGTATAAGGGATATCGACCGTAAAGGTCGTGCCCTTGCCGACGGCACTGTGCACTCTGATGCTGCCGTTTTGCAGGTCGACCATGCTCTTGCATATCGCCATGCCAAGGCCGCTGCCTGCGGCTTTGCCGCCGTTTTCGCTTTGCTCCTGCGTGTACGGCTCGAACAGGTGCTGCATAAACTGCTCGCTTATGCCGACACCCGTGTCGGACACTCTAAACTGCATCATGACGGACTTATCGCCGGTGAGCTTCTGTTCAACGGAAAGGCTCACCTTTCCGCCGGAGCCCGTGAACTTGTAAGCATTTGACAGCAGGTTATTGAGTATCTTGCGCAGCGATATCTCATCGCCGAGGATATTCTTATAGCTAAGTCCGTCGGTGTCCAGTGTAAACTCGACGCTCTTTGCCGACATTTGAACACTGTATACAGAATACACCTCATCGAGCACTTTTTCAACATCAAAAGGCTTTGACTGCACCTCGTACTTCCGGCTCTCGATCTTGCTCATGTCCATGATGTTGTTGAGCAGGCTTAGAAGATACTGCGAGGACTGGTCGATCTGATTGAGATATTCGCTCAGCTCGGCCTCGTTGTCCTTGCCGACAAGCTCTCTTGCAAGATAGGTAAGTCCGGCTATGGAGTTCATAGGCGTTCTTATCTCGTGTGACACCTGCGAGAGAAATTCGCCCTTCGCCTTGCTGGAGTTCTGCGCAATCTCAACGGAGTTTTTAAGAAGCTCCTGGGCTGCGATATCGCCGGAAATGTCGTTCACGGTGCAGACATAATGCGTAACGATGCCATTGTTAATTATCGGCGAGAATGCGCATCTTATCGTCAGCTCACGGCAATCCTTGCGATTTATAAACGGGATATCGCAGGTATATGCCTTTGATGAGCCGGAAAGCGTGCTCACTATCTCGGCCGCCCGCTCCTCGCCGAGACCGTCGACAAGTGCCTTGCGAGCCGAGCGCTCACGGAAATACGAGGCCGGCAAGCCCAAGACCCGCTCGGTGTTGGCGCTTACGAAGCAGAAGCTATCCTCGCCCTTTTGCTTTATCAAAATGGCAGTCGGAATAAACTCCGTCATGCTCGAAAACAGATACTCACGCTGCGCCACCTGCTTGTAAAGTGCCGCATTCTTAACGGCTATCGACGCAATGGCGGATATGGTGTTGAGGAACGAAAAGTCGCTGTAGGTATAGCCCATGCGCTTTTCCTTTTCGGCGAGCAGCAGCAAACCGACGACGCTGTTGCCGTCCTTGAGTGCGACGATTGTCGAAATGTCGTGCTTATTGAAAAGCTCCTTTTCCGAGCCCCACAGGGACTTGTACAGAGGATTTGTCTCAAACTCACGGAGAACTATATGGTTTGAATTATTATTTGCCTTTTCAAAATACTTTACGCAGGGATGGTCGGCGGCTATCGTGAAAGTAGCAGGCTTTAGCGGCATTGCACTGCACACGGGGACATATTTGCCGTCCTGAAGCAGGCAGATATACATTTGGTTGACCGTGAGCTCGTTTTTGATCACTCTGACGGTCTCCCGCAGTATGCTGTCGATATCGAGCGTTTTGGAAACGATATCGCTGTAGCGCTTTATGATATAGCCACGCTGCTCCTCGTCGGAGAATATTGCCGACAACAGGCGCTTGAACAGCACTATCGCAATAAACAAAATTACAGACAGGAAGATAAAAGCCTCGACCGGCGGGCTTGCCAAGTGTCCACCGACCTCCTCAAACAGTGCGGCGACCCTCGGAAAGAAGTACGCCGCCGTGGCAACACACATGACAGACGAAAACGCAACGAGGATGCTGCTTGAGATGATGAGCTTCGTGTTGAACATTCTTCTCTTATATAGAGACAGCATGAGCATGATGGCAAACGCAGCGCCGAACAGTGTGTCCCACGGGAAGGTGTTTCCGGGCAGTATCTGAATGATATTGCCGAGCGCAAGCACAAAGCAGCCGATGATTATCTCCATAACGCCGGGCGCTCTTGTGCCCTTTTCCTCAAGGATGCGCCGGAACATTCTGATGATGGACGCAACGATGCACATGAAAAACACAGAGGGTATGGCGATGCGCCAATCCATAGCGTATTTGAACACCGCATTGCCCTGCTCGTTGGTGAGCATTTCGGGTGGAGCGAGGAAATAGCCGGTGGCCGATATCACTAAGATTATAACCGTTCCGCCAAACCAAATCAGTCGAACGAGCCCGTTTTTGTAATTTGCGAACTGATAAACATAGTTATACACAAGAAACGCTATCGAAAACAGCGCCAAAAGCGAGACATAGTACCAAAACTGATAACTCGGGAACACATTAAGGCGCATAAAAAGCGAGCCCAACGACCATAACGCCATGTCGCCGAGCAGGACTATCCACGCCCTCATTTCCTTGCTTTTTTCGGCTGCCATGAACGCAACGAACATGAGAGAAAAAAGCAGACATGCGGATATT
>DQDL01000094.1:6662-25150 GCA_003533405.1 Clostridiales bacterium | reverse complement strand
ATAAAGATACGATACATTCACGCTTCTTCCCCCTCGTCGTTTATTATGCCGCATTCTGATATGAGCATTTTAACTAAAATAGCATCGGCATTTATCCTGGCAAGCTTCTTGCCGGTTTTCTGCTCAAACGAGCTTATCGAGCCGTGGGGCAGAACGGAAATTTGCAGCGGCTCAATGTTTAAAAGCTTTTTAAGATCCTTATAGTCGCTGTCAAAATATCTGAAATACACGGATAGATGCTCTGTCAGCACCTGCTTTGTGACAACATCGCTTGCCCGTGCCTCGGGTGTGACCTCAAGATACATGTGCAGAAACGGAGTGTTATTCTCGCCGTACTCCTTGCAGGCTATCCAGTCCCCGATGCCGAGCTTGGATATCCTGATGACCTCATTTATCGAATTTTCTGTTATTCTCGTAAATCCGGCAATGTCAATGACGGTCGGTATACGGTCAAGGTAGGTGAACCTCGGCAGGCCGCCGTCCTTGCCGATATCGGTGCACTGGTACACATCCCCGATGCGGTAGCGCATGAACGCCCCGCCGTGCAGAACGCTTATAACAATTTCATAATTACCGCCCTTTTTGACCCCGTCCATAAGGCAGGTCATGGGCTTGTAGCTAGGATCTTCAAGACTTCTTAGCATTTCGCTCTCGGGGATAAACTCATAAAAGCACGAGTCGGGAAAGAACACCATGCCCTTTTGCTCCCAAGTATCGCAGCCGACGCAGGTCGACTCCGTTCCGGCGGCGACCTCGACGGGCGTTACGCCCCAAGCATCAGCAAGGCGGTCACGGTAGCATTTACCGTCGGTCCCCGTGCAGGCAAAGCCGGTTATCCTGAAAAGGTCAACGGGCTTTATCTTCCTGTGCTCCTTTTTGCAGGCTATCTTTGCCTTGAGATACCTCGCCGCAATGACGGGCGATACCTGCACTCGGCCGCTGCCTCCACCGGAGGAAATCTGCTTATCGAAGTTTTCGGTTATGTAATTTGCGACGCTTCCCATGGCGAAAAAGTAGTCAATTCCGCCGTTAAAGGCCATTTTGAAGCCCTTTTTCATGCGCTGACTAAAGCTGAGATCGGCGTACTCGTCGCTGTCGGGCAGCCACTCAAAGCGCATTTCCTCGTTCATGAGTGACGGGATGAGCCCCGTTTCGTACGGAAGCGGCGCTCCGCCGTAAAGGAATCTATGCCCGGGCTTGATGTTAAAGTCCTCTTTTCCATTTCCCGACACGAGCATAGCCATCGCCATGATATTATGCTTGTAAGAATCGAGCATCCGGCGGGTATAGGGTGCTATTTTGATGGGTCTGAAGCCGCCCTCCCAGGTCGTTTCTATCCAAATGACCGGCGGCTCGGGCAAAAGTGAAGCATCCCTTGTAAAGAGTATATCGGCGTAGTCGAAATAATCCGTCAAGGGGACGGCCTTTCTAAACTCCTCAATGGTCTTGGGAGCGCTGCCCTTTAATATGCTTTTGCCAAGCGGGGACTTGCTCCAAAGCTCAATCTGCTCGGTCATGAGCCGGTTTTGTATGTACATATACTCGCTCAAGCTTAGGTCAAGATATCCGCAATATTCGTTCCAAAGCTGATGCTTTGTCATCTTTTTTAATTGTTTCTGAAAGGTCATTTATCTCTGTAAAACCTCGGTATGATAAATGGTACACGCTTTTTGTAATCGTCATATCCGCCCAAAATCCTCGGGAAAATGACGGCATCCTCAAAAACGGCAAGCAGAAGGTCGCAGAATATATACACCAGTGCATCCAAAAGCGGAAGCCCCGCTCCGAAATGCAGGCAGATATACAGACACGCAAACAGGGGTATGCCCGGGTGCCTGCACAGTGAATACAGTCCATTGTCGCATGTCTGTCTCGGTACATCGGTCGCAGTATACGCCTCACTCACGGAAAATGAACCGAACAGCGCATACAGCTCCAGCACCAAAAACACCGCTGCCGCTGCACACCACAAAACACTGAGCTTTGCAAAATCGAGCCTTGCCGCCGTTGCTAGGCACAGCATAACAAGTCCCAAGGGAAAGCACAGCTTGATCGGTCTCTTTTTAAAAAAGGCATCGTTAAGGTCGCCTATCGCCATTACGGCAAAGGCTATGACGCCCAATACAAGCATTTTCATAGAGTTTTGATAAGCTCCGTCACAGCTTTATACTCACGCTCAGCTACGGGAAACAGCCTCTTTGCAAGCGCAATATCCCCGCCGCGGAGGGCTTCTGCCAAGGGGCGCATTGCTTCAAAAAGCTTTGTCATGCCGAGCATTCCGCTGCTGCCCTTGAGCGAGTGGGCAGCCGCAAAGGCAGATTTTGCATCACCGTTTGCCATGGCGGCATTGAGCTCCTGCCAGCTTTTATCGTTTAAGAACATATCAAACAGGCTCAAGAGAAGCTCCTCATCGCCTGCCGTTCGGTTTAGTGCGCCGTCATAGTCGTTTCCGGCAAGAGTATATGTGCTTTTTATATCCTTCATCATTCACCCGCACCCTTATACTCGAATATCTCCGACGGTCTGCCTCCGGTCTTGCAGTCGAGCGTTATATTGACCTCGCCCAGGCTGTTGAGATGCTTGAGATATCTGCGCACGGTTACAGTTGAAAGCTCGAGCCCTCGGCTTATCTCCGAAAGCGGCATTTTTCTTCCGGCGTGCTTTTCCATGTAGCTGCGCACGAGCGAAAGCGTTGCCGCATTTATCTTGCTTGTGCCGAGCTTTGCCGTTTCGCCCTCGGTGTTATAGCGCTTATGCGGGCAAAGAAGTATATCGATCTTGTCCTGCGTCCAGACATGGGTATCGTTCTTTAGCTTCATGACGGTGCAGAACTTGGCTACCGCCTTTTCGAGCCTTGCGCTGTTAAATGGCTTTAGGATATAGTCGCATATGCCGTAGCACATAGCGGAGCGGATGACCGAATACTCGTCTGCCGAGGTTATCATTATGACCTGCACATCGGTATTTGTTTTTCTGAGCTCCGACAAAAACTCAATACCGTTCATGCCGGGCATATAATAATCGAGCACGATAAGCTCCGTATCGTCCGGATGCCCAGTGATATACTCAAGCGCATCGACACAGCGTCTGAAATTGCCGGTGAGTGCAAGCTGCGGAAAGCGGCCGAACTGCTTTGTCAGTATAGAGCAGACCATCAGGTCGTCCTCAACGATTATTGTGTTATACATTCGATCACTCCGCTACATTTTATTTATTAAACATCATTTTAGCAAAATATGATACAAAGTGTCAACATGAACGGGACAATAAGTTATTTTATTTTTAATATTTATCACCCTTGAAAGAATAATAATATCGTGTTACAATCTTTAAAAAACCAGCGGAGGTACTGAAATGTCACGAGAAGAGGTCAAAAAGCAAATAGAAGAGGAAGACAATTACCATTACCACGATGAGCTGTTTTACACCGGCGAGGGCGATCTTTTGGACACCGCCGAGGGTCGTGCAAAGTTTTGCAGGCTCAACGAGACCACCGTTTTCAGAAAGAAGGACCCCGGTGCTTGGAACAACTACATTTGGGTGTTCAACAACAAGGGTGTCGGCATGACGATAAAAAAGCAGAGCCGTGTTGACCCGAAGCTCATGGAATGTATAGACTATGATGCAGACGGCAATGAGGTCAGCAAGTCATACGACCCCGCATAAGCTCCATATATAAAGACGAGACCCGATGACAAATATCATCGGGTCTCGTTATATTTTTTCAGCTATTCCACTGCTTAACCTGCTCACGCAGCCAATTTGCCCATTCGTCAATGCCCTCACCCGTTCTTGCGGAGATGGGGATTATCTTGATGTTGGGATTGAGCTTGGTCACATAGCGCTTGCAGGCTTCAAGGTCAAAGTCAAAGTACGGCATGACATCGATCTTGTTGACCAAAAGCACATCGCAGATGGAGAACATCAGCGGGTACTTCAGCGGCTTGTCGTCGCCCTCCGGCACGGAGAGGATCATGGCGTTTTTCACGGCGCCGGTGTCAAACTCCGCCGGGCAGACGAGGTTGCCGACGTTCTCGAGGATGGCGAGGTCGATGTTCTCGGTGCCGAGGCCCTCGAGGCCCTGGCGCGTCATGCCCGCGTCGAGGTGGCACATGCCGCCGGTGTGCAGCTGGATGACCTTTGCGCCGGTCTCTGCGATGGTGTGGGCATCAACATCGGAGTCGATATCTGCTTCCATAACGCCGATACGCATCTCGTCCTTGAGTGCGGCGATGGTGGCCTTAAGGGTAGTTGTCTTTCCCGAGCCTGGGGACGACATGAGATTGAGCAGGAAGGTCTTTTCCTGCTTGAGCTCCTTTCTCAGTTCATCGGCCTCACGGTCGTTGTTTTCAAACACGCTCTTTTTGATCTCCAAAACTCTGAACTTATCCATTGTTTCACCTCATATATCTGTTAGTTTAACGAATCCATTATAGTGTTTAGTATCTCGTCAAAGCTGCGGCTGTTGACGGAATACTCGGCGCTTGCCTCGAAGGTATAGCGCTCGGAATTATTGCGGCGCTCGGCCATAGCGGTCTGAAGCTCGGAGTATATGGCATAGTCCGAAACGCTCACGGCCGCACCGGCGGCGGGGATATACCCGCTGTCTCCGACAAATGCGGAGTTATTCTCGGTCGATGTGAACCAGCGGATGAAAAGCGCCGAAGCACGCTCGGAGTTTGTGTCCGATGCCGTCATCGTGATGCCGGTGACCTTCTCAACATAAGCGGGCTCTCCGTCCTTCATGCAGGGGTAGGCCGCAAAATCGACCGTATCGGCATCAATGGCGTAGGCATACTTCATGACCTCGGCAGACGAAACTATCGCACAGGGAAGCTTCCCCTCGCCCACCTGCTTGGCTGCGTCCTCACCACCATCGCCGAAGCCTCGGCTGTATGCGGTCTGCGCCAAGAGGTTGTATATGTATTTGCAGTTTTTGTTGCTCGTTTCATGGGGACTTACTGCGTCAAAATCGTCCTTGAGCTGCGCTGCCGCAGTTCTGAAAAACAGCGAGTAGTCTGTTATCGTAAAGAAGCTTCCGCCGTTTCTGGAATAATACTCATCTGCGACCGAGCAGAGCTTTTCAAAATTGGATATCGCCGAGAAATCAGAGAAAAGCTTGGTGTTTATCATGAATACATCGGTCTGCGCCGCAATCGGGACTGCAACAAGACCTCCGTCGACGGAGGCGGCCTCCGTCATCTCCTTATTGAAGCTTGACGCTTCCCAATTGCCGAAATAGGTGCTCAGGTCGGCCAAAACGCCGCTTTTGGCCATGTAGGCGGCATAATCGGTATCGCACACGACCATATCCGGCAGGCTGCCACCCTCATCTATCGCCTTGTCGAGCTGCTTATACAGCTCCGTTTGACTGTCATAAGCCTTAGTTCTGACGGTGATCCCGTACTTTGCGCCCTCGCCCTTGCTGTAGCTGTCGGCAAGGCCTGCAAAGCTCTGCCACATCCTATCGCTGCTTACATACCACACTGTCACCTCGGTGTCCGCATCGGGTCTAAGCGGTGCGTAATGCGTAAAGTAGATATACACCGCACCTGCGATAACTAAAACGACCGCCAAAAATATTCCGAGAATGTATTTTATCTTTGACATTTCCGTTCAAATTTCCTCAAAAAAAGTATTACAATACAATGATTTTCTTTAATACTTATACCACATCGGGCTGTCGTTTTCAATAATATTGTGTCGATTATTATTTTAATTGAAAAATTGAGAATTTTGTGCTAACATAATTGTGTATTTTTATACCCTTTCGGAGGCGTTAGCATGAGTAACAAATTAAAGAGGATAATAAGCTCCGTTTTGACGGTCGTTATGCTTTTCGGTCTTGTCTGCAACAGTGCCGTCTTCCCCGCTTATGCGGCGGATGCCTGCGGCTACGATCCGGCAAAGACCATGTCCGAGCTCGATCTCTCGGGCGAGGAAGCATTGGCCGGAAAAAGCTATAGCATCTCGACTGCCGATGAGCTATGCGCCTTTGCAAAGTATGTCAATGCAGGCAAGCTCACGGAAGGTGTCACCTTCTATCTGACCTCCGATATAAAGCTTAGCAATGTCACATGGACACCTATCGGAAGCAAAGCAGCTTTGGCGTTCAAGGGCGTGTTCGACGGCTGCGGCTACGCCGTTTTGAAGCTTACGGTCGACTCGCAGGAGAACGATCAGGCGCTGTTCGGCTATGTGAGCGGCTCTAATGCCGAGATAAAAAACATAGGCGTTGAAGGCACGCTGAACGGTCAGGCTAACGCTGCGGGTATTGTCTCAAACCTCAACGGTGCGAAGATTGCAAACTCGTGGAACGCCGTCGATGTCACCGGCACTTATAATGTTGGCGGTATCGCCGCAAATGTTAACGGCGGCACTGTCACAAACTGCACGAACTACGCCTACATCTCCGGCACGGGAAGCGTCGGCGCAATCGCCGGCACTCTCGACGGTGTGAGCACCGTTGAATATTCCTACTATGTTTACTACTCCGCCGATAAGGGTGTCGGCAGCCAGAGCGGCTCGAGCACACAGTCTGTTTACCGCTTCTCCACCAGCAGCACCGAGGTGCTCGCCGAAAAGGAGCTGACAGTCGGCGGCAAGACCAGCGATAACATGCTAACCCTCCTTAACGAATGGCTCGACACGCAGGAAAAGGGTCACAACTACCGCAGTTGGGTATTCGACACCTCGACGAACACAAAGCAGCGTGTCGACGGCAACTACCCCAGCCTCGAGTACCCCGACTACATTGCCCCCACCGAGAGCACCTACACCGCCACCGCAACAATGACCGCTCTGTACGAGGCAAAGCAAAACGGCGTTGAGGGCGGCTGCTACAGCATATCAAACACTGACGAATTAAAATATTTCAGAGATTATGTAAACCAAGGCTTCAAGACCGACGGGGTCATCTTCTTCCAGAACGACGACATTCTCATGACCAACACCGCCGACAGCTGGGATCCTATAGGCAACGATACAAAGGTCGCATTCCAAGGCACATACGACGGCCAGGGCTATGTCCTCACCGGCATGGCGATAACCGGCAGCTCAAACGGTCTCGGTCTGTTCGGCTATGTGAATAATGCAAACGCTCTTATCAAAAATGTCGGCGTGTTCGGCGGTATCGTCGGCGGAGACAACTGCGGTGCCATCGTCGGCGAGCTGATGACGGGCACTGTGGCAAACTGCTGGTTTGACGGCGAGCTCAACGCAAAGGACCGTGTGGGCGGTATCGTCGGTAAGGCGGATAATGCGCAGATACTGAACTGCGTTGACTTTGCCACCGTTGTCGGCGACAGGAACACCGGCGGCATCGTCGGTGCATGCTCAAGCTCCACTACCATTAAATATTGCTACTATCCGCAGGATATGGCCGCAGGCTGCGGTCAGTCGAGCGGCAGCCAGACCGCACTTATCCCATTCAGCAAGGACGGCTCGGACTTCACGCTCGAAAGATCCGTCGTTGTCGGCAGCGCATCGGGCGTTAAGCTCCTGAATGTGCTCAACCACTGGGTCACCTATCTTGCAATGGACTCGACCTACCGCTATTGGAAGATAGACAGCTCCGCAACAGGCGTTGCGAGGATTCAGGGCAACCACCCGACGCATCTGTATCCCGGTGACGGCTCGGGCGTCAAGCGTGTGGACGAGCCGCACTTTGATGTTGACGATGAGACGAACCCCTACAATGTCAAATACATTGAGACGGCAACGATGACCGAGCTTTATGACAGCGGCGCCGATGCCGTTGCGGGCGGTCACTACAGCATTAACAGCGGTGCCGAGCTTAAAAAGCTTGCACTATATGTCAAGGGCAATCACGCTACAAAGGATGTCACATTCTATCTTACAAAGGATGTCGACATTTCCGTTAAAGCGCTCGGCAACGATGCCGATGGCTGGCTGCCGATCGGCTGCGACTACAGCGTTACCGAAAGCGGCTCGCTGACCTATGTCTTTAACGGAACATTTGACGGATGCGGTTATACGGTATATGGACTGTATATTTACGATGAAAGGGGCGACAATGTCGGTCTGTTCGGCAGAATAAGAAACGCCGTTATCAAAAACCTCGGTGTTATCGGCGGCATCGTCGGCGAATTCAACTGCGGCGGCATTGCCGGTAAGTCAGACAGCAGCACCATCACGAACTGTTGGGCAAATGTCAGCATCGAAGCCGAATCCGAGACCGGCGGCATCGTCGGCAGAATGGACGACACGACCGTTGAAAACTGCGTATCGTACGGTGCGACACTCTGCGCAGGCGGCGAGACCTGCATTTCCGGCGGTATCGCAGGCGATGTTCTCGGCAAATCTGCCATCAAAAACTGCTACTACCTCAAGGCTACCGCTCAGGGCGGCTATAACAGCGCACCGTCCAGCGCCGAGATAAACATTCTCACCTTTACATACGGCTTTGAGCAGGACGATTACTACTGCATGCTTGAGCGGGCAACGCAGATAGACGATATCACTACCACAAGCCTTCTCGATGCACTCAACGCATGGGTATTTTTGCAGAATAACGGTCAGTACAGCGGCTGGCGCAACTCCGTCACCCTAATCGGCGAGGGCGACCATTCCGGCCACTACCCGAGGCTCATGACGCCCGGTCAGTTCCAGGACAGCGACCCGAACGAGGAATACGATGGCGACTACACTGCGACAGCAACCGTAAGTCAGCTTTATTCCACGGGCTCTGACGGCACGGAGGGCTGCTGCTACAGCATAAACGGCCTTGACGACCTTGAGGCGCTCCAAAAGTATGTTGCCGCAGGACGCAAGACCAAGGGCATCATCTTCTTCATGACCCGAGATGTTGACATGAGCTACAAGTATCATGTTGACGGCAACTCGTGGACGCCTATCGGTAATGTCGACAACGCATTCCAAGGCATCTACGACGGTCAGGGCTACACAGTTAAGTATCTGTTTATCGACACAAGCACCGATGATCAGGGTCTGTTCGGCCACGCAACCGGCACGAGCATGGTCATCAAAAACCTCGGTATCTGCGGCTATGTAAGAGCAGGTACCAACGCAGGCGGCATAGTCGGTGACTTTAACTTCGGCACCATCGCAAACTGCTGGTCGTCCTGTCAGGTCATCGGTCTTACAAACAACGCAGGCGGCATAGTCGGCGGCGCAAACAAAGGCTCTATTATCAACTGTACGAGCTACGGTGCAATAACCGGCACTGGCCAGTTCGGCGGCATAATCGGCTACGGCTGGAACACGACGCTCAGATACTGCTACTACCTGTACGGCAGCTGCCAGAAGGGCTACGGCGAGGCGACCATCCTCGGCATCGACACCAAGGGCGTGCAGTACTTTAACGGCACAAGCTCTGCCTGCGTGCTGCACGAGAAGGTCGATGTCGAAGGCACAACTACGCAGAACGCTTTGAGTGCCCTCAAGCTCTATGTTGACGCCCATCCCGAGACCAACTACTGCTACTGGGTCATCGGCAATACCGAGGAATACCTCAAGATGGGCGTTGCGCTCTTCCCTGTTCTCATTTCCGCTTCGGGAACGATGGGCGACAAGGACTTCAAGGAAGTCCAAGCCTACTTTAACGGCACTGAGTATTACTCGGTCATCAAGGCGATAAACGCCGCAAACGATACCGAGGGCGGCGGTGATGTCATCCTCGCAACAAATGTCGTGTTCTATGTGAACAATGACGCAACGCTCGACAGCGATGTAAGGCTTGTCACCGATAAATATTCGGCCGTTGTTAAGTCCAACATCAAGCTTCAGAGTATGCAGCAGCTAGATGGCTACTTTACCGTGAAAGACGGCGGCAAGATCTATCTTTGGGACAGCGCAAAGAACGACTATGCTCTGTTCATGTACTCACAGAAGAAGGCAGACCCCAGCTGCAACAGCAAGATATACGGCACTGCGAGCCTTAACTTCCGCTCGGCACCTGTGGTGGGCGATTACCCCTCGGCGTATAACCTCAGTCTTGAGGACGGCGAGTTTATCATAAACTCCACGCTTGAAAGCGGTAATCCGCACACCATCCCCGGCGGCAGCACTCTTTCAATTCAGACGCACGCAACGCTGAATGTCGGCGCAAATGCAAGAATTCGTACGACCGGCGGCGCAGTCGTCATGAACGAGGGCACCGTGAAGATCGGCAACGCAACGCTCGACCGTAACGGCGGCACGAAGATGAAGGGCGTTTTTGAGGACGACGGCGGCACCGTCACCCTCCCCTACATCTATAAAGAAGGCTACACTCTGCGTGGCTGGTCGGACGCAAACGGCACGATACATGTCGCAGGCTCGAGGGTCAAGGATGTCCAGCCGAACAGCACATTCAAGGCCGAGTGGAGCTTGGGCGAGTCGACAACCGACCCCTACCCCGGCGACGATGCGTTCTCGGACGATACGCCCGTGTACAACATCCCCATCACCGTTATACAGTCTAACGGCGGCACCATCTCCCCGGGAAGCATGATGGCAGCCAAGGGCGAGAACCTGTCGTATCAGATAAGCGCAGACACCGGCTATCAGATAAAGACCGTGCTCGTTGACGGTCAGCCGGTCGAGCTCGACGAAAATAACTGCTACCACTTTATCAGCATCAGCCGTGCGCACAATATTATTGCACTGTTTGCAAAGACCACGAACGAGGCGTATTATAATTGGACAAACTCCTTCACTGACATTTCAAAGAACGATTGGTTCTACGAAAGCGTAAGGTACACCGCCTCGGCTCAGCTCTTCATCGGCACGGAGACCACCGTGTTCTCCCCCGACGACGCAATGACCCGTGAAATGATAGTCACCGTGCTTTGGCGCTTAGCAGGAAGCCCCGTCGTTCCAGACGAGAATAAGATAAGCTTCCGTGATGTCAGCACCGACAGCTACGCCTACGAGGCTATACGCTGGGCATCGATGTTCAATATTATCGAGGGCTACGGCGACGGCACCTTCGGCTACGGCGACCCGATACTGCGTGAGCAGCTCGTGACCATTCTGTTCCGCTTTGCACGAAACTATGTCGGAGTTGATGTCTCGCTGACCGACTCGACGAACATTCTCGGCTATTCCGATGTTTTGCAGATATCTCAGGGCATGGCGCAGCCGTTCCAGTGGGCGGTCGGCGCAAAGATCATTTACGGCACTTCCCGTACAACGCTTGAGCCCAGAGGCATGGCGACCCGTGCGCAGGTCTCAGCCGTATTCCAGCGCTTCAGTACAAACTTCATGGATAAGGTCCCCGTATTCAAAACCTGATAAATGCACAAACCGCCGTGGCGAGAGCCACGGCGGTCAACTTTTATATTTAATTACGCTGCTATATCGAGCAGGCCTTTGACGAATTTTGATACCTTATAGATATCATGCTGATCGTACCAATCCTTGACCTTGGTGTCACCCGAGCCGAAAACTGCGCCTTGGGAGCCGATATCGTGGTTTCTGCTCTCGGCAATGATTCCCCAAAGTGTCTTGCCGTCGGCATCCTTGCCCTGCTTAATATCGAGCACAAAGCCTATCTGCTTAACGACATCGTCTTCGCTGTAATAATCGGTCAGTCGGGTGTAAAAATCGGACAGTGCGCAGGTAAAGTTTATAAGCTCATCACCGCTCATTTCGTCAAACTTGAGTCTGCTGCGAATCTTTTCGGGGACAACGCCCGCCGCCTCGCCGATACGCTCAACGGTCTCAGGAACACCGGTGTAGACCAAAAGCTGATTTATCGTCTGAATATTGTTCTTAACAAGCTTATCGACACTGAACTCGGAGTTGAGCTTGCAGATCTTCTCGATGAGCATAATCCTGCCGGTCGTAACATGGTTTTTCTCGGCGAGCTCACGAAGGTCACTGTCGCCGGTCATCGTCTGGCTGAGTATCGAGATATCGTAGCCAACGCTCTTATCTATCTTGACAATGGTGTCAACTACCGTTTTACGGACGGATGCCGCCCGCTCCTCATCTCCATCAACGACCGTCACAAGGACAGAATTTTTAAGCTCCGTTATGTAGCCGTTTTTCTGCATGGCGTTAACGGTCACTTTGACCGCATCGTCATACTTCTTGCCAACAACGCTTATATCCGCCGTTATCTTCTCGGCATCGCTGTTGACGGCATCGACCTCGACAACGACATTGCGGTCGTTGACTTCAAGCCTTACGCTGGGGTTAACATCGAGCATGACAACGGTGTTTGCCGCCATCGGCAGCTTCGTTGTGTGTCCTCCTATATCTGTTGTGCCCATATCGGCCTTGCCGAGTCCGAAGAACATGGCGGCTGAGCCCACAACGATAACGGCAAGGGACGCAGCAAGCGCTCGCCAGCTCTTATGGTCGGAGCTCTTCGGCATGGCCTTAACTTCGTCTTCAAACAGTTCCTCTATATAGCGGTCGTCTACCGAACCTATGTAATTAAACAAGTCTTCTTTTCTCAAAGAGGAATTCCTTCTTTCATCAAGTGTTTTTTAAGCTTTGCTCTAAGCCTAAAAAGCATCGTTGTTGTTTTTGAGACCGATATATCATACCGTTCCGCTATATCAGAAATGGGGTCAAGCATCCAATAGCGACGCATGAAAACTCCCCGCTCAACATAGTTGAGTTCTTCGAGGAATTTGTTCAGTGCCGCTACGATCTCTTTCGAATCCGATCTGCGCTCCAACTCGTCATAGCCCGATATACACTCGGCCAGTTCATCGAGAACGACCGGCGTTTCACCGCCGCCTCGCTTGTCGCTGTTTTTCTGTCGCAGCTTATCAAGCGCAAGGTTGCGGGTTATCTTCCCGATGAAGGATGACAGTGAGTTCGGCTCATTCGGCGGGATGCTCCCCCAAACTCGCATAAGCGCATCATTTACGCACTCTTCGCTGTCCTCATCATTGCCGAGGATATTGTATGCTATGCGGTGGCAGTATCGACCATATTTCTCAGTTGTCTGTAATAACGCTTCTTCCGATCTATCCAGAAAAAGCTCCACTATACTGCGGTCGTCCACAATTTTCTCCTGTCTATTCCGCCCCTACTAATTAAGACGGAATTTGTATTTAAGTATCACATCTTTTTGCGCAAATTTCAAGGATTTTTTTCAAAAGGCAAATTGTTCACCATTTCTTTTAACAAAAGCCATTTTTTGTAGTTGTGCAAAATTATGCTTTATGCTATATTTATGGGCGATATTGTTTTGATTTTTCGGCTTTGCCGATGAAAGAGGGAGCTTTATGAAAACAAGAGTGATCTCGGCCTGCGTGCTTATCATTTTGGTCGTTGCATGCTTCGCCATTTCCCCCGTGACCCGCATTCTGTTCCTGCTTGCGGCGCTCATTATGGGCATTTGGGAGATGTGCCGCGCCGTCAGCCTAAAGGATATAAAATGCACGAGCTGGGTATTGTATATCTATGCGGTGCTTGCCACGGCCGGAATTTTCCT
Source organism: Clostridiales bacterium (assembly GCA_003533405.1). Lineage (GTDB taxonomy): Bacteria > Bacillota > Clostridia > Oscillospirales > Oscillospiraceae > F23-B02. The sequence goes on along the minus strand of DQDL01000094.1, from coordinate 11,733 downwards.
CATGGAGGGCAACTCCAGTTCCGTAATGCTGTTTTTCCTTGCTGTCTTTGCCGTGTTCACGGTGGGCATCTGCAAGGATGATATCAGCGGTCCCGGCACCTTGGCGAGCCTCGGGATCTTGGTTTACCCGACCGTCCCCCTGCTCATGATAATGGATCTTTCGCTGCGCTCCGATTGGATACCCGTTTTTGCGATAGCCTGCATCTCCACTTGGGTGTGCGACTCGTTTGCGCTCTTCGGCGGCAAATGGTTCGGCAAACACAAGCTTGCGCCGAAGGTCAGCCCTAACAAAACCATCGAGGGCAGCGTCACCGGTGCTGTCTCATCGATGGTCGCAGGTGTTATCCTGTATTTTGTGTTTAAGGGCACGAACTACAACATTTCGCTTATCACCTGCGTTCTGACCGGTCTTATCTGCTCAAGCTTCGGTCAGGTCGGCGACCTTGCCGCTTCGCTTATAAAGCGCATGGCAGGTCTCAAGGACTACAGCAACCTCATCCCCGGTCACGGCGGAGTTATGGACAGGATAGACAGTCTGCTGTTTTCCATTCCCGCTGCATTTTTCTGTCTTACAAACGGCATTTTTTAATTTCACTGGAGTAAAATTTCAATGGACGCCAATACCTTTAAGCCCCTTGCGCAGCTGAAGCGCATGATGCTCATCATAAACCCCGTTTCCGGCAGACGCATTTCCCTGCGTTTTCTGCCAGATATTATAAGGATTTTCACCGCAAACAACTATGTCGTGAGTGTTTTTCCGACCGGAAAGCGTGGCGACGCAACGGAATTTGCACGCCTGTACTCATCGGAGTTTGACATCGTTGTCACCATCGGCGGCGACGGTACGCTCAACGAGACCATCACCGGCATGATACTCGGTGGAAGCCACACTCCGCTCGGCTACATTCCCTCCGGCAGCACGAATGATTTTGCCTCCTGCCAGGGTATTTCCTCGGATATGCTGACGGCGGCGATGCATATTGCAAACGGCAGTCCCAGGCAGATCGACATCGGCAAGTTCGGCGACAACTACTTTGCCTATGTCTCGGCCTTCGGCGCTTTCTCGTGGCTGTCCTACACTACCTCGCAAAATCTCAAGAATGTTCTCGGCCACTCGGCATATATTCTTGATGCGGTCAAGGATCTGCCGAAGCTCAAATCATATCACCTTAAGTTTACCGACGGCGAGTTTAACTACGAGGGCGACTACATTTTCGGCGCCGTGTGCAACTCGACCTCCGTTGCCGGAACATTCACGCTCCCGACCGATCTTGTCGACACCGCAGATGGCAAGTTTGAGGTGCTGCTCGTTCACAAGCCGCAGTCGCTCATCGATTGGCAGAGCATACTTACCGGCGTTTTCACGCAGGACTACTCCTCGCCTTTCCTCGACCTGTTCCAGACCGAGACGCTGCGCATAGAAGCGCCCGCTCATCTTGACTGGTCGCTCGACGGTGAGCGTGGTCACGGCAAGAGCTCGATAGATTTCAAGATTTTGCCCAAGCGCATCACCCTTATAAGCTAATGCCTATACTACCGCTTTCCTATCGAAGGCGGTAATTTTTTAATTGGACTATGAAGAATTTATATCTTAAAATTCGAGATTTTACCGACGGAATAAGCGACGATAACATAAGCGCACACGCTGCGGCAAGTGCGTTTTACATGTTTCTTTCGCTTGTGCCTTTCGTTGCGTTGGTCAGTACCATTCTGCCGCTCACGGGTCTTGAGGAGGACAGACTTTTTGAGATAGTCAGCCACTATATTCCTGCCGCCATGCAGGGCATCATCACCTCCGCCGTCACGGATATATACTCAGCGCCGAACGCCATACTGCCTATATCGATAATCATCACTGTATGGCTTTCAAGCAGGGCGTTTTCCTCGCTCATCCGAGGCGTTGAGGATGTTGCCGACAGCCTGAGGTACAGCTCGTACCTAAAGCGCAGCCTGCTTGCGTGTTTATACACCATCGGTATCATTTTTATCATGGTTCTGCTGCTACTGCTGCTCGTTTTCGGCGACAGGCTTAGTTCCCTGCCGCTTTTGTCGCCGTTTGTGCGTATCGTCATAAAACTCAGGCTAATCGTCGTGGTCATCTTGCTGACATGCGTATTTATCGCCATATATCACTGGGTGCCCGGCATGCGGCTTAGGCTTCGCCAGCTTTTGCCCGGAGCCGTTGCCGCAGCAGGCGCATGGCTTCTTTTTACTTGGCTTTTCTCGCTTTACATCGTCTACGGCGGCGGGTACACGACCTACGGCAGCCTTGCTGCAATTATCATCACTTTGCTGTGGATGTACTGGTGCATGTACATCATCTTGCTGGGTGCATATTTAAATATGTATATATACCGCAAGCGTCACGGCGACGACTGAACACGGTGTACAGAAATTTTCGTTATATTGCACAAAAACAGGCCATCACTCTTTAGTTGACAAATTTTGATGGTATGGTAAAATAACATACATGTATGGGCAAAGCCTGTGCGGTGAAACAAGATATTGTGACTGTTTTATCAAAGCATCGGCCTTGCCTTTTTTAGTACCTTGTTCATTAAAAATCTGTTTATGAAAGGGATGGATAAATGAAGAGAGTAAAGACAGGCAAGCGCGTACTTTCTATCGTACTTGCGGTAATGATGCTTGTGTCGCTTATCCCCATCACGGCGATGGCTGACACAGGTTCATCTGAAAAGGCTTGGGCAGGCACTGCCGAAGGCGAGATCTTGGTAAAGGATACAATAACCAAGATCACCAACGATGTTGTCGAGCACGAGCTCATTTCCAACACTCCTGCCGGCAATGATCAGAAGATCGATTATATGTGCCGTGCAAATCTCAGTGATACCATCAAGATCGTAGCTTGCTACGGCGAGAACGATGCTTCCAAGTGGCGCATGGTATCCACCACCAAGCAGGCTGCCGCCTACGAGAAAGATCACCCCGGTGAGACCGTAGTCGCAGCCATCAATGCCGACTTCTTCAACATGGCGACCGGCGAGCCTCTCGGCGCACTCGTCATGGAGGGCAAGCAGTACCACGACGCAGGTGGCCGCTGGTACTTTGCTATTCTGAAGGACGGCACCCCCGTTATCAGAAACAATCCCGATCTGAGCGACTGTCAGACCGCTGTCGGCGGTTGGATGCCTCTGGTCAAGGACGGAAAGGCCTGCACCGAGAACTTCGAGGGCGGCACTAACGACTACAGCCGTAGCACCATCGGTATCATGGAAGACGGCAGCATCGTCACCTCCGTCACCCACGGTATGCTTACCCCCGTTTCCTGCGGCCGTACATACAAGGAGATCGCCGAAATGTACATGGCTGAGGGTGCAAAGGATGTCCTCGTGCTTGACGGCGGCGGCTCGGCTACCTACGCAGCCCGCATCGAGGGCAGCGATAAGCTCGAAGTCCGTAACTCTCCCTCGGACGGTGCTGAGCGTGAGGTCTGCTCCTCCCTGCTCATCGTTTCCACCGCAAAGTCCACCGGCGTGTTCGACCACGCTGCACTGACCCCCAACAACGACCTGTACACCCCGGGCTATGAGGTTCAGTTCACCGCCAGCGGCATCGACACCGCAGGCTTCCCCATGGCAGTTCCCACCGATGCAACATGGGCTCTTGCCGACGACAGCAAGGACATGGGCACCATCGATGCCAAGACCGGCCTTTTCAAGGCCGGCGACAAGACCGGCACCGTCAATGTCCAGATGGTTCAGGGCGGCAAGGTTATCGGCACAACGGCGATCGAAATTGCTGTTCCCGATAACATCTACTTCAACGCCGAGGAAGTCAGCCTTGGCTTTGAGGATGAGAGCAACCTTTCCCTCGTTGTCCGCAACAAGGACCGTGACCTTAACATCAAGGACGGCGACATTGTCTGGACGATGAGCACCGAAGGTCTCGGTGTCTTCAAGGGCAACACCTTTGTTGCAAACAGTGAAAACAGCCTTAACGGCAATGTCACTGCGACCTCGAAGTACGATGAGAAGGTCACCGCCTCCATCCATGTTATCGTTGGTATGCTCCCCACCGTCGTTTGGGACTTTGAGGATCGTACCGATCCCGAGACCGGCGATGTCATCTCCGCTCAGGATTATTACTGCGGTGAAAACGGCATTCTCAAGACCTCGAACTATGGCAGAGGCGGTAAAGAGTCCGTCGAGATCGCATCCCTTAACGATGACGACCCCGTCCGCTTCGGCACTCATTCTCTGAAGCTCAATTTTGACTACACTAACTGCGGTGCCGTTACCGAGGGCGCATGCGTCGGTACCTCCGATCAGATGCAGATCCCCGGTGCTCCCACCGGCCTTGGCGTTTGGGTCTATGCTCCCGAGGGCGTTGGCGTTAACTACGGCAGCGTCAAGGACGCTGACGGCAGCCTCATCTCCGGTCTGTGGCTGCGTTGCTATTGCTACGACGGCAACGGCAAAAAGTGTGAGGTTGACTTCACTCTTGAGCCCAAAAGCGAGAAAGTCCAGAACGGATATAATCCTGAGACCGGCGAATGGGAAGTCCAGCCCGGTATCTACTGGGAAGGCTGGCAGTACCTTGAGGCAGATCTGACCAAGTGGACAGGCCCGTTCTCCTTCATGCCCGGCATGACCTTCCGTCTCATGTTTGTTTCCGGCACCAAAATGGTCGGCACTCAGCGTGCAGGCGAGCTCTACTTCGATAACTTCCAGTTCGTTTACGGCACCAACATCGACGATGTCGACGCTCCCGTTGTTGACTCTGTCCGTGTAAACGACTCCGACATTAAAAACGGCACCGTACTCACCACCGACACCCTGCGTGTTGACGCTTACATGCACGATGTTCAGAACAAGTACACCAGCGGCATTGACGCCGACACCATTCGTATGTATGTTGACGGCATCAATGTCTCCGGCAACGACAAGTATCAGTTTGTCACCGAGCCCGACGGCTCCATCGCACACCTTTATGACCTGAAGCTGCCCGACGGCGACCACACCATCGCAGTCTCCGTCCGTGATAAGTTCGGCAATGAGACCACCGAGACTCGCTCATTCAAGGTAAAGACCGACAACGCAGCCACGCACTC
>DQDL01000094.1:0-6456 GCA_003533405.1 Clostridiales bacterium | reverse complement strand
ACGCACTCGAGCGTCTTTGTCGCCGCAGCCGAGAGCAATGCCGTTATCGGCAAGACCGTAAGCCTCAATGTCACCGCCACCGGCGCCGATATTCAGAAGGCCACCGCTCTGCTGACCCTCGGCAACAGCTTCAAAAACTACACCGTCACCTTCTCGGATAACTATGAGGGCACTTACTCCTACAGTAAGCTCAATAATATCCTCACCGTTAACGCCGAGCGCAAGGCAGACGCAGTTGCAGTTGACAACAACATCATTGCGACCGTCACGGTAGATATTCCGTCCAACCTGTCGGCAAGCGATAAATTCAACTACACCGTCAAGGGCGGCAGCTACACTACCGCTGACGGCTACTATGCCACCTACCATGCACCCGAGGCAGCTCTGCCTATCGCTGCGGCATACAGCATCTCCGCAGAGGTAGTCCTTGTCGGCGCACCCACGACCCTCACGGTCACCAACGACAAGGGTGAGCCCGCTGCAAATGTTGATATCTTCAACGCAGCGAACAACGAGAAGATCGGCACGACCGATGAAAAGGGTCTGATGACCACCGAGTATTTCAGCGCGGCTTCCGGCAACACCACCATCTACGCCAAGGATGCGGCAGGTCTCCTCTCCTTCCAGCTGAATGTCAAGTCCTATGACGCAGCCGGTGAGGATTCCGCTATGCCTTACGGCCTCATGTTCAACGCCCTGAACGACGCTGCTCACGGCAAGAGCATGACTTGGATGTCCAATGCGATCAAGGCTCAGGATCAGTACATCCGCTACCGTGTGAGCGGTACCGAGGACTGGACGACCGTTGCCGCAAAGGCCACCCTGCGCACCTTCACCAAGGGCGGCAACAGTGCTGTCAATGTCAACAGCGTCACCCTCGAGGGTCTCAACCCCGGCACGGCCTATGAGTATCAGATAGGCGGCGGCGAGGCTTGGAGCGAGGTTGCGACCTTCAGCACCATAAACTCCAACAGCGACAAGACCCGCTTCTTCGCACTCGGCGATATCCAGGCCGATGACCTTACCAATATTGAGAAGGTCGTAAGTAAGCTCAGCGAAGGCCATTATGACTTCGGCATCCAGACCGGCGACGCAGTCGACGATGCGACCTCCTATAGCCACTGGAACGATATCACAAACCTGTTCGGCGTCGAGCGCTTCGGCAGCACCGATATGATCCATGTCCTCGGCAACCACGAGTACGCAGGCGACGCAAACGCCGATGCAGCGACCAACTACTTCAATCTCCCCACCACAGCAAAGCCCGGCAGCTACTACTCGCTGACCTACGGTGATGTTTACCTCGCCGTTGTCAACTACACCGGCACCGCTCCGCAGCTCAAGGAAGCTATGGATTGGCTGCTCAAGGACGCTGCTCAGAGCAACGCCACCTGGAAGGTGCTCCTCATGCACCAGCCGGCGTACTACACCAACAACTTCGGCGGCAACGCTGAAATTTACAACACCGTTCCCGATGTCTGCGAGGCAGCAGGCATAGATGTCGTCTTCTCCGGCCACGACCACTCCGCCGCAAGGACCTATCCTCTGCGTGACGATGAGGTCGACGAAGAGAATGGTATCTACTACTACATCTGCGGCTCCTCGGGTGAGAAGTCCTACCCCATCACCTCGCAGGATAAGTTCGATTACGAAAAGATATTTAAGTTCGCAACAACCGACTTCGCCGCAACCTACCTGTCCGTCACCGCTGACAAGGACGAAATGACTATCGATTACTACGATATCGATAGAGGTCTGCTTGACACCGTAACCATCGAGTCCCCCTGCAAGAGGCACGGTCACACCGCTTGCTACGATCCTGCCGAGAAGGCAGTTTCCTGCTCGGTCTGCGGTATTGCACTTGATAACTACAGCGGCAAGGCTCCCGACAAGGACGGCAACGAGTATTATCTGCTCGGCGGCGTTGTCAAGACCGGCTGGTTCCTCCAGGGCAACGATGTATTCTATGCAAACTCCAAGGGCGTTCTTCAGCCCATCGAGCTTGACAGCTATACCAAAACCAACTGCACCGTAAGAGGTAAGTTCGTCTACTCCTGCAAGACCGTTGACGAGGGCGACAGTGCGACATACACCGTCCGTGACGACCTGCCTCCCGGCCATAAGTATGACAAAGAGGATCCCAAGGCTCCCAACCGTGTCTGCACCGTGTGCGGCTGGCATGAGGTAAGCCTTAAGGACTGCAAGGTCGAGCTTTCCTACACCAACTACACCTACACCGGTAAGGCTATGAAGCCCTATGTCTATGTCACCGCTCCCGACGGCACCAAGCTCACCGATTACTACGATTATACCGTTATTTACGGTGAAAACACTGAGATCGGCTACGGCACCGTTACCGTCAAGCCCTTTAACTACTACCTTGTAAACCTCAACCAGAAGCGTGGCTCTCTATGCGACGACGGCACCGTCCTAGAGTACAAGATCACCATCCACGCACCCACCGTCAAGGATGTCAAGGCCAAGATGGCTGTTGACGGCATCGATGTGAGCTGGACCGCAGTTCCCGAGGCAGACGGCTATAACATCTACTCCTGGAACAGCGCAAAGAAGGCTTATGACCTTCTGACCACCGTTGAGGGTGCAGACACCACCAATGCGACCATTTATGGCGTAAAGGCCGGCAGTACCTACTCCCTTAAGGTCAGCGCATACAACATCATTGACAAAGAGCAGATAGTCGGCTACGGCGGTACCGCAAAAATCACCGTTCCCAAGAACTTCGCTCAGAAGCTTGAAGCTCCCGTTGCGACCGCAATGAACGACGCCGCCACCGGCTATGTAAAGCTCAGCTGGAGCGCCGTTGCAAACGCCGACCAGTACAAGGTCTACCGTGCAGACACCTCCAACGGCACCTACAAGCTCATGTACACGACCAAGAATCTCAGCTACACCAACACCTCGGCTAACGCAGGCTACACCTACTACTACAAGGTCGTTGCAGTTGATTCCAAGGGTGCTTACGCAAGCTCCGATTACAGCAAGGTCGTCTCCCGCACCTGCGACTGCGCTCGCCCCGTTGCGAAGATAGCAGTCAATGCAGACACCGGCAAGATCACCGTCAGCTGGAACGAGGTCAAGAATGCCGCAAGATACGAGCTCCTGCGCTCGACCGACGGCAAGAACTTCAGGCACTACGATTACACCAACAAGACCAGCTACACTAACATGGCTGTCACCCCGGGTACTACCTACTACTATCGAGTAGTCGCCATTAACGGCAGATCCGTTTACGCCGACTCGGCTGCAAGCACCACTCGCTACATCACCTGTGACTGCGCAAAGCCCACCGCAAAGATCGCCGTTGAGGCAGCTTCCGGCAAGCCCGTCGTTAGCTGGGCAGCTGTTGACGGTGCTGCAAAGTACGAGGTCTATGTCTCCGCCGACAACAAGGAATTCAAGCTCCTCGGCACCACCGAGGCTCTTGGCTACACCGATACCTCCGCAAAGGCCGGTGTGACCACCTACTACAAGGTCAAGGCGCTGTGCGCAACCAGCAAGTACGGTGATTCGGCTCTGTCGAACGCACGCTACATCACCTGCGACTGCGCTGCTCCCGTTGTTGCTATCTCCATCAACGAGCGCTACAACAAGCCCATGATCTCGTGGACTGCTGTCGACGGTGCATCGAAGTACGCCATCTACCGCAGCACTGACGGTAAGAACTTCAAGTACTACGACACCACCACCAAGCTCAGCTACACCAATATCAGCACCACCTCCGGCACGACCTACTACTATCAGGTCAAAGCCATCTGTGCGTCAAGCAGCTACGGCGACTCCGCATACAGCAGCGCCGCCAGCATCAAGGTTCCCTGAGCAAAAGCAAATAACAAAAAATCATGCAGCATAATTGCTGCATGATTTTTTTACTTTTTTCAAGTCATTATTAACAATTTTTGAACTTTGATTTTATGCATGTTGACTTGCATTTTTAATTGTGTTATCATTCTTTGGTTGAAATTTTAGATTAGTACGGTGATATGAAATGAGTCAGAACAACTCGCTTGCGATGTTCGAGACGGAGCCCATCGGCAAGCTGATGACAAAATTTGCGCTGCCCGCGATTGCCTCAATGGTGGTAAACTCAATTTACAATATCGTTGACCAGGTATTCATCGGCCAAGGTGTCGGCATGCTCGGCAACGCCGCAACGAACCTCACCTTCCCGTTCGTGACCTTCTCAATGGCGATAGGCACGATGATAGCCGACGGCTGTGTTGCATACTTCAGTCTAAAGCTCGGCGAGAAGAATTACTCTGAAGCCGAAAAAGCAATGGGTAACGGCATCTCGATTGCCCTTATGGCAGGTGTCCTTATGACGCTGCTTATGGAGATATTCATTGATGCGATCCTTGTTCTATGCGGCGGCTCGACCGTTGACCCGCAGACCTATGAGTTTGCAAAGCAATACGCCCGCATAACGCTTATCGGCATCCCGTTCGTATGCGTGAGCATGACGGTAAACAGTATTATCCGAGCGCAGGGCAACCCGAAGTACGCAATGTTTTCAAACCTTGCAGGCTGCTTTTTGAATATAATCCTTGACGCATGGTTCGTCCTAGGCCTTGAAATGGGTGTCGCCGGTGCGGCGTGGGCAACCATCATCGGTCAGGCGCTCAACCTCGTGCTCGCACTTGCATATATTCCCCGTCTCAAGGGTGTTAAATTCACGCTAGAATGTGCTGTTCCCCGCAGAAAGACCGCATTTTCGTTCCTGCCGCTCGGCATTTCGAGCTTTTTTACACAGTTTGCGTCCACCGTCGTTGTCATCTGCATGAATAACCTACTCGTCTCCTACGGTGCACAGAGTGTTTACGGCGCAGATATCCCGCTTGCGGCGCTAGGCATCGTCATGAAGGTCAATTCTATCATCATAAGCGTCATGATAGGCCTCGGTATCGGCAGCCAGCCCATAGTCGGGTACAACTACGGTGCCAAAAACTATAAGCGTGTTAAGGCAACATATATACGCACAATAACCGTTGGCCTTATAGTCGGCGTTATCGGCTGGGGCTGCTTCCAGCTGTTTACGCAGCAGATCATCGATATTTTCGGTCAGGAAAGCGAGCTGTATAATCAGTTTGCGCTCAAATGCTTTCACATTTTCCTCGGCGTTATATTCATTGTAGGCTTCGTCACTCCCTCGGGTATCTTCTTCCAATCTATCGGTAAGCCCGTCAAGGCCATGATATCGACTATGACCAGACAGCTTATCTATTTTCTGCCTGCGGCATTCATCCTTGCAGGTGCGATGGGTGTCGAGGGTCTGCTGTATGCAGGTCCTGTCAGCGATATACTCTCCGCAATAACCGTTGTCATACTCATTTTCAGGGAAATGGCGATAATCAATAGGGACATCAAGCTTCAAGACGCATAAAACCAACATGCCGGTCGAAACCGGCATGTTTTGTTATACAATATCTGTAATGTGTCGCAATCGGGCAAAAAAGGTCTTTCATTTTCCGCCGTTTTCTGCTTTAATATAAATAATGCAAAATAATTAACAAGTTTTCTGATGTGTAGCATTTTCTACAGGTTTATCGCCTGCAATCGGATATAATTAAATCAGAGGAAAAAGCGGTAAAGGAGATCAATTATGGAACTGTACAACCCCCTTATTAATTCAACCAAGGAGATACTTTCAAAGGGCAAGCCCACCGTGTGGGACTACAACCCAAACAAGGCTTGGAACGACCTCGGTGCGGCCGAGCTCGTGCTCCAGAAGGAATCTGCCTATGAGCTGGGCGCTCTCGGCCTGGGCTCTGCAAACTACATCTGCACCACCACGAGCTCCGAGCTTGTGAACAAGGATCAGGTTCTGCTCTACGGCCCCGACCTCAAGGCTATCAAGAAGGACACCCCGTTTGCAAGGATCGTGCTCCTGCGTATCGGCGCACTTGAGGGCGAGGACGAGGAAGTTTACCGTGCGCTCAAGGATATTGAGTTCTGCAAGTACCACGTCTATCCCGAGGGCTACATGGTCAGAATGTCCCCCGAGAGTCACCGTGAGCAGGTTCGTGTCAGCAAAAAGGCCATCAAGAAGGGCATCAGCTTTGAGGCTGTCGGCAATCGCTACATTGAGGCGTACAAGAAGGATGTCAATGTTCTTAATGTCACTGTAATTTTTGTCACCGACCCCACCATGGACTTCAAGGCCATGCTCGAAAACTCCAAGAAGGTCGATGCTATCACCAACACCCTCACCCACATCATGGAGGGTCTGCCCACTGACTGCACCGTCTGCCAGCTCAAGGATATCTGCGACGAAGTCGAAGGAATGAAAGAGCTTCACTTCGGCGTGGGTGAAAAGGGCGCGGATCACCACCATTAACAAATCTGCCGGGAGGAGCCGCCGCATCGGCTCCCCACCGGCAGTATTTATGTGCGGCATAACGCCGCATACGTATAAATCAAAAAGGAGAGAATCAATGAATC
>DQDL01000126.1 GCA_003533405.1 Clostridiales bacterium | reverse complement strand
CTTTGCCCGTGAGGTCGGCAACCGTGTGCTGTTCATGGCCGACGGCAAGCTTGTCGAGCAGGGCTCACCCACGGAGATCTTCGAGCATCCTCAGAGCGACCGCCTGCGTGATTTTCTTTCAAAGGTGTTGTAATTAAAATGAATAACATAAAAAAAGCAGCCATAGAGTCCGTTGACTCTATGGCAGAGCTCTACAAAAGCATAACTAATGAAATTTGGGATAATCCCGAGCTCTCGCTCAAGGAGTTCAAGGCCGCCGAGCTTTACTGCAAGGTGCTGCGTGAGCACGGCTTTACCGTTACCGAAAAGCTCAGCGGCATCGACACCGCTTTCTGCGGATCTTTCGGCAGCGGAAAGCCCATTATCGGCATTTTGGGCGAATTTGACGCTCTGTCCGGCCTTTCGCAGGCCTCGGGCGTGACCGAAAAGCAGCCTGTTGTACCCGATGGCTGCGGCCACGGCTGCGGTCATAATCTTCTCGGTGTAGGCTCGCTTGCGGCGGCGTTTGCCGTCAAAGAATATCTGCAACAAAGCGGCCATGAGGGCACGGTCGTATTCTTCGGCTGCCCGGGCGAGGAGGGCGGCAGCGGTAAGGCGTACATGGCTCGTGACGGGCTGTGGACGAAGCTCGATGCTGCGCTTTCGTGGCATCCTGCGTCCGAGAACGAGATACACACCGGCACAAACAACTCCAGCATACAGGTGTTGTATAAATTCAAGGGCATTCCGGCTCACGCCGCAGACTGCCCCGAGCTTGGCCGCAGTGCACTTGACGCAGTGGAGCTTATGAATGTCGGCGTGCAGTTTTTGCGTGAGCACATGACGAGTGACTGCCGCATCCACTATGCAATAACAAACGCCGGCGGCGTGTCGCCGAATGTGGTGCAGTCCGAGGCCGATGTGCTGTACATGGTGCGAGCAAACAAGGTGCGACAGTCCATTGAGCTTCAAAAGCGTGTAGACAAGATCGCCGAGGGCGCAGCACTCATGACCGAGACAAGCTTCGAGCGAGTTTTCATCGATGGCACGGCGGAACTCCTGCCAAACTTTACGATAGAGAAGCTGCTGTACGATAACTTTACCGAGATCGGCGTTCCGCAGTACACCCCTGAGGAGCTGGACTTTGCCCAAAAGCTCAAGGCAACCTATCCTGCCGAGACAAAAGCCCCGGGAATCGGCGCAGCCTTTGACGATGACATTGGCGAGCAGGTGCAGGCGCTCACCGAGAACATGACAAAGCCCATAAACGACTTTCTCATGCCGCTATACTCCTGCTTGGGCTTTATCCCCGGCAGCACCGATGTCGGTGATGTGAGCTGGCAGACCCCGACCTCGCAGATAAATGTCGTCACATGGCCTGCCGGTATGCCCGGCCACACTTGGCAGACCGTCGCCTGCGGCAAAACGAGCATCGCATACAAGGGTATGCTGTGCGCAGGCAAGGTGCTTGCCGCCGCGGCGATAGACCTTTTTGAGGATGAGGAGCTGCTTAACAAGGCCAAAGCGGAGTTTGAAAAGCGCTCAAAAGGCGGATATGTCTGCCCGATAGAGCCGGGCGCAAAACCCATTGCACTGTAACAGTTCAAAAAATAGTCTTTTATTTTGCATTTTTCTGTGCTATAATGCATCCAATCATGCGTTTGAGCGCAGGAGGCAGTTTATGAAAAAGAAAATCCTTAGCCTCGCCCTTACTTTGACGGTGACGGTGCTCATGTCGGCGTCGGCCTTTGCCGACCTCACGATAAAGCCTGTGCCTGACCCGTGGGATGACCCGAGCAACCATGAAGCGGACGGAGCAAGCTATTATGCGTATAATGAAGCCGGCTATGTTGTCGTTTGGGAAACGCCCGAGTGCAATGTCGACGGCAAGTATGTGCTTGTAAAGAATAAAACCGAGCTCACGGTAGAGTACCGTGTGACTTATATGGAAAGCGTCCCTTGGGGTCATGTCAACATCGAGCTTGAGCATGAAAAGGACAATGAGTCCGAGCTTTTCTCCGGCTGGGTGCTGATGACCGACCTCGTCGATGCCGACGGTAACCCCGCTGCGGTCATGCCGCCGGAGATACCCGACCATCCGATGATTGCAAACCCTGTTGTGACCCCCGAGCCCACGCCGACCCCGACCCCGAGCAGCGCCGATCCCACGCCTTCGCCGACCCTCCAGCTCCCGCAGCGTCCGGATCAGGCGATAACCGTGAGCAATACCTACAACTCGGCGATAGTCTATACCTCGGTCGCCATTGCGGTCGTTGCGCTTGCTCTGGTCGCTTATGTGCTGATAAAACACAAGGCACTCAACAAAAAGGGCGAATAAAAAACAAGCATTGCCGCCATAATAAAGTTGACGGGAGCTTGTTGTATAGTGAAAGATCAAAACCTTAGCACTCTAAGAACAAGAGTGCTAAGGTTTACATTTTATTCACAAAAAACACTATATTTGTTCATATCTTTATGGTACTTTATATACAACAAGAAACAAAAGTTATAAACGAGCAATCGAGTTTATAGCTTTCGCCAATAATTTAGGAGGTACTGATTATGTTTGAACTTATGCCTTTTGGTTACCGTCGTGTATCCGCTTATAACCCGTTCCGTGATTTTGAAGAAATGAGCCGCAGTTTTTGGGATGACACCAATGTCTCTGCTTTCCGCACCGACATCACCGAAAAGGACGGCAAGTATATTCTTGAAGCCGACCTTCCCGGATTCAAGAAGGAAGACATCAGCGTTGATATCGACAAGGATTGCCTGACTATCACCGCCGAGCACAAGAGTGAGGAAAAGGAAGAAAACGCCGACAGCTACATCCGCCGTGAGCGTTACTACGGTTCATACACTCGCAGCTTCAATGTCAAGGGCATCGACACCGAGGCCATCACCGCCGCATACAATGACGGTGTGCTAACCCTGACAATGCCGAAGAAAGAGCCCGAAATCCCCGCAGCAAGACGGCTCGAAATCAAATAAGCTTAATCCCGTTATCAGATGTTTTTATTCTCTCTCTCTTTTTCAATCCCCTTATCTTATGCAAAACGCACGGTCGAAAGACCGTGCGTTTTGTTATGTCAACTTAAAAATCTCCACCGACATTGGCGTAACTAGATTTGCCTCGCAGCCGCCTAAAAGCGGTGTGCCGCTAAACGGCACAGTGTAATAATCGTCGGAACGGTTGATAACGCAAGCGATTTTCTCATTTCCTGCTTGCCGCAGGATGATGAAAACATCCGCAGACGGGGTAAGAATTTGCATGCTGCCGCCCGTCAGAGCAGGGGAGGAACTGCGTATCTCGCCGAGTCGAGCATAAAAATTATGTAAACCGATATTTGACGGCTCAAACGGTTTGCGGTTAAAGGGATCACGCCCGCCGTCGAGACACTCCTCGTCGCCGTAGTACAGACAGGGAACGCCCGGAACACAGTATTGTATTGCGGCGCAAAGCCTTTGAAGCCTCGTTGCCCGCAATGCCTGCTCCTCGGTCAGTGTAAGCTCCGCCTGCTGCCGGCGGTCAAGCGCTTTGACATCGTAGTCAAACGCAAGCGCTGTGTGCAGTCGCTCAACATCGTGCGAGCCGAGCAAATTCATAAGGCAGCGGTACATGGGCTGCGGGTAGTTGTGCTGCTGCCCGAGCAGGAAGTCCCGCAGCTCAAATGCGGTTTTCTTACCAAGTGCAAAATCTATGACCGCCGAGCGGAAGGGGTAGTTCATCACCGAATCGAGCGAATAGCCGAGAGCATAGTTTCGCATTTTGCCGTAGCTGTTTTTTATGACGGCATCCTCCCAGACCTCGCCGATTATGACGCTGTCGGGCTTTTCGGCCTTGGCTGCATCACGGATAAGGCTCAGCACTTCGTCCGGCAGCTCGTCTGCAACATCTATCCGCCAGCCGGACGCACCGAGCCTCAGCCAGCGGCGCACGATGCTGTCATCACTGCCGATTATATAGTCCTGCCATGATTCATTTTGCTCGTTTACCTCGGGCAGGTCTCTAAAGTTCCACCAGCAGCGGTAATCATCGGGGAAATGCCGAAAATCGTACCATGGGTAGAATTGCGACTGTGTGCTCTGATAAGCGCCGAGCGTCGGGTAGCTGCCGTAACGGTTAAAATAGATGCTGTCTGCACCCGTGTGCGAGAAAACACCGTCGTTTATAATGCAGATGCCGAGTCGTGCGGCCTTTGCACATAGGTTGACATAATCCTGCTCATTACCCAATATCGGGTCGATCTTGCCGTAATCGGAGGTGTCGTAGCGGTGGTTGCTGCGAGCCTCGAAAATGGGATTTAGATAAATTACGCCTACACCGAGCTCCTTTAGATAAGGGAGCTTTTTTGTTATCCCACGCAGGCTGCCGCCGTAAAAATCATCGGGGGCGTAGTCTTTTTCAAAGCTGCGTGGCAGCCATCGCACGGGCTCGTTGATACTCCCGTGCAGCTCCGGCGTCTGCCCGAGCGCTTTGTGGTATTCGATACCCTCACTTGCATCCTCAAAGCCGAAGCGGTCGGGGAATATCTGATACATGATGCGTCCGGCAAACCACTCAGGCGTAGTGAATCCACGCTTATAGACCGTGAGCCGAAAGCCGTCATTTGCAGCGTCGCTCAAAACGGAAAAATGTCCGTCATTTCCCACACAAAGCCGGCGCTCACCGTTCTCGGTGCAGAGCTTAAAGCGATACCATAGTGCCGCCGGTTTCTCCGGCACAAAGCCGCAGGAAAAGCAATCGCCGTCATGCTGCATGTCGTATTCTGCGCTGTATCCGTCGGCGTAGACGCAAAGTGCTGCACTCTTGACCCCGCCGAAGCAGTGGATACAGAGCTTAACTTCACTGCCGTCCTCGACTGCGCCGAGAGGGGAGCGGTAAGCTTCATCATATGCATCGTGCACCGCAAATCCGAAGCTTTTTAGCGCATTATTAAGCACTGCCTGCAAGTTCGCCGTCCTCGGCTGAATACTGTGCAGCCAAGGGATTTCCGGCGCAGCGCTGTCGCTTCCAAAGCAGCGTACAACAATGGCGCAGGCATCGTAAATGCCCAAGCCGCAGTCGTCGAGCAAAACACGAAGTAGCTCGGCCGGAATGAGCGTTTTGCACTCCTTTGGAAGAAATTCGTGCACAAAATCGAGCGAAAGTCCACTGTTTCTGCACCGCTCGACTGCGTAATTTATTGCTGCTGAGCATATGAGATATGTGCAGGTGTTCTTGTCGGCAGCATCGAGTACAGACCAATTTTGGCCGTCGAAGCTCAGCTGATAGCTGCGCTCATCGTGATAGGCGATGCTCAGCCTTCCGTCGTGCGACCAAAGCTCGTCATAGCCACCGCAGGTCTTTGCGATGCGTGTCACAGCATCCATAGATAGAGCCTCGCATACTCGCAGGCAGACTTCGTGAAGCTGAAATCGGCTTCCATGGCATGGCGGATAAGTGCTTTCATCGTGTCGGGTCTGTGATAGCAATCCATTGCGAGCAGCATTGCGTCCTTCATCTCATGCGCATTAAAGTCCGCAAAGGAAAAGCCTGTGCCCTCGCCGGTAAATCTATTGTACGGCTGCACCGAGTCCTTAAGCCCACCGGTTTCACGCACGATGGGCAGCGTGCCGTATCGCATGGCGATCATCTGCGACAGACCGCAGGGCTCGAAGCGGGATGGCATGAGCAGAAAATCCGCACCGGCATATACCTTGTGCGATAACTCTTCGTTATATCCAATATAGGCGCAAAGCCTACCCTTCCAACGGCTCTCGGCCGAGCGCATGAAATCCTCATAGCATTTATCACCTGTCCCGAGTACAATAAATTGCATGTCATTATACTGCATCAGCTCATCTATCATGCACTCGACAAGCTCAAAGCCCTTTTGCTCGGTCATGCGAGTGACCATCGCAAAGACAGGCACATCCTCACGCTGCTCAAGACCTGTGAGCTCCTGAAGCGTATGTTTACATAACTTCTTGCCACTTAATCTGCCCTTGTGGTAATTCGCCGCAATGGCAGGGTCGGTAAAGGGGTTAAATGTCTTTACATCGATGCCGTTTATAATACCCGAAAGCTCGTTTGACCTGGCGCTCAGAATGCCCTCAAGACCCTCGCCGAAGTAGGCGGTCTTTATCTCCTCGGCATAGGTGGGGCTCACGGTGTTTATTCTGTCTGCAAACACGCAGCCGGCCTTTAAGAAGCTTGCGCAGCCGTTGAGCTCCATGAACTCGGGCGTATAGTATTTATCCTCGACGCCGAGCAGATCCTGAACATAGTCAAAGCCGAATTTGCCTTGAAATGCAATGTTATGTATCGTCAGCAGCCAGCGGGTCTTTGAGTATACATCGCCGTACTGCGTCTTTGCCAGCATGGGCAGCATGGCAGTATGCCAGTCGTTACAGTGAACGATATCGGGCATGAAGCCGAGGTTCGGTATCGCATCCAGAACGGCACGGGTGAAGAAGGCATACTGCTCGCCCTCATCGTAGCCGCCCTTATAAATTTTATCGCCGAAATAAAACTCATTATCGACCAAATAAACGCACACGCCGTCAAGCTCCAACCGCTCTATACCGCAATACTGCGTGCGCCAGCCGAGGTTTACATAAAAATCGAACATATGCTCGACCCTGTCTGCGTATTTATCCTTAATGCAGCGGTGATACGGAGTTATTATCCTTGCGTCGATCCCGAGCTCACTTAGAGACTTCGGCAGCGTGCCGACAACATCGGCAAGTCCGCCGGTTTTCGATAACGGCGCACATTCTGCGGCTGCAAGCAGAACATTGGGTAAGCTCTTGCGCCCTTTTTCGTCTAATAATGCCTTAAACTCCTTCTTCATTTTCATCACTCATCCTTTCGGGAATATACTCAAAGTATACAGTGCTCAGCGGCGGCAGGTCTATCTGTGCGCTGTATGGCAGGTCACAAAACGGCTTACTGCGACTCTTGATAGGCTTTTCGTTATGTAAACCGCTCCCCCCGAAGCGCACATCGTCGCTTGAGAGCACCTCACGCAAAACGCCGCTTTCGGGAAGCCCGATCACAAATCCACGGTGCTCGTTGGGGATAAAGTTGCAGGCACAGATAAGATAGCTGTCATTCTCCGGCCTTGCCGAGCGCAGAAATGCAATGGAGCTGCGGTCTTTGTCGTTGACATTCAGCCACTTAAAGCCGTCCCACGACTTGTCGCAGTCGTAAAGGGCAGGGTAGGAGGTGTAAAGTTTGTTCAGCGACCTGTAATACTCCTGAAGCTTTTCGTGCATGGGGTAGTCGAGCAGCAGCCAGTCAAGGCTTTGCTCATAGTTCCATTCGATGAACTGCCCGAATTCAGAGCCCATGAAGCAAAGCTTCTTGCCCGGGTGCGCAAACTGATAGCCGTAAAGGCTGCGCAGGGTCGCAAACTTCTGCTCATATGAGCCGAACATTTTATCCAGCATCGATTTTTTGCCGTGTACGACCTCGTCATGCGAGTAGGCGAGGATAAAATTCTCCGAAAAAGCGTACATCATGGAAAATGTCAGCTTATCATGCTTGCCGGAGCGAAACAGCGGGTCGGTCGAAAAGTAATCGAGCGTATCGTGCATATAGCCCATGTCCCACTTGAAGCTGAAGCCCAGCCCGCCGAGCGATGGCGGCATGGTGACCATGGGGTAGGCCGTCGACTCCTCGGCAACGGTGATCGCCCCCGGATACTCGGACAAAACGGCGGTGTTGAGCTTGCGCAGAAACTCCACAGCGGCAAGGTTAATATTGCCGCCCTCGGCGTTCGGCGTGTACTCGCCGTCCTTTCTGCCGTAGTTGAGGTACAGCATCGAGCTCACGGCGTCGACACGGATGCCGTCAATATGGTAGTTTTCAAAAAAGCAGCATGCCGAGGAGATGAGAAACGACTGAACCTCCGGCATGGCATAGTCAAAAATGAGCGTGCCCCACTCGGGGTGGTCTGCCATACGCTTTTCCTTGCATTCAAACAGCCTCGTGCCGTCAAACAGCGCAAGCCCGTGCTCGTCCCGGGGGAAGTGCGCCGGCACCCAGTCCATGATAACACCGATGCCGGCATTGTGCAGGATATCGACAAATTCGGCAAACTCGTCGGGTGTGCCGTAGCGTGAGGTCGGAGCGTAGTAGCCCGTGACCTGATAGCCCCACGAGCCGGGGAAGGGGTATTCCGTCAAGGGCAGCAGCTCAATGTGTGTGTAGCCCATGTCGGTGCAGTAATCAGCAAGCTTGTGTGCAACTTTAACATAGTTCACGCTGCCGTCGGGCTCGGTTTTCCACGAGCCGAGGTGCAGCTCGTATATCGACATCGGCTGCGTGAACGCATCACGCCGTGAGCGCATGTCCATGTACTTGCCGTCAGACCATTTGAAACTGCCTGTCCACACCCTCGATGCCGTGTCGAGCCCCGTCTGCGACCAGCGGGCAAAGGGGTCTGACTTGAACACTTTCTTGCCGCCCTTTTGGGTGACGCAGTATTTGTACAGATCGCCGTTATTAAGCCCCCCGACAAAGCAGACCCACATTGTGCCGCACTTTTCCATGGGCGTTGCATTTGTGTCCCAACCGTTGAAGTCGCCGACAAGGCTTACCGTCTCGGCATTCGGCGCCCATACCACGAAGCGGTGCATCTTTATCTCCGGCAGATATCGGCAGCCCAGCAGCAGCCAAGCCTTGCGGGCATCACCCGTGTTAAACAGGAAAACATCGTCCTGCGGCAGGTATTTATCCTTTAGTGACTTATCCATCTTTTGCTCCAAAACATTTGATAAACCCATTATAAACGCAATCGCCCGTAATTCCAATAACTTTTTGACATTCGGGCTTTGTGCAATTATAATAAATGTATAAAACTCATGGAGGTGCGGAATGTTTTCCTTTAACCATTTTAATTTCAATGTCCTTGACCTTGAGCGCAGCCTCAGGTTTTACGAAGAGGCGTTCGGGCTAAAGCCTGTCCGTGAAAAGCTCGCTTCCGACGGAAGCTTCAAGCTCGTTTTTTTAGGCGACGGTGTGACCGATTTCCGGCTTGAGCTTACATATATGACCGATCGTACCGAGCCGTATGATCTCGGTGAGCAGGAGTTTCACCTTGCCTTTGTCGCCGACGACATGGAAAAGGCACACGCCCTGCATGAGAAAATGGGCTGCATCTGCTTTGAAAACCCGGGCATGGGCATATATTTTGTCACCGACCCCGACGGGTATTGGATAGAGGTCGTTCCAAAGAAAAAATGAGTCTCTGCCGATGGCAGAGACTAAGAGTTATGTAAACTCGGCTATATCCGTCACCGAGACCTCGAAGGCGGTTTTCTCGACGGGGTCTCCGCCGACTATCTTTATATAGTTGCGGCTTTGTATTCTGCCTTCAAGCGTGACCATGGTGCCGGTGTCCCACTCGGCGGCCTCACGGGCCTTGAGCCCCCATGTGATGCAGGGCAGATAATCGCTCCTGCCGTAGCGGCGGTTCACGGCGAGCATGAGGTCGCAGATATCCCTGCCCATCGGAGTCATGCGCAGGTTCGGCTTTTTGCACAGCGTACCGATAAGATGCACCTCGTTGAGGTCGTCATCGTCGCAAAGATACAGCTCCTTTGCAAACACGGTGATGACGAGCTTTGCACCCTCGCCGCTTTTGTTGTTGAACGAGCGCAGCTCGCCGACGACGCAGATTTTCTCCGCCTCACGCAGCTCGATGCTCTCCATCAGCTCATCACGCACGATGATGTTTATTTTGTCTGTTGCGCCGGAGAGCCTTGCGACCTCGAGCGGGAAGGTGTAGAAGCATTCGCCTCTGCCGGAGTGCGAAAAGACGGGAGCGGCAGCGATAACGCCGCAAAGGCGGGCAGTGTTTCTGCTTATGTTTTCATCCATTGTTTGAACCTGACCTTAATTAAAATGATATTTTGCTAAATTATATTAGGGTCGGGAGCTTGAATATGACGGACGGATAGAATATAATCACATTAAATACAAGTAGATGAAAGGACGATACCATGGATATTAAAGCAATTTTGAAGATGTGTGACCACACGCTGCTGAGGGTCGACTGCACCTCGAAGGAGATAAAGACCCTGTGCGATCAGGCGATAAAGCATGAGTGCGCCAGCGTATGCATTCCGCCCTGCCATGTTGCGGGAGCAAAGCGCTATGTCGGCGATAAGCTCAGGATCTGCACCGTTATCGGCTTCCCCAACGGCTACATGACCACCGCCGCCAAGGCTTTCGAGACTGCCGACGCAGTAAAAAACGGCGCTGACGAGATAGATATGGTCATAAACCTCTCCATGGTCAAGGACGGCTGCTGGGACGATGTCCTCGCCGATATCAAGGCCGTGCGTCAGGCGTGCGTAGGTAAGGTGCTCAAGGTCATAATCGAGTGCTGCCTGCTCACCGAGGAGGAGAAGATCCGTATGTGCTCCATCGTTGCCGAGGGCGGGGCGGACTTCATAAAGACCTCCACCGGCTTTTCAAAAGGCGGCGCCACCCGCGGCGATGTTGCGCTGCTGCGCAAGTACAGCCCCGAGAATGTGCAGGTCAAGGCAGCCGGCGGTATCTCCTCGATCGAGGACGCAGAGGACTTCATCTCGCTCGGAGCAACGAGACTCGGCACGAGCCGCATCGTGAAGCTCGCCGAGGCGCAGGAGGCCTAAGTCAGCAGCTTTCGCAGTCCGCTGCACAGGTACAGCCCGGGCACGGACAGAACGAACCACAAAAGACTAAACAGGGGGCACACCTGCCCCAAAATGTTATAGGCACGGTCGGAGTAGTCCCAGACATGCCAGCCAAGAGTTATGTTAACCAAACATCCTGCGCTGAACTCCACCGTGCTTATGGCGAGCGCACTCAAAATGGACTTTACAAGCATGGGAAGGGAGCTTCCGCTTATGATGTACATGAGCGTGAAGCACGCCCCGCCGCACAGGAGCATAGTCCAGTGCGTCCAGCCGCGCCATATGATTTCGAGCAGACCGTAAAGACCTGCACCGATGATGTAAACGAGAAAAAATTCCAAAATCATCACTCCGATGGTATTTTTCCCGCTAAATGAGAAAAATATCATGGAAAACAAGGAAAAATCACTTGACATCGGAGCATGGGACTGATATATTAGTAGAGCTGAAAATGAAGTAGGTACGGCATCCCCGTCCTCACCGGGCCGCAAAAGGCGAGCTTCGGTCAATAACAACGCTGCGTGTGCGGCGGTGTTTTTGTGGGTGCGGATGCTGTAAGGCATCCGTTTTTGCAATTTTGGAGGTGTTTTAAGATCGCAAGCGTAAACCATGAAATCAATGAGGAGATCATCGACAAGGAACTTAGAGTTATAGGTGACGACGGCGAACAGCTTGGCATAATGTCTGCCGAGGAAGCCCTGAAGATCGCAGAGGGGAAGGAGCTTGACTTGGTCAAGATATCCCCCATGGCAAAGCCCCCTGTCTGCAAGATCATGGACTACGGCAAGTACCGCTTTGAACAGGCAAAGCGTGAAAAGGAAGCCAAGAAGAACCAGCGTGTCATGGAAGTCAAGGAGATCCGCATGTCCCCGAGCATCGGCGAGAACGACCTTCAGACCAAGCTCAAGGCTGCTCTTAAATTCCTCGCAGACGGTGACCGTGTCAAGGTTTCTATCCGCTTCAGAGGCAGAGAGATGGCTCACACCAACCTCGGTGAGCAGATCCTGCGCGATTTTGCCGACAAATGCTCCGAGCTTGCAAACCTCGATAAGCAGCCCAAGCTCGAAGGGCGCAATATGTCCATGTTCCTGTCCCCGAAGTCTGCACAGGCAGTCAAGAAGGCACAGAAGGAAGCCGCAAAGAAGAAGGCTGAGGCCGCTTCTGCGGAAGAATAATTTTTGGTTATTACAGGTTCACCTGAATAGCAGCATACGGAAGGAGAAATAATCATGCCCAAAATGAAGACCCATAGCGGTGCTAAGAAGAGATTTAATCTCACCAAGACCGGTAAGGTAAAGCGCGCTCACGCATACAAGAGCCATATCCTCACTAAGAAGGACACCAAGCGTTGCCGTCGTTTGCGCTCCGGCACCATCGCCGATGTGACCAACGAAGCAACTATCAAAAAGATGATCCCTTACAAATAAGTAAGGTTTACTTGTACTAATAGGAGGAATTGACAAATGGCAAGAGTTAAGGGCGCAATGATGACCCGCAAACATAGAAATAAGATCCTTGGCCTGGCTAAGGGTTACTGGGGCAACAAGTCCCGCCACTACAAGATGGCCAACCAGCAGATGATG
>DQDL01000039.1:5128-11830 GCA_003533405.1 Clostridiales bacterium | reverse complement strand
GGCTTCCGCCTGCCCTCGGCGTTCGACAACCGTCCGCTCAAGTTTGAGGAGTTCCAGGAGCGTATACACCAAGCGGTGTATGTCTCCGCAACACCCGGCGATTACGAGCGTGAAAGGGCGGGTCAGGTCGCAGAGCAGATTATTAGACCCACGGGACTATTAGACCCTGAGATCTCCGTGCGCCCCATCGAGGGGCAGATAGACGACCTCATCGGAGAGATAAACCAGCGCATCGAAAAGCAGCAGCGAGTGCTCGTAACGACGCTTACAAAGAAAATGGCAGAGGATCTGACCGAGTATCTCGGTAATGTCGGCATAAAGTGCCGGTACATGCACCACGATATCGACGCTATCGAGCGTATGGAGATAATCCGCAGCCTGCGTCTCGGCGAGTTTGATGTTCTCATCGGCATAAATCTTCTGCGTGAAGGCCTCGACCTTCCCGAGGTGAGCCTTGTTGCGATCCTCGATGCCGATAAGGAGGGCTTCCTGCGAAGCGAAACGAGTCTTATCCAGACCATCGGCAGAGCGGCGAGAAACGCCGACGGCTTGGTCATCATGTATGCCGATACCGTGACACGCTCCATGCGCCTTGCCATCGATGAGACCGAGCGCCGCCGTGCAAAGCAGGCAAAGTATAACGCAGAGCACGGCATAGTTCCGAAAACGATAATCAAGAGCGTCCGTGATATGATAGAGATATCGTCCGATGCGTCGAGCACCGCACACAGGAAAGACGGCGTAAAGATGACGAGGGGCGAGCGCAAGGCACTCATAGCCGAGCTTGAAAAGCAGATGAAGGCCGCTGCAAAGATGCTCGAATTTGAGCTTGCGGCAGAGCTTAGAGACAGAATAATCAGACTTCGCGGCGAGGAATGATAATGAAACTACTGATATTAGACGGAAACAGCATAGTAAACAGAGCCTTTTACGGCATACGCCAGCTAAATGCGCCCGACGGCACGCCCACAAACGGCATTTACGGCTTCTTGGCGATCTTGCAGAAGCTGTTTGACAGCGAAAAGCCCGAGGCCGTCTGTGTGGCCTTTGACCTTAAAGCGCCGACATTCCGCCATCTGCGCTATGACGGCTACAAAGCGCAGCGCAAGGGTATGCCGGAGGAGCTTGCGGTGCAGATGCCGGTTTTAAAGCAGGTGCTTGACGATATGGGCATCCTGCGCCTTGAGCTTGAGGGCTATGAAGCGGACGACCTTCTCGGCACTGTGGGCAAGATTTGTGAAAAAACCGGCTGGGACTGCCGCATCGTCACCGGCGATAAGGACAGCTTCCAACTTATAAGTGAGACTACACATGTGTGCCATGTGAAGACCCGCATGGGCCAAACTGAGACGAAGGAGTACACTCCCGAGCTGTTTCGGGAGGAGTACGGATTTGACCCAATACACATCGTTGATCTCAAGGCCCTTATGGGCGATTCGTCCGATAACATCCCGGGTGTCGCTGGCGTCGGTGAGAAAACCGCAATGGATCTGATTCAGCGCTACACGAGCGTTGATTATATCTACGCAAACCTTGATGAGCTTGAAATAAAAGAGGGCGTGCGCAAAAAGCTCAGAGACGGCAAGGAAAGTGCCGAGTTGTCATATGAGCTTGCGACCATCTGCACCGTAGCGCCCATAAGCTTCAAGCCCGGGGATGCGCTTTGGAATAAAAACTATAAGCCCGAGCTCTACAGCCTGTTTAAAAAGCTCGGTTTTAACAAATTCATCGAAAAATGGGGTGTTGCCGAGACGGAAGCGGAGACTGATAACACAGCCATCGAGCATTACCCCGTAATTGACGATGCCGATTTTGAGACAATATCGGCGGCGCTCAAGGCTTCAGAGCTTGTTGCGGTTCAAATGAGCGACGATTTTGACAGTATCGAACTCTGTGACGGCAAAAGCGTTTTTACGGCACATTGGGACAGCTTGGACGACGATTACAATCGCCTGTTAAAACTCGTTTTCTCTGACGAGATAAAAAAAGCATCCCACAATGTAAAAGACCTGATGTCTAAACTCATTGCCGAAAACTTACCCTTGGACGGCTTTGTGTACGACACTGCGCTTGCGGCGTATCTTCTTGAATCCACCGAGAACGACTACCCCTTGGAGCGGGTCAGCATGCGCTATCTCGACACCGAACTTCACGGCACGGAGGCAATATACAGGCTCAAGCTCGTGACCGAGGAGAAGCTTAAGCAGCTTGACATGGAGAAGCTTTATTACGATATCGAGCTTCCGCTGTGCCGGGTGCTCGCCGATATGCAGTCGGTGGGCTTCATGGTCGACAGAGCGGCATTGAGTGAGTTCGGCGCAAGCCTCAACGACGGCATTGAGAAGCTCCGAGACGAGATATGGAAGCTTGCAGGCGGTGAGTTCAACATAAATTCGCCAAAGCAGCTCGGTGAAGTGCTGTTTGACCGCCTGATGCTGCCATCAGGCAAAAAAACCAAGACCGGCTGGAGCACAAACGCCGATGTTCTGGAAAAGCTTCGGGGCAAGCACCCGATAATCGAGCGTATTTTGGACTACAGGATGCTTACAAAGCTAAAATCCACCTACGCCGACGGCTTACTTAAGCTAATTGAGCCGGACGGCAGAATAAGAACTAACTTCCAGATGACCGTTACGGCGACGGGCAGACTTTCAAGCACCGAGCCGAATTTGCAGAATATCCCCGTACGCAAGGAACTCGGCGGTCAGATAAGAAAGATGTTCATCGCATCAAAGGGCAAGGTGCTCGTTGATGCCGACTACAGCCAGATAGAACTGCGCCTGCTTGCACATATCTCAAACGACAAGCATATGCAGGAGGCGTTTGCAAGCGGCGAGGATATCCACGCCGTGACAGCATCGCAGGTGTTTGACACTCCGCTTTCCGAGGTCACGAGCCTGCAGCGCAGCAGGGCAAAGGCCGTTAATTTTGGCATTGTCTACGGTATCTCCGCTTGGTCGCTTGCACAGGATATCGGAGTTTTTCCGAACGAGGCAAAAGCGTATATGGACGCATACCTTGATAAATACAGCGGTGTGCACGATTATATGAAACATATAGTCGAGCAGGCAAAGGCCGATGGCTATGTTAAGACCCTGTACAATCGCCGCAGAGCCTTGCCGGAGCTCAAGTCATCCAATTTCAACATGCGCTCGTTCGGCGAGAGAGTGGCGCTCAATATGCCCATCCAGGGCACGGCGGCGGATATCATCAAGCTTGCGATGGTGAATGTTTATGATCGCCTCAAGGCCGAGGGACTTAAGTCAAAGCTTATCCTTCAGGTGCACGACGAGCTAATATGCGAGTGCCCCGAGGACGAGGCGGATACGGTAATCAAAATTCTTTCCGAGGAAATGAGCGGAGTTGCAAAGCTATCCGTGCCGCTCATAGTTGACGCAAAAAAGGGACATAGTTGGGCGGAGGCACACTGATGTTGAGCTATGAAGAAGCAGGGCTCGTGCTAGACGAGCTGGCAGACGAATTGCCCGAGGGCATTTTTGAAAACTTAAACGGCGGCGTTAACTTTGTCGAGGAGGCAGTCACTGCCGAGGACGGCAGATATACCCTCGGCACATATTTCCGCAACGGCATGGGCAGGTACATTGAGCTGTACTACGGATCGTTCGTCGAGCTTTACGGCGATATGGACGACGAATTGTTCAGACGCAGGCTCAAAAGCACTCTGCACCATGAGCTGACGCACCATATCGAGAGCATGGCGGGAGACAGAAGCCTTGAGCATTGGGACGACAGACAGTCTGAGCTATGCGGCTTTAACGGCATCGATGTCGACAGTATACTCTTTGTCTGCGACGATAATGCACTGTCGATGGCAGCCGAAGCGGTGTTCAATGCAAATAAGCATGGTCATAGCGCCGCTGTGACGGCGTACTCGGCAGGTCTGACCGCAGGCGAGCTTGCACCCAAGTTCGTCAAAGCCTGCGAGAGCCTAGATATATGTTTACCACAGCGCAGACCGGCTGAGATAACAAGGGAGCTTCTTTCCTCGTATGATATAGCCCTTTGCATGACGCTTGCGCAGGCCGATGAGCTTTCAAGGCGATATCAGGACCTTGACGAGCGTGTAATGTGCTTAGCGGAGGACGATATTAAGCCACCTGTACTGGCACTTGGCTGGAAAAAGACGCTTGAGCGCCTTTTGGATGAGGTGCTTGCGGTAATTGACGAGCTTGAGCAGGAGGCACCCGATGCATTTTGAAATTGCCGATGTGACGCTGGAGCACATTGACGAGATAGAGGAGCTCGAAAAGCTCTGCTTTTCTCTGCCGTGGTCGAGGCAGGCGCTCATTTCACAGCTTCCGGATGATATGCACATGTTTATCGCCGCCCTTGACGATGACGGGCGGGTACTCGGTTATGTCGGCATGATGTATGTTCTCGATGAAGGGTATATATCCAATGTTGCCGTCTCGCCCGAACATAGAAGGCTCGGCATCGCAGACAGCCTTATTAGTGCCCTTGTTGAAAAGGCAAATAAAAAAGAACTCAGCTTTGTAACACTTGAGGTCAGAAAGAGTAATGTTCCGGCAATTGAGCTTTACAGAAAAAACGGCTTTTCCGAAGTCGGCCTGAGAAAAAATTACTATGCCAAGCCGACCGAGGATGCCATACTGATGACAAGATTTCTTAAGTGAGGATAAGACAGTGAAGATATTAGCGTTTGAATCGTCGTGCGACGAAACGGCCGTTGCGGTAGTTGAGGACGGCAGAAAGGTCTTGACCGACCAGATATTCTCTCAGGCGGATCTGCACGCTGTGTACGGCGGCGTTGTGCCGGAGATCGCATCGAGAAGCCATGTTGAGGTCATATCGATGCTCTCGGAGAGGGCAATACAGGTAGCGGGCATTGAAAAAAGCGAGATAGACGCCGTTGCGGTGACCTATGCGCCCGGTCTTATCGGAACGGTACTTGTGGGACTAAACTTTGCTAAAGCCGTTGCGCTTAGCCTAAATGTGCCGCTTATACCTGTGCACCACATAAAAGGCCATGTTGCCGCAAACTACATAGCCTATCCCGAGCTTGAGCCGCCGTTTCTCTGCCTTGCGATATCGGGCGGCAATACACTCATAATTGATGTTCGCAGCTACACAGATCTTAAGGTCATCGGCGCTACCCGTGACGATGCGGCAGGGGAGTGCTTTGACAAAACCGCACGAGTGCTCGGATTGCCTTACCCGGGTGGCAAGCCCATCGACCTGCTCTCCCAAGGCGGCGATGATAAAAAATATCACCTGCCGAGAACGCATATCGAGGGAAGCCCCTACGACATGAGCTTTTCCGGGCTCAAGACCGCCGTTATAAATATCGTTCACAACGCCGAGCAAAAGGGCGAAGAGATAGACAAGCCATCGCTGGCGGCGTCGTTCACCGCTGCCGTCAGCGATAGTCTCGTTCCTCGTACAATGATGGCCGCAAAGGAGCTCGGCTATAAGAAAATTGCCGTTGCAGGCGGCGTTGCGGCAAATTCGAGGATAAGGGCGGATTTCAAGGCTGCTGCCGAGAAGGCCGGCTGTGAGCTGTTCGTCCCGCCGCTTAGACTGTGCGGCGACAATGCGGCAATGATCGGCTGCCAAGGCTACTATGAGTTCCTTGCGGGCAACACTGCCGGAAGTGATCTTAACGCATACGCAAATATGGAGCTTTGAGAGGTGCACGATGGGAGTTCATGACGGTCACCGACAGAGGATGAAAAGCCGCTTTCTGGAGGTCGGCTTGGATGGCTTTAATGATCACAACGCATTGGAGATGCTGCTGTTTTACGCTTTACCCCGCAAGGATACAAACGAGCTTGCGCACAAGCTTTTGAACCATTTTGGCTCGCTTGCAGCCGTGCTTGAGGCAGACCAAAAGGCGCTTTCTGAGATAGACGGCATAGGTGAGAACGCAGCGGTTTTGTTAAAGCTCATACCTGCGATAAGCCGCCGTTACATGGAGGAGGTCACAGCCCCGAGAAAGAGTGTTGAGTCTGCCGAGCAGCTCGGACGGTACTTTATAGCCAAGTTCATGTATTTTCAAGACGAGGTCTGCTATGCGCTGCTGCTCGATAACGCTAACAGGGTCATCACCTGCAAGCAAATTAGCAAGGGTGTTGTGAATGCGACAGAGGTCGGCGTTCGCACCCTTATAGAGCTTGCGATGAAATACAAAGCATCCGGCGTAATAATTGCGCACAATCACCCCAACGGCATGCCCGAGCCCTCCCGTGAGGACGAGGATTGCACCGTTACCGTGCAAAATATGCTCAATGTTGTCGGCGTCAAGCTCATTGACCATATCATTGTCGGAGACGGAGTATACTACTCGCTCAAGCAATGCGGAGTTATGTAAACAATTTTTTGTTTCTGTTTTGTTATTTATCTTCGTTTCAGGTTTTGCTGAAAAATCGAAAAGCTGCAAAATTCGCTGATACAGCAGGCAATGTTGCGTGTTGAAAAACCTGTTGAAAATGTTGATAACTATATGAATAATAATTTTTGCGCTCTGTTATGGTAACCGACTTGCAACTATTTGAAATCAAAAATGCCTTGAAAATCAATGCTTGTTATTCTTGAGTTGTTTGCAGTTTGCAATAAAGTTACAGCAAATAATACATATTGTAATTATAATTTCGATTGACTTTGCTTGAACATTATGCTAGAATATCATGGCTGTGGTTTGCTGGTGTAGCTCAGTCGGTAGAG
>DQDL01000039.1:0-4879 GCA_003533405.1 Clostridiales bacterium | reverse complement strand
GAGTCACCCCACCAGCTCCAAAAATCGACAAGTACCGTTAGGTGCTTGTCGATTTTTACTTTTTCTCTTATAATTATTCACTTTTCACTAAAAAATCTCGATTTTTGGGAAGTAAAAAGTTATAGTGAATAGTGAAAATCTGTGAATCCAGAATGCTCTCCATAATAAAAACCTGTTGGCAGTTGCCAACAGGTTTTTGCTATATTTACTTCTTTCTTAAAACTATAGAGATAAAGTTAAGGTACTTGCCGCCGCCGGCTTCCATCGATTTGCGGTCACCGACTGCGTATTCGTTGTCCTGCTTGAGCCAGTCTGCCCACACCTCGTCGTTGCTTTCCATCTCATTGACGCTTATAACCTCTGCTCCGGCGCATTTTGAGACCATGTCGGTCCAATACTTGACATCGTGCATGTATTCAAGCTGCTTGGGTGTCCATGACAGCAAAAGCTCGGGCGGCAGCTTATCGTGGCAGTCCTTTTTCATGCCGGGGATGGCGATATAGATATAGCCGCTGCTTTTCACGAAGGGAAGGAGCTTTTTGTCGAGGAAGCTTTCGTCCCTGCCGAAGTAGTTGTATGAATCGGTGCTGACAATGGCATCGAAGAAATCCTTTTCAAACGGCAGATCGGTCGCATCGGCCTTGACGGGGATGAGCTTATCGGGGGACACGCCCATGCTGTCAAAGAACTTTCTGTTCTCGGCAGGGTCGCTCCATAGATCGGCAGCGTAGACGGTAAAGCCGTATTCCTTTGCAAGAAACACGCTTGTCAGTCCCTGACCGCTGCCGAGGTCGCAGACAACGGCATTTTCGGGTATTTTATGCTCCTGCAAAAGCTCCTCTTCGAGTTTAATGGGGTTTGGCCCCATTATCATTTTCATAAGCTCGGGTGTATTGTACTTTTCACTTTTGATATATTTCATTTTCTTATCCTCTCATGTGTTCACTAATAAATCGATCGATGTGCTTTTCGAGCAAGGCAAGGCTTTGCTCCTTTTCTAAATGATCTGCGCTGCTTAGGAGCAGAAACATCGGTGCATAGTACTCAAGTGCAAGAAGCTTCGGGTCGGCTGTTTTCATTATCCCGTCGGACAGCATTTGAGCAAAAATGCTTTCCATGTAATCCACAGGTCCTGTCACGATGCAGCCTTGGTAAAGCTGAGCCATTTCCTCACTGCGGTACTGCTCCAAGCAAAGCATTTTGCGGAAGCTTCGGGCGAAATCATCCTGCGTCCAGAAGATAAATTGCGCCACGGTAAACTTCCTGACTCTGTCCCACGAAACGGGCTGCTTACACTCCTGCTCCTCGGGCACTTGGTATTGCTTTGAGCGCTCTGCGTCTATCTCGTACATTCTCGCAACGATGCTGTCGAAGATATCCCGTTTGTTCTTGTAATGCTTATACAGCGCACCCTTTGTCATGCCCAGCTCGCCGGAAATGGTGCTGACCGAAACGGCCTCGTAGCCGTCTCTGGCAAACAGATGCAGCGCAGTCATCAAGATTTTTTCCTTTGTGTCAATCATCAATACACCTCCATATGGTAAACGACCGTTTACATTATAGTAAACGGTCGTTTTCTTGTCAAGAGTTATTTAATATTAAACTCTATTTTTATATCATTTATCCGCAGCTCGGCGTGACCGACTGAGCCTGTCGTTTTGACATATGTGCCGCCGCAGCCGCCCTTTAGGGAGATGACATGCGGGCCGATTATCTCAAGCTCGTCGGTGCAGCTTAAAATGACGGGCTCCTGATAATACACAGCAGGGTTTCTAAACTCATCTCTTGCGTATATCCTGACGGCGGCGACATCGTAGGTGTCGCCCTCGGTAAGCGCAGTGCTGCTTACCTCGACTTCGAGGTGAGCCTTCTGCCCGGGCTTTTTTATCACCGATTTTACGACTTCGCCGTTTTTGACTGCGTCAAAGCGCCATTCGGTTGCTTCGCCGCCCCAGTTGCTGACATATTTGCCGTAGAGCTCTACGCCGTCAGCAAACTTAAGACCCGTGAGCAGCATGAGCTTTCCGAGCTTCAGCAGATACTTCGACGGCAGAGCACTTGTGCCGTACTTTGCAACCGCACACAGGCACTCCTTTAGCTGTTCGGCGGTCTTGGCATCGAAGCTTTCCTGTGTTTCAAGCAGATCGCCGATGAAATCATCAATTACAACAGGCGGGTGGGGCAGTGCGGGATATGTCTCGCTGTCGGGGTAAAATTCCTTTACGAGCAAGCCGTTTTTATAAAGCCGCACGCTGTCGGCATTGGTAAATACATAAACACTTCCGATATCACCGGCGGGGTGCTCGCCTATATCCATGGATGAGGACACGACACAGCAGGGATTTATCTCGGACTGGCTGGCATAAACTGCGGCTGCGAGCTTCGGGTTTCTGAACATGTCCATAACGCCGTGGTAGCACACACCGTCACCGCTGCCGAAGTCCTTGTGAGTGTTGTAGTCAAACATGCACCACGGGAAAATGCCGCAGATGTCGTCGGCTGCGTACATTGCGTCAAGTACCTTGGCATGGCGCAGAGCATGACTCAGGCGGTGGCGCTCATCGTCAAATGACTTGGTGGGGAACATGTGTCCGTTGCACTCGGAGACAAGATATGGGCGGCGCTTGTTTGAGGTGACGCTATTTTTGGCCTTAAGACCGGAGTTATTGCCACTGTGTGAAAAGTCATTGAATGCGTAAACATCTTCAAGCAAGCTGCTTTTTTCGATAAATCTGACGCCGCTTGTCTGGCGGGAGCGGTCAAGCTCGTGAGCAACGGCATTCGTCCTTTTGTACAGCCCGTCATCGTCCTGCGACTCATTTATCCTGACACCCCAAAGAATTATCGACGGGTGGTGCATATACTGCGTGACCATCTCACGGGTGTTCTCCACCGCTTGATCCTTCCAAGCATCATCGCCGATGTGCTGCCACCCGGGGATCTCGGTAAACACGAGCAGGCCGAGCTCATCGCACCTGTCTATAAAATTCTGTGACTGCGGATAGTGCGAGGTGCGCACGGCATTGACCCCAAGCTCGTTTTTGAGGATATCTGCATCAAGCCTTTGCATGGACTTCGGCATCGCATAGCCCGTGTAAGCAAAGCTCTGATGCCTGTTGAGCCCACGGAGCTTCATTTTCTTGCCATTAAGGTAAAAGCCGTCGTTTTCAAACTTTGCTGTCCTGAGACCGAAACGGTAGGACTTTTCATCAAGAACCGTGTCGCCGTCAACGATTTTGGCACGCAGAGTGTAAAGATACGGAGTTTCCGGCGACCAAAGCTTGCCGTCGGGCACGGTGAGCTTAAACTTGGCCCCCATCGCCGATGCTGCGATCTTGCCGTCTGCGTCAAAGATTTCTGCCACCAGCCTGCCGACTTTTAGTTTGCCTGATGTGTCGATGCTCACCGAGATATCACGCAGACCGTCGTTCTCGATTCGGACATTTTTTATATATGTGCTGTTTCGCACCTCAAGCTCGACTTCACGGTACAGACCACCGTAGCAAAGGTAATCTATGACAAAGCCGAAGGGCGGAATGTTAAGGTTCTCTCTTGTGTCAAGTCTGACAGTAACGGTGTTCTCCTGACCAAATTTCAGAAACTCCGTTAAATCAGCGGTAAAGGAGGTATAGCCACAGGCGTGGTGCGCAGCTAATTTGCTGTTGCAGTAGACTGTGGCATCGTGTGCAGCACCATCAAAGCGCAAAAGCATGCGCTTACCCTGCCAATCCTCGGGGACAAAGAAGCTCTTTTTATAGCCGCAGAGCATCTGATGATCCTTGCAGTCAATGTAATTGTACGGTATCTCACGCACGGTGTGCGGCAGCCTGATACTATCGGCATTGTCAAAGCCAGCATCATAGTCGCTTGTGAACAGCCAATCGTTGTTAAACGGAATAGTCATAGCAGCTCTCCATAATATTTTATAAATAAATAATATCACACAACTTTGCCCTTGCATAGATACGCTGTTGATTTTCGGGGAAAAAGGCTATATAATAGCCACATTCGAAATATAGGAGATATGTGATGGATAAGCTTTTAAACACCAAACTTTTTCTGCTTGATATGGATGGTACCCTTTACCTCGGCGATGAGGTGTTTGACGGCGCAATTGATTATATCAACACCATAAAAGCAAGCGGCAGGCAGTATATTTACCTTACCAACAACTCGTCGAGAGCCGGCATAGACTATGTCACCAGACTGCGCAAGCTCGGCTTTCCCTGCGAGATGGAGAATGTTTTCACCTCCGGCATGGCGACCGCCATGTATCTTAACACCAAGTTCCCCGGCTGCACCGTTTATCCCGTCGGTACAAAGGCATTTATGGGCGAGCTTGAAAGCTACGGTGTGAAGCTCGGTGAGGACGGTGTAAAGGTTGTCTGCGTTGGCTTTGATACTGAGCTTACCTATGAAAAGCTTGACAAGGCGGTGCACTACTTGCGCCATGGTGCAGCGTTTATTGCCGCAAACCCCGATTGGGTCTGCCCGATGCCTGCAAACGAAGTTCTGCCCGACTGCGGCAGCATATGCGCACTGCTCACGGCGGCAAGCGGCGTAAAGCCGGAGTATATCGGCAAACCGAACCGGAACATGGTTGACATAATATCCGCAAAAACCGGAGTTCCCAACGAGCAGATATGCTGCGTCGGTGACAGACTGTATACCGACATTGCCGTTGCGCAGAATGCGGGCGCCGTGTCCGTATGTGTGCTGTCCGGTGAGAGCACGCTTGAGGACATCGAAAAAGCCGAGCGCAAGCCCGATTATGTTCTGAACAGCGTTGTTGACATTGCAGATATCTTAAAAGCAAATATGTGAAAATGAAGCCTGCACCGCAGGCTTCATTTTACAGCGTGTCAAAAAAGTCTTGTGA
>DQDL01000117.1:71554-71742 GCA_003533405.1 Clostridiales bacterium | reverse complement strand
CCGTGCAAAGTTCAATGAGCTGACTCATCACCTTGTTGAAAAGACCATGGGCCCCGTAAAGCAGGCTCTGGCCGACTCCGGCCTGTCCGCAAGCGACATTTCCAAGGTCCTCATGGTCGGCGGCTCGTCCCGTATCCCCGCCGTTCAGGAAATGGTCAAGACCCTCACCGGCAAGGACGGCTTCAAGG
>DQDL01000117.1:59441-71375 GCA_003533405.1 Clostridiales bacterium | reverse complement strand
GGGCATCAACCCCGATGAATGTGTCGCAATCGGCGCTGCAATTCAGGGCGGCGTTCTCGCAGGCGATGTAAAGGGCGTTCTGCTTCTGGATGTAACCCCGCTGTCCCTCGGTATCGAGACTCTCGGCGGCGTGTGCACCAAGCTCATCGAGCGCAACACCACCATCCCGACCAAGAAGAGCCAGATATTCTCCACCGCAGCCGACAATCAGACCGCCGTTGAGATCAATGTTCTCCAGGGCGAGCGTGAGATGGCTCAGTACAACAAGAGCCTCGGCCGCTTCAACCTTGACGGCATCGCACCGGCACGCCGCGGCGTGCCTCAGATCGAGGTCACCTTCGATATCGACGCAAACGGCATCGTAAATGTTTCCGCAAAGGATCTCGGCACCGGCAAGGAGCAGCACATCACCATCACCTCCTCGACCAACATGACCAAGGAGGATATCGACAAGGCAGTCAAGGACGCAGAGATGTTCGCAGCCGAGGACGCAAAGCGCAAGGAAGAGATCGATGTCCGCAACCAGGGCGATCAGATAGTCTATCAGACCGAAAAGACCCTTGAGGACATGGGAGACAAGGTCCCCGCCGAAGTTAAGGGCGAGATCGAGACCAAGCTTCAGGCTCTTAAGACCGCACTCACCGGCACGGACACTGAGAGCATCAAGCAGGCCACCAAGGAGCTGACCGATGTGTTCGGCAAGCTCTACGAGGCTGCACAGGCCGCTCAGGGCGCACAGGGCTTTGACCCCAACGCAGCAGCGGGCGGCAGCGCAAACGGCGCAGGCGGTCAGGACTACTACGACGCAGACTACACCGTGGTCGACGATGACGACAAGAAGTAATTATCGCAAGTAAGAAGATGTGGGCGTACTCATTGTACGCCCACATTTGAGGTAGATTTATGGCAGAAAAAAGAGATTTTTATGAGGTTCTCGGCGTCAAAAAGGGCGCATCGGAGGACGAGCTGAAAAAAGCATACAGAAAGCTTGCCAAGGAAAATCACCCCGACCTGCATCCCGGCGACAAGGAATGCGAGGCTCGCTTCAAGGAGATAAACGAGGCGTACGAGGTGCTCTCCGACCCCGATAAGCGGGCAAAGTACGACCAGTTCGGCCATGCGGCCTTTGACCCCAGCCAAGGCTTCGGCGGCGGCGGGTTCGGCGGCTTTGAGGGCTTCGGCGGCTTCGGAGATATCTTCAGCGACATCTTCGGCGGCGGCTTCGGCTTTGGCGGCGGTGGCGGCAGAAACCCAAACGCACCCCGCAAGGGCGATAATCTGCGTGCAACTGTCAACATCAAGTTTGAGGAGGCTGCCTTCGGTGTCAAGAAGGAGGTCTTTGTCTCCAAGATCGAGCAGTGCCCCGACTGTAAGGGCACGGGCTGTGCCGAGGGAACGACCGCCGAGGTCTGCCCCGACTGTAAGGGCACCGGCACGGTCATGTCCACAAAGCGCACCCCGTTCGGCATGGTGCAGTCGAGCGAACAGTGTCCCAAGTGCAAGGGCAGAGGCAAGATAATCCACTCCCCGTGCAAGACCTGCCGCGGCATGGGCAGCGTGCGTCGCCAGCATAAGGTGACGGTCAGCGTGCCTGCCGGTATCGACGACGGCCAGACCATCTCGCTCAGAGGTCAGGGCAATGCCGGCTTAAACGGCGGACCTGCCGGCGATCTTCTCATCACCGTTTTGGTGCAGCCGCACGCACGCTTCGAGCGTGACGGTGCATCGATCCTCTTGGATCAGGAGGTCTCGTTTGCACAGGCCGCTCTCGGTGCCGAGGTGGAGGTGCCGACGCTTGACGGCAAGGTCAAGCTCAACATCCCCGAGGGCACGCAGACCGGCACGACCTTCAGACTCAAAGGCAAGGGCGTTCCCTTCCTGCGCAACGGCGGCCGCGGCGACCAGTTCGTCACCGTCAAGGTCGCAGTCCCCAGAGGCCTGTCCT
This sequence comes from Clostridiales bacterium, assembly GCA_003533405.1. Classification (GTDB taxonomy): domain Bacteria; phylum Bacillota; class Clostridia; order Oscillospirales; family Oscillospiraceae; genus F23-B02. Next base: position 69,430 of record DQDL01000117.1, on the reverse strand, counting down.
CGGCTCAGAAGGACGCTCTGCGTCAGTATGCGCAAACCATGGGTGAGACCGTAGAGCAGAAAAATATCTTCGGCAAGCGCAAAAAGTGAACATAAGTGAACAAATATGTCTCCGCAGTTTAGACTGCGGAGATTTTTTGCGTTAGATCAAAAACGCTTATTTACAAACCGGAGAATTTAGAATAAAATAGACTAAACTGCTCAAAGGGGGAGAAGGAGTATGTTGGAGGAGAATTTCCTCGAGGTGTATGACAAGTTTAAGTTAGAGTTTTTTCGCAGGATATTTGAGCTTGTTCGGGAGCGTGAGGGCTCGCTGAGCGCCATGGAGGCGTTCTCCATTGAGGTCATCCATGCCCTGCATGAGCCGACGATAGGCCAGTTTGCGGAGTTTTTGAATATCTCGCAGTCCAATGCGACCTACAAGGTCAATAATCTCATCAAAAAGGGCTATCTCAAAAAGCAGAATTCCGAGACCGACAGGCGTGAGTATCACCTGATGCTGTCGGAGAAATATTTTGAGTATACCGACATCATGCGCAGCTATGTAAAAACCGTCCTCGACCGCATAAGCGAGGAGTTTTCCGCCGAGGAAACGGCGATGTTTTCACTCATGCTGCGCAAGATCTCCGACGACATGATGCCCGAGGTAAAAATGACAACATGATTTTAAAACGCACCGATCTCTCGGTGCGTTTTTTCATATATAGATTGACTTTATCGTCCACTTGCTATAAAATAGAATTGTTAATTCGGTAACAAAATTATTGATATAAGGATGTGAATTGCCCATGTTACTTACCCCCGAACAGCAGGCTATGCTAAACGGCGAAAAGGGTGAAACGATGGCAAAGGTCGTCAAGACCCTCGTCATGTACGGCGAGACCTTCGGCGCAAAGCGGATGGTGCCCATTACCTCAAAGTACGGCCACACCGTCATCAGCTTCGGCCTCAAGGTTATGAAGCCGGTGTATGATCTGTATCAGGAGATCATCGATGCCGGTCTCACCGCCGACCAGAAATTCACCGCCGACCCCAAGCCACTGGATAAGCACGTGCCCAGCAGCCTCATTGAGGATCTTGTTTTCAAGAAATTCATGTACACCGTGCAGGACGATTACGAAAAGCAGCTCGTGCAGCTGGGCATCACCAATGATGACGACTACACCTGCACCTGCTACCTCGATCAGGTCGGCAACAAGCCCAACAAGGGCGATATCCTCTCATGGGCGGAGTCGTCGGCGGTCGTGTATGCAAACTCCGTGCTCGGCGCCCGCTGCAACCGCAACTCCGGCATGATAGAGCTCATGGGCTCAATAGCGGGCTTTGTCCCCGAGTTCGGTCTGCTCCTTGACGAGGAGCGTAAGGCGACTTGGATAGTCGAGGTCAAGTGCGAGCACAAGCCCGAGGCGCAGCTGCTCGGCTCCGCCATCGGCATGAAGGTCATGGAGGAAGTGCCGTATGTCAAGGGACTTGACAAATGGCTCGGCACTGAGCTTGACGACGAGGCCTGCGCATATCTCAAGGACTTCGGCGCTGCCACCGCCTCCAACGGCGCAGTCGGACTGTACCACATCGAAAATCTCACGCCCGAGGCCGTCGAGCAGGGCGAGAGCATCATTGCCGAGAACGCACAGGTCTATGTCATCGACGATGCCGAGCTCGAGCGTGTCAAGGCAAGCTACCCTGTCATCTGGAAAAACCCCGATGCCGACCCGCAGCTTTGCTTTGTCGGCTGCCCGCATCTTACCCTGCGCCAGCTTATCGACTGGACGGAGAATGTCGGCAAGGAGCTCACGGCAAACGGGCTTAAAAAGGTCACCGTGCCCACGGTGTTCACCGCTTCCACGCCCGTCATCAAGGAGTTTGAAAAGACCCCGTACGCAAAGCAGCTCAAGCGTCAGGGCATAATTTTGAGCTATATCTGCCCGCTTATGTACATGAATAACCCCCTGTGCAAGAAAAAGGCAGTCATCACCTGCTCGAATAAGCTGCGCACCTACACCAGTGCAAGATATTACACCGAGGCCGAGATCCTCAAAACCATCACGACGCCGAAGGAGGGCAGGAAATGAAAACTTTCAAAGGCCGTGTCGTAGTTCCCGGTACCTGCACCGCCGAGGCTCTGGTCTCCCACGGCGGCTTCAACACCCTTGCAAGCTACCAGATGGGTATGATGTTCGGCGATAAGAAGATGAAATGCGGCGATCAGAATAATCCCGATATTTATAAAAAGCCCATGATCGGCAAGGCACTTTGCCTGCCGATGACCATCGGTTCGACCACGGGCGGCATGGTGCTGTTCACCGTGTGCTCGTCAGGCAAACAGCCTGCGTGCATGCTGTTTTCAAAGCCGATAGACTCGCTTGCCGCCTCCGGCGCAATTTTGGGCGATGTATGGACGGATGCAAAAATGCCCGTCGTCGATAACCTCGGCGATGAGTTCCTCGACTATGTAAAAACCGGCATGACCGTCACCGTCAAGGACGACGGCGTTGTTGAGGTCGAGTAATAAGCAAAAAGTTCGGGTCACTGACCCGAACTTTTTATGCTCCTATAAGCTCCATAAATTCGCCCCAGAGCTCGAGAATGCGGAATTTGTACTCGTAGCCGTCGTCCTCGGTGACGATGCCCTTCATGTCGTCGTTCATCGACTCGACCGCCTGCTCCTGCTCGGCGGCGGAGATGCACAGCGGCGGGAACACAACGCACCACCAGTTGTGACCAGCGCCTTCGCCGAGTATGACACGCAGCGACTGATACCTGCCCGCCGGCAGCGAAAACTTTTCGTAGTTGCGGGTGGGGTAGTATTCCTCACTGAGCGTGACAAGCACGCTCCTGCCCTCGGCAGCGGTCTCGGCGGCTTGCTTTATCCCGTCAAGCTCGGCGGAAATTATCTTCTGCGCATCCTGCGCCGACTTAACGCCGACAAGCTTAGGCGAAATGTAGGCGAGAACCTCGTCACGCACACGGAGCTTGAGCGCCTGCTCGTACTCATCGTCCGACACGGCGATGACATGCAGCCGCACAAGCTCGGAAGAAAGCGCCGCCTGCTTTGCCTGCGCCCAAGTGCCCAGACACAGCGAAAAGCACAGCGCCAGAAGAAGCGACATTTCCCAAATTTTCATCCTGCTTTTTGTCATAACGAAAACCGCCTTTACTATGTACTGGTCATAGTATCGGCGGTTTTGCGCATTTCTAAACATCAATGGTGTTCATGTTTTTCGCAAGGAAGCAGTGCTCGTAATCGTGCCGGAGCCTGTCGCAGGCGGTCTTGGCGGTGTCCGGGTCGTCAAATATGCCGAACACGGCAGAGCCCGTGCCTGTCATGATAGAGCCGAGTGCACCGCTGTCGAGCATGGCGCTTTTTATCCCGGCAATGGCAGAGCGGCGGCGGTCGGGTACATCCTCAAAGACATTGTACATCCGGCGCACGATGCCGCCGAGGTCGCCCGTCTCAAGCGCTGCGCAAATTCCGGCGGTGTCGGGGTGGCAGCGCAGCTTCACCGAGTCGAGCTTGCGGAAAAGCTCGGGCGTGGATATCGAAAAATCGGGCTTGCATATCACAATACTGCAATCGGGCAGCGGCGGCAGGGGAGACAGAACCTCGCCCCGACCCGAGGCAAGCTGCGTTCCACCGGCTATGCAGAATGCGACATCCGAGCCTATCTCGGCCGCAAGCGCATGAAGCTCGGCGGAGGATAGCCTTGCGTCCGTGAGCTTGTTTAGCCCACGCAGAACGGCGGCGGCGTCCGTCGAGCCGCCTGCCATGCCGGCACCCACGGGGATATTCTTTTTAAGCACGATGTGTGCGCCGGTGTTTTTGATCCCCACACGCTCGAAAAAGCGGTTTGCAGCTCTGACTGCGAGGTTGCGCTCATCACCCGGGACAAAGTGCAGGCTGCACTCGGCACGGCTTTTGACGCCCTCCGTGAGCCGTATCGACACCTCGTCGCACAGTGTGACTGCCTGCATGACCATGAGCATCTCATGATAGCCGTCGGGGCGGCGGCCTGTCACATCAAGCGAGATATTTATTTTTGCGTAGGCTTTTTCGGTTATATTTTTCATCTTTCAAACAGCATACTCATGAGGCTCACGCCCGAATTTACCTGCGGGCCGAGCTCACCGCTTTTTTCGGTGTACGGCAGGCCGCAGCCGCTGCTTTCACGGCTGTCGTACAGCATGTACGGCACATAGCCGCCTGCGTGGCCACGGGTGGAGGTCAGCGTCTTGTGGTCGGACAAAAACAGCATCCTGAAATCCCAGCCGCGCTCGTTCAGCTCCTTGACCATGGGGCTGATGAGTCTCGTGTCGAGCCACTCAATGCCCTGTATCTTGCCCTTGAGGTCGCCGTTATGCGTGCACTCGTCGGGAGCTTCGACATGCACGGCGGCAAAGTCGTTATCCTCCAAAATGTCGAGCGTTGCCTGCATCTTGTTCTCGTAATTGGTGTCAATTTCGCCCGTTGCACCCTCGGGGCACACGATGCCGAGACCCACGAGCGCCGCAATACCGTGGCACAGCGGAACGGCGGAGACGACGGCACCTGTGTGCCGGTTTTTCGCAACGAAGTCCGGCAGCTTCACCGCCGTGCCCTCTGCCCAGAACCAAATGCCGTTTGCGGGCATCTTACCCTCGGCAATGAGCTTTGCGTTGACGGGGCTTTTCTCCAAAAGCTCGTTTGCCTTGACCATGAGCTCACGCAGCACCTCGGCGTTTTTGCAGCCGGTGGGCAGCAGAGGACCAATTTTCTCGCCCAAATGGTCGTGCGGCGGGATGAGCCTGATGCCCTTTATATCCGCCTGCGACTGCACGGCAATGTGCCTAAACGAGTGGCCGAGATTCACGGTCATGCCCGCCTTAGCAGCGAGAGCGGCAAATTCGGGATCATTAAACAGCTCGGTGATTATCTCATCGGACACCGCACCGTCAATGGAGCCTGCCGAGTGCGACAAAATGCGCTTTTCCTCAAAGGGCATATCGCCGGTTTCGTATGTCACCATGTTGCAGCGGTATGCGACGTCGCCCGGGTTTAGCTTAATGCCCGTTGCCGCCGCTTCGAGCGGAGCTCTGCCGGTGTAGTAAAGGTTCGGGTCACAGCCGAAAATGGACATGATGGCAGTGTCGCTGCCGGCCGGGAGATTATCCGGCACATTGAGGACATTGCCGACCTCGCCCTTTGCCGCCAGCTCATCTATAAACGGCTTTTTTGCATATTCCAGCGGCGTGAGGCCGCCGAGCTCCGGCACGGGATCATCCGCCATGCCGTCGCCGATAACAAGAATATACTTCATATCATCACTACCTTTGATTTTTAATGCACCCATTATAAAATAACTTACCCGTTTTGAAAAGCAAAAACTTGCATTTTTATCGCCGATATGAGAAAATCGGTGGTGCATTCTATCGCTTTGGAGGGAAATATGAGCAGGAAAAAGACAAGCGTCAGCAAAAGTGATGTTAAGGGCATGGTGCACTTTGCAAAGCGCTATCCCATCCTTGCGGCGATTATCGCCATTGTGGTCATCGGAATTTTCGTATTCCAAAGCGTGCAGGATAACGCAAATAAGGTCACCATCCCCATGGACGGGCTTTATGTGCATTACATCGATGTCGGTCAGGGCGACAGCGAGCTTATCTGCTGCGGCGGGGAGTATATGCTTATCGACGCAGGCGAGCCGAGCGCATCTGACACGGTGGTCGATTATTTAAACGACCACGGCATCGAAAAGCTCGAGTATGTCGTGTGCTCGCACGGCCACGCCGACCATTGCGGCGGACTGGATGCAGTGGTCGAAAACTTCGAGGTCGGCACGGTGTTTACATCGCCCTACCCGGGTGACACCTCCTCGTATGAGATATTCTCCGATGCAGTGAGCGCAAAGGACCTTGCCATGACCGTTCCCGAGCTCGGCGAGAGCTACACCCTCGGCGAAGCGAAGCTTGAGTTCATCGGCCCGCTTGAGGAGTATGATAATTTAAACGATGACAGTCTCGTCATGCGCCTAGAGTACGGCGACACGAGCTTTCTCTTCACCGGCGACATGACCTCCAAGGCCGAGCGGGATCTTTTGGAGGACGGTGCAAATGTAAAATGCGATGTTCTCAAGGTCGGCCACCACGGCTCATCCGGCTCGAGCAGCTACCGATTCCTGTACGAGGCGGAGCCGAAGATAGCGGTCATCTCCTGTGAAGCCGGCAACAGCTACGGCCACCCGCATGAGGAGGCGCTGTCCCGCCTAAACGATTGCGGTGCGGAGGTCTGCCGCACCGACCTTGAGGGCAGCATTGTCCTATTCAGCAACGGAATGGAGGTCACGAAGAAGGCGGCATGAAAACCAAGCAATTTTATAAGGCGATACTTGCCGCTGCGGGCGTGTACACGCTCTGGGGCTTCAGCTTTCTTGCATCATCGGTCGGCCAGCGGGTCGCAACGCCGTTTGTCCTGCTGTCGTACAGATTTGACATTGCACTGCTTATTCTGCTCGTGCCGCTCGTTCTCGGCAAGGCAAAGCTGCGTTTAAGGGGCAAAAATGTCAAAATGCTGCTTCTGCTGGGACTGTTTGAGCCGTGCATATATTTTATCGGCGAGCAGTACGGCCTTAAGTACACCAACAGTGCCTTTTCCGGCGTGATGATCGCCGTTATACCCGTTGCGACGCTCATAATGGCGGCGGTGTTTTTAAAGGAAAAGCCGAGCAGGGCACAGTGGCTTTTCAGCATTTTGTCCATTGCCGGTATCGTCGTTATCACGCTGGCGGAAAACAGCGGCGGTTCGGTGAGCCTGAAGGGCGTTTTGCTCCTTGTCGTTGCGGTGCTCACCGGCGCTGCATGCGGCGTTGTCAGCCGAGGTATTTCCGATGAATTCAGCGTTTACGAGCGCACATTTATGATCCAGCTCATGGGTGCGATCTTCTTCACGAGCCTTGCCCTCATCGAGCACGGCGGCGATGTCACGGCACTCATTTATCCCGCCGCAGACTTAAGCTTCATGCTTGCTGCGCTGTTTCTCGCCGTGGGCGCATCGGTCGTGGGCTACTGGCTGTTCAACTACTCGGTTGCCAATGCGCCGATGGCAAATGTCATAAGCCTTTGCAATCTGACGACAGTCGTTTCCGTCCTCGCCGGAGTGTTTATCCTCGGCGACCGCTTCTCGCTCCTGTCGGCAATTTCAATGGTCGCAGTTATGGTCGGCATCTGGGGCGTTCAAAAGTTCACACCAAAGGAAAACAGCAGTCAATAAAGACTGCTGTTTTCGTATTTCGAGCCTTGGATTATATTGTGCTCGTCCATATATCGCATGAAGCCGTTTAAGACACGGTGCTTGTCGGCGCTCCACATAGGAGCAATAAGCAGACGCTTGTCACCGTCGCCGGTGAGCCGGTGGATGACGATATCCGGCCGCAGATGCTCAAGACACAGACCTAAAAGCCGGTAGTATTCGCCCATCTCAAGCGGCACATAGTCCGTCCCGGCAAGGCGGGTGTTTTTGAGAACATGCATGAGCTGGAGCTTCACGCCCTGCACATCGTGCGCCGACACAAAGCGGACGGTGTTTAGAATGTCCGTCTCCGTCTCGTTCGGCAGACCGATTATGATGTGCACGATGACCTCTATCCCGCACTCCCGCAGAAGTTGTACGGCGTTCGTGAAGTCGGAGTTGGGGTAGCAGCGGTTAATGTACCGTGCCATATCCTCGTTCGAGGTCTGAAGCCCAAGCTCGACAAATACGGGAGCTTTTTCGTTCAGCTCGGCAAGCAACTGCACATTTTCCTCATCCACGCAGTCGGGGCGGGTCGCAACGGAAAGCGCCTGCACGCCGTCAACCTCGAATGCCGCCTCAAACAGCTCACGCAGTCGGGCAACCGGCGCATAGGTGTTCGTGAACGACTGAAAATAGGCGATATAGCCGCAGTCGGGCGGAAGCTTGCTTTTTATGCGCCGCTTTGCGTTTTCAAGCTGCGTTTTTATGTCCGCACCGTGCTCGGCAAAGTCGCCCGAGCCTGCGCTTGAGCAAAAAATGCAGCCGCCCGTACCCTTCGTGCCGTCACGGTTCGGGCAGGTAAAGCCGCCGTCAACGGCAAGCTTGTACATTTTCTTACCGAAGCGGCCTTTGAGATAGTCGCTGAGGGAGTTGTACCGGCTCATTTGAATCTCTGCTTTGCGGTAAACTCTTTGACGGTTATCTTCTCAACGCAGGTGGCGTTGACGACTGCCTGCGTGCAGTGCATCGTGTCAAAGCCGCAGTGTCGGCAAAGTGCAGTCAGCGCATGGACGGCTTCGTCACCGGTTATCGTCTCAATAGTGCCTTTGCCTATGAAGCTGCGGTAGTCGGCGGTCTGATCTCCGCCGGGCAGGGTCACAAAGCCCTTGCACACATCCGCCTCCACGCACACAAGCTCCGCCTTTGCGGCAAGCTCGTGCCGTTTACCTACCTTTGCGCCGTGAACATAGAACACGAATGCACCGTCAATGACCTCGTAGCCGAACGACAGCGGCACAATATACGGGCAGCCTTCATCGTTAAAGCCGATACGCAGCGTGTTGCAGCCGTCTATAAGCTTGGTTATCTCGTTTAAGTCCTTGATTTCTCTGTCAAACTTACGCATCGAAGTAATACACCCTCATTTCGTACGGCCTTGTGGTAAAGCCGTTGGATATCACGAAATTAGCATCGTAATTGCCGAAAACCTGCGCCTGCTCGGTGAGCGTTATGCCGTCGGGAGCGTCAAAGCGCACGGGCTTTTCGGTGAACGAGCAGACAACGAGAAGCTTTTTGCCCTTGTAGCTGCGCTCGTAGACATACAGCTGCTCGCTCTTGGGCAGGTACTCTGTGTAGTCGCCGTAAATGACGATGGGGTTATCACGCCTGAACTGCAAAGCGTCACGGTAGAAGTTCAAAATGCTCTTGGGATCGTCGAGTTGGCTTTCGACATTTATCTCGGGGTAGTTGGGGTTGACGACAAACCATGGCTGCACCTCGGAAAAACCGCCGTTTTTGCCGCCCGACCACTGCATGCAGGTGCGGGCATTGTCACGGGAGGCCTTTTGTGCGAGCTTCAAAACGGTCTTTTTGGAAAGACCCAGACTGCGGGCTATGCGTGCATTGTTGTGCGTCATGATGTCCACATAATCGTCAAGCGACTTGAGCGGCGTGTTTATCATGCCGATCTCCTGACCCTGATACACAAAGGGCGTGCCCTGCTGGAAGAGATAGCTTGCGGCGAGCATCTTGCCGCTCTCGACACGGTACTTTTCGCTGCCGTAGCGGCTGATGATGCGGGGATGGTCGTGATTCTCGAGGTACAGTGCGTTCCAGCCCTTGCCGTACATCTCCTTCTGCCACTTCGTAAACGCCTTCTTGAGCTTCGTGAGCTTAAACGGGCGCTGCATGAAGTCTGTTATAAAGCAGTCTGCCTCCATGTGGGCAAAGTTGATCATCATGTCAAGAACCTTGTTGGGACCTTCTTTTACATAGCTCAGCGCGACCGCAGGCTCCATGCGGGGACCTTCGCCGACGGTGAAGCAGTCGTAAAAGTCCAGAACATCACGCTTGAACTCGGCAAGATAATCGTGCACCTTGGGCAGGTTCGTATAATACTGCATACCGGTTGCGGCGGGAAGCTTCACCTTGGCACTCGGAAGTCCCTCTGCTTTGGCGATATAGGTGATGACATCCTCACGGAAGCCGTCAACGCCCATATCAAGCCAAAAACGCATGATCTCCTTGACCTCCTCACGCACCTTGGGGTTTGCCATATTGAGGTCGGGCTGCTTTTTGGAGAAGATGTGCATGTACCACTCGTCAAGACCCTTGTCATACTCCCACGCACGCCCCTCAAACAGGCTGTCCCAGTTGTTCGGCGGCGAGTTTTTGCCCTTGCCCTTGCGCCAGTAGTAGTAATCGTGATAGGAGTTATCCTTGCCCTTTTTGCTTGCAATGAACCACGGGTGCTCGTCGGAGGTGTGGTTCACGACAAGATCCATGAA
>DQDL01000117.1:58990-59233 GCA_003533405.1 Clostridiales bacterium | reverse complement strand
GTGGTTCACGACAAGATCCATGAATACCCTCAGGCCACGCTCGTGCGCACCGTCGAGCACCTTTTTGAAAATGTCGAGGTCGCCGTAATCGGGGTGGATGCTGCGGTAATCGGAGATATCGTAGCCGTAATCGGAGTTCGGCGAGGGGTACAGCGGCGAAAACCAAATGCCGTCGACATTCAGCGAGGCGATGTAATCGAGCTTGCTGTAAACGCCCCACAGGTCGCCGATACCGTCGCCGTT
>DQDL01000117.1:58455-58846 GCA_003533405.1 Clostridiales bacterium | reverse complement strand
AGGTCGCCGATACCGTCGCCGTTGCCGTCGCAGAAGCTCCTCGGCCATATCTGATAGACCGCCATTTCTTTGTACCAGCTTTTTTTCTCCATAAGTAAGTTCTCCCATAAAATCAATTATGCGAATATTTTATCATATAAGCGCAAATCATTCAATTGAAACAATTGTAAAAATATTGACAAACTATATTTATTATTGTAGTATTTGCTCGTATTGAGCTGACGGCATGGTTCGACTCCCGTCAGCTCCAGCGCCGCATCCACGGGCAGTGGCAAGCGGATCGATACAGAGACTACAATCTGTTGCCTGTCAGTGTGCCCTTTCAGTGCTTTCCGCCTTTTTTGTCTCGACGGGCAACAAGCCCGCACTCACCAAAGAAAGCCGAAAATCC
>DQDL01000117.1:47231-58252 GCA_003533405.1 Clostridiales bacterium | reverse complement strand
ACTGACAGGTGCTGCGCAGTTTTGCCGGAGCAGATTTTCGCTCAGGCAAGGCGAAGCGTGAAGGGAATACTTCCGTATTTGCAAGCGCTTTAACGCAGCATGAGCGGAAATCTGCCCGTCAAAACCAATAGATTGTAGTCTTTGTGTCGATCCGTTTGCCAGCCCTAAATTAGGTGGAGCGACAGCAGGAGGTTAAAAATGAATACAAACAGAACAGACAAGACCCGCCGCATGACCGGCATTGCGATCTTGAGTGCGACCATCATCGTGCTCCAGATCCTCAGCAATTTTGTTAAATTCGGTCCCGTTACGATAACGCTTTCGCTTGCGCCAATAATCATCGGCGCTGCGATCTACGGCACGGGCGCAGGTGCGATCTTGGGCTTCGTGTTCAGCGCCGTCGTCGTCCTCACCGGCATTTTGGGCTGGGACGGCGGCTTTATCATGCTGCTCATGGGCCTGAGCCCCTTCGGACTTCTCGTGACCTGCCTCGGCAAGGGCACGGCGGCAGGCTGGCTCTCCGGCGTGTGCTACAAGGCGATAGCCAAGAAAAACGAGCTTGCGGCAGTTATCTGCGCAGGCATAGTATGCCCCATCGTGAACACCGGCCTATTTGTCGTCGGCATGATGGTGTTCTTTGCAGACACCCTCGCCGCCATGGCGGGCGGTCAGGATCTTGTGACTTATATCGTGTTCGGACTTGCGGGCGTGAACTTCCTTATTGAGCTCGTCGTGAACATGGTGCTCAGTACCGGCATTTCGAGAATCATCCGTGCCGGAAAGAAAATGAGGTAAAGCTATGATACTCACCATCGATGTAGGCAACACCAATGTTGTCATAGGCTGCGTTGATAACGGCGAGGTCAGAAGCGCCTATCGCTTGGCGACCAATCTCAACGACCTGTCAAGCGACTATGCGCTCAGGATGCGCCAGAGCTTTGAGTTTGACGGCATAGATTACCACGCCTTCACCGGGGCTATCCTGTCCTCGGTCGTGCCGCAGCTGAACCGTGCCATCCGCTCGGCGGTAAAAAAGGTCACCGGCCTTGACTGCATGGTGGTCGGAGCGGGCATAAAGACCGGCGTGAATGTCAAAATTGACGACCCCGGCACGCTCGCAGGCGACCTTATAACCGGCGCTGTCGGCGCACTTGCGATGTTCAAGCCGCCCATCATCGTTGTCGATATGGGCACGGCTACGACCATCGTTGCCATCGACAAGGACGGCGCCTACACCGGCGGTGCGATAATCCCGGGCGTGAAGCTTTCGTACACTGCACTGTCGTCCGGCACGAGCCTTTTGCCGAACATTGCGATAGAAGCACCGGCAAAGTGCATCGGCACGGACACCGTTGACAGCATGAAAAGCGGCGCAGTCTACGGCACGGCGGCACTTGTCGACGGCATGATAGACCGCATGGAGGAGGAGCTGGGCGCTCCCGTCTCCGTCGTTGCCACCGGCGGCCTTGCCGGTGTTGTCATCCCATATTGCAGACGGGAAATAGTCTACGAGCCGGCACTGTTACTTAAAGGACTTGCGATACTTTACGAAAAAAACGCAAAGCGAGACCACAGAAAGAGATGACCCCTAAATGACAGAAAACAGGCATATTTTAAGACGGACACTGTGCGCATTTTTGGCGCTGTGCATGACCGTGTCGCTCCTCGGCACGGCGGCGTTTGCAGAGCAGACCAAGTGGACGCAGGTCGAGACCGCCTCCACGAGCGAAGATTTTGCTTCGCTCATGAACGGCGAATATTACGAGGCTTCGACCCCCTCGGGCGAGAAAAATACCCTCTATGTCAAGGGCAAGACCCGGTCGGGCGTTAAAATGCTGCGCATTGCGCTTTATAACATCAGGAACACAAAAAATTATATAAATGTGTTCGTCCAGCCCGCCTCGGACGGCGGCTTTGCGGTGAAGATAAACACCGCAGTTGGCAGCCCAGATGTCACAGCAACAAAGGGCAAGGTGTTTACCGCAGCCGATAAGGCGTGGGACTCCTGCCCGGGCCACAAGACCGTGAGCAAAATGCCCAAGGGCTTTTATCTCCTGAGGATAACCGCCGCCAAAACCGCTGCCGATGCCGATGTGTGCAACGGCGCAAAGTGGTACGAGGGCACGCTCGGCGGAGAGCACGGCTTCGTGTGGAACACGGCGATGCTCTATTCCGCAGGCTCGAACAACGACCCGAGGCTCATTGAGTTTACCGATATCGTAAACAGCGCAAAGAAAACGCAGTCGACCGGCAGCGTGTATAACTCCCGCTACACCGATGTGTACCTTAAGGACATGAGCTATGTGCTCAAGGACGCAAGCTTTAACTCCAAGCCCATGACCGCCGACCGTGTGGCGTATATTAAAAAGGTCGCAGAGAGCATAACTGCGGGCGCTTCGAACGATGCAGCCAAGCTTGCCAAGATCTACAGCTATGTGGCAACGAATTTTTACTACGACCACTATGCGTATGACCTGTATATCCAAACGGGCGGCAAGTATAATATCCAGTGCGTAAACCCCTACGACAATCTCTACAATCAGCGCAATAAAATTGCGAGCACGAACAGCACCTCCGACGGCAAGGTCGCAACCGTCTGCGACGGCTACGCCGCCATGATAGTTGCGCTGTGCCGCTCGCTGGGCATACCGGCACGCTCCGTGTACGGCTGCAAAAACGACACGAGCGACGGCCTTACAAGTCAGGTGAACACCGCAAGCAAGAACCATTGGTGGGCGGAGGTCCATATAGGCAGCCGCTGGGTCACCGTCGATGCCGAGCGCGGCTCGCTCAACTCATGGAACCGTGATGAGCTGAGCCTTTCCTCGACCGACAGCCGCTACCGTGACGAAAAGTACAAGGCCGCAAGCTATTGGGACTATCAGGGCTCGACCGTGTCCGGCCTTGACATGAGCTACGCTGCCCGTGCAACTAATTTCATGCTCACCGGCGTGCAGGACAGCACCGGCGGCAAGCCCTATGTCGAGAGCATCTCCGCCGTCGCCGATAGCGTAAGCGGCAAGCCCTCGCTCAGCTGGACAGCCATGTCCGGCGCAGACAAATACTATGTCTACCGAGGCACCAAGGAGAGCAACATCGAGTACTATGCCTCGTCAAAGACAAATAGCTATATCGACACCTCGGCCGTCACCGGCTCGACATATTACTACTGGGTTACGCCCGTCACCGGCAGCACCGAAGGCTCAAAGAGCAATATGGTGTTTGCCAAGTGCGCCGCAGCGGCAAGCACATCGGTAAAGCCCGCCGCACCCGAGCTTAAGATAACGACCTCGGCAGGTAAGCCGCAGATCTATTGGAGCCCCGTCAGCGGCGCAGCGAGATATTGGATATACCGCTCGACCGATAACAAGAACTTTGATTGGTACGACGGCACAAATAACACGAGCTACACAAACGGCTCGACCAATATGGGCACGACCTATTATTACAAGGTCAAGACCGTGAACGCCGAGGGCACGACCTCCGATTTCAGCGTGTCAAAGGGCATCCGGCGCAAGCCCGCCGCCCCGAGTGTGAGCATCTATCGTTCGTCGGGCAAGCCGCAGCTCAAGTGGAAAGCGGTCACCGGTGCATCGAAGTACTGGATATACCGCTCGACTGACGGCGTTAACTACAAGTATTACGACTGCACGACCAAGACAAGCTACACAAACGGCTCCGTCACCGTCGGCACTACATACTACTACAAGGTCAAGGCAGTCGCCGTCGTGAACGGCTCAAATGTCGCCTCGGCATACAGCGGCGCAAAGAGCCTCAAGGCATCCACCGCCGCACCGTCTGTGAAGATAACGACCTCAAGCGGCAAACCGAAGCTGAGCTGGGGCAGCGTCACCGGTGCAACGAAGTACTGGATATACCGCTCAACAGACGGCAAGAGCTTCAGCTACTACACTTCGACGACAAATAAGACCTACACCAATACCGGTGCAAAGAAAAACACCAAGTATTACTACAAGGTCAAGGCAGTCAAGGCCGTGAGCGGCAAAAGCATTGCTTCGGCCTACAGCAATACAGTTTCGATAAAAGCAAAATGAAAAACTGCTGCACCAAACGGTGCAGCAGTTTTTGTATGCATATTACTCATCGAGCATAATGTCGAGAATTTCGGCATCGGTCTCGCGCATACCCTCACGGGCGAGCTGACCGACCGACTCTATGGTCTTTTCAACATCGTTTTTGAGTATGCCGTCGCCGCCGTGCAGACCCTTGCCGTTCTCGTAGAGGTCAAAGCCTAAAAGCCCAGCCTCAACGGCGGAGGCTATCTTCGCTGCGCACGAGGGCTTTGCCCCGTCACACACCGTGCCGGATATCATGCCGAGCGTGTTGGTTATAGTCGCCGACACGGCTTCGGTCGTGCCGTCAATGAGCCATGCGACACCTGCGGCCGCTCCGCAGCCTGCGCTCACAGCACCGCAGAAGGCGCTGAGCCTGCCGATGGGCGTTTTCTGATGGATGGTGATGAGGTTTGACACCACCAGCGCCCGCAAAAGCCGTTCGTGGCTTGCACCCATGTCGTTTGCGTAGACGATTACCGGCAGGGAAGCGGTCATGCCCTGATTACCGCTGCCGGAGACTATGACGACAGGCAGCTCGCAGCCGCTCATTCTCGCATCCGAGCCTGCTGCCGCCTGCGCCCTTGCACGCACACGCACATCCTCGCCCCTCGTGGCGATAAGCGTTTTGCCTATCGACGCACCGTACGAGCCGTGAAGCCCCTCCTCGGATATGGCGAGGTTATATCCTATCTGCTTTTCCAAAAGCTCACGCACATCGTCGATATCGACCGTTTCGGCAAAATCGACTATGTCCTGCACATTCAAAACACTGCGGTCTGTTTCACCGCCGTCATCGGCAGCACTGTCCTTTTTGAGCAGCACCTTACCGTTTTTCTCGATGAGCACGATATTCGTGTGCAGATCCGTTATGCGCAGGCGCACGCTGTCCGAGCCTGCGTACATGTGCAGGTCGATGTCCAGCAGCTTGTCGCTTTGCGACTTCATGACGGTCATCCGGCACGAGTCCATAAACTCTGCTATCTTGGGTATATCCTCCTGCTTTACATCGGCGAGCACTTCAAGCTGCTTGTCTGCGTTGCCTACGGCGACACCGGCTGCAATGGCGGCGGTGATTCCCTTTAGGCCGCCCGTATTCGGCACGATGACACTTTTCACATTTTTGATAATGTTGCCGCTTATGACGATGTCAATCTTCTCCGGCATTTTCCCGAGCACGGCACGGGCCTTTGCAGCGGCGTATGCCATTGCGATAGGCTCGGTGCAGCCCATTGCGGGGATAAGCTCCTCCTTGAGAATCTGCAGGTACTGCGAGTATTTTTTGTCAGTCTTTATCATATCAAGCTCTCCTTTGATACAATTATCTCCACTCCGATTATATCACCCATTTTCCCGTTTGCATAGTGTGTCGGCTTGATAAAAGTGTGTCGAAAGAGCTTGCATTATGTGGTGGGGTTGTGTTATAGTCAGTATACCATATGAATTGGAGATGTTTTTTCTGTGATAGGTTTTTATAACTACACCGTCTGGCTGACCTATATAGGGATGCTTTCGTCGGTCGTAGGTATCGGCTTTGCCTGCGGCGGCAATATCACCGCTGCGGTCATTTGTCTCATGTTTTCCGGCTTCTGCGATATGTTTGACGGCATCGTCGCCCGCACCAAGAAGGATCGCACCGATGAGGAGCGTCGTTACGGCATCCAGCTCGATTCGCTCAGTGATGTGGTCTGCTTCGGTGTACTGCCCGTTGCCATAGGCTATAATATCGGCGCCACGGCTTGGTGGCAGGTCGCCATCATGGCGGCGTTCGCCCTTGCGGGACTTATAAGACTTGCATATTACAATGTCACCGAGGAGACCCGTCAGCAGCAGACGACCGAAAAGCGCAAGCATTATCTCGGCGTTCCCATCACGACCTCGGCGCTCACCGTGCCGCTGCTGTTCTGCTTTGAAAAGCTTTTGGGCGCACACTTCCCGCTTGCGTATACGCTTCTGCTCCTTGTAAACGGCGCATGCTTCATCATACCCATCCAGGTGAAAAAGCCGACAAAAACGGGACTTTTGATAATGCTCGTCCTCGGCGTTATCTTCACCGCATGTATTCTGATATTTTAACATCAAAAAAGCTCCGTTCTTCGGAGCTTTTTTGGATTTATATGTAGTATTTGCGACAGGTATGTGTTATAATCCCCCTAAGGGGGAGATATGATGGATCTTAAAAATGTTGAGCTGTTTAAGGACATAAGCTGCCAGAGCATCGATGCGATGATGAGCTGCTTCAGTCCCGAGGTGCGCTCGTTCCGCAAGGGCGAGACGATACTCGTCTACGAGCCGGAGATAAAATACCTGTGCGTGCTGCTTTCCGGCAAGGCGCATTTATACTGCGTGGATGTTGACGGCGAGTACACGCTGCTTGAAAATTATGTGCCCAACGACATTTTCGGCGAGGTGTTCACCCTGCCGTACAGCGGCTTGGGCTATGTCGCCGAGGCCGACAGCGACTGCACGGTCATGTTTATAAAAATGAGCTCCATTTACGGAAGGTGCGCAAACGCCTGCGAGCACCACACGAAGATAAACAGCAATCTTTTTAAGCTCACTGCAAAAAAAGCGCAGATGCTGGCACTGCGCATAAACATGATAAGCAAAAAGACCGTGCGGCAGAAGCTCATGAGCTATTTTGAGTATCTTGAGGAGAAAACGGGCAGCCGCAGCTTTGAAACGGAGCTTTCGCTCTCGCAGCTGGCAAACTATCTGTGCGTCGACCGAACGAGCCTCATGCGTGAGCTTCGTCTCATGCGCTCTGAGGGGCTCATTGCCTCCAGCGGCAGAAAGATAACACTGCTCGATAACTAAAATTTCAGTCTGCGCTTTTAACAAAATGCGCAGGCTGTTTTTGTTAGATGTCGACAAAAACGCTGCCAAACGACAAATATTTAACAAAACGCTATTGTCAATTACCTTAACTTAGCCTATACTCAGACTTGTAATATGTACAAACACAAGGAGGAGTGTACAATGCTGCGTAAGCTTATCAGTGCCGTCATGGTCATCGCCTGCCTGTTCATGCTCGTTGCGGGTGCGTTCGGGATAAGGGATATCATGCAGGAAAAGTCCGACGGCGAGAAGGAGAAGGCCGCAACGCTCGAAAAGCTCGACACGCTCAAGGCCGGTAAGGAAAAGCTCGAGGAAAACCGAGCCGCCTATGAGGAGGGCAAGACCAGTTATGCCGACGGTACAGCGGCATACGAGCAGGGCAAGGCCGACTACGCCAAGGGTCAGCAGGATCTCAGGGACGGGCTTAAGGAGTATAACGACGGCAAGGCAACGCTCAAACAGGGCAAGTCCGACTATGCCGCCGGTGAAAAGCAGCTTGCCTATGGGCAGAAACAGTACGATGCAGGGCTAAAGCAGTATAACGAAAAGCTCGCCGAGTACGAAAGCTCCGTTAAGAATAAGGACGCACTTGTCACCGCCGCCACAGAGCAGTATATAAAGGAAAATCAGACGACGGTCGATGCCCTCATCGCAAAGAATGTCGAGGAGCAGGTGACCGCCGCCGCAAAGCAGCAGATGCTCACGCCAGACATCCAAAAGCAGATGGAGGATGCGGTAAATCAGCAGCTTTTGGCCTATAAGCAGGCAAAGCCCGATGCAAGCGAGGCAGAGCTTGCCGCCGTCACCGAGAAGGCTCGTGCAGCCGTCGAGGCGGCAACGCTCGAGAAGGTCACGGCCGCCATCAAGGCCGATGAAAAGACAATGGCGTATATAACAAGCGAAGTCACCAAGGCCGTCAAGGCCGGTGTCCAAGCCGAGGTCGAAAAGCAGGTAGACGCAAAGCTTGCCGATGCAAGCAAGCAGCTCAGCGAGGCCAAGGCAAAGCTCGCTGCCGCCAAGAAGCAGCTCGATGCCGGCAAGGCCGAGCTTGCAAAGAACGCTCCCACTATAGCCGCCGGTGAGAAGAAGCTTGCTGCCGCCGAAAAGGAGCTTGATGCAGGCAAGGCCAAACTCGTTGACGCCGAAAAACAGCTTGCCGATGCCGAGAAGCAGCTTGCCGACGGTAAGGCCAAGCTCGACGAGTTTGAAGCCGGTCAGGCGCAGATAGACGCAGGCTACGCAACGCTCATGGAAAACGAGAAGATCGCAGCAAAGGTCAAGAACGACAACATGGACGCACTGGATGCCGGCTACCTCGTCGTCGAGGAGTCGACCGCCGAGACCACCGAGGATCTCGTCACCCGTGCCGTTTACATGGGCGCTTCAATGCTTGCCGCTCTGCTCGGCATCATCGCCGCCGTGTGCGTGTTCAAGGGCAGGGACGCAAAGGTGCTTGCAATAGTCGTTTTCGTCGTCGCACTTGCATCGCTCGTCTACGGTATCACCCGCCACTTCGCCGCTCACCCCGTGCAGATGGCGGCAATGATAACGCTCTGCTCGGCTGCGCTGGTGTTCATCCCGGCAGCCGTAAGAAAAACCGAAAGGGTCTGATGACCAATGCAAAACTGCGGTGGCATTTGCCACCGCAGTTTTTAGTTGCGAAAATCGGGGAAATGAGTTAAAATATATAAAAATTTTAACTATCGGAGGTTATGAGCCTTGGAGAAATTCATTGTGACCACCGACTCCGGCTGCGACCTGTCGGGCGAATATTGCGAGAGCATGGGAATAGTCCCCCTCAAAATGTGCTGGACTGCGGGCGAGGAGAATATCACCGATACCATGGTTCCCGCCGAGCTCAAGGCGTTTTATGACGGTATGCGCTCCGGCACGGAGCCCAAGACAAGTCAAGTCACGCCGTATCAGTATATCGAGTTCTGGACGCCGCTTCTGGAAAGAAAGCTCCCCATCGTGCATATCGCACTGGGCAGCGCGATCTCCGGCACCTACGCAAACGGCGTGAAGGCTGCCGAGATGATGCGTGAGGAGCACCCCGACTGCGTCATACATGTTGTTGACTCGACCCTTGCCTCCGTCGGCTACGGCATGCTGGCCATAAACGCCGCAAAAATGCGTGATGAGGGCTTCACGCCCGAGCAGTGCGTTGCCGAGCTTGAGCGCACAAAGGCGTCGGTAAACACCATCTACACCACCGGCGACCTTACCTACCTCTACCGCAGCGGCAGGGTCAGCAGAACGGGCATGGTCGTTGCGCATGCGCTGAACATTTGGCCTATCCTGCGCCTTAATATAGAGGGGACACTGCTCGTAACGGCAAAGGAGCGGGGCAAGAAGCATACACTTGACAGGATAAATAAGATCATCGAGGAGGCCGTCCTCGAGCCGGAAAAGCAGACGCTTTATATCTGCCACTCGGATATCCCCGAGGAGGCGCACGAATTCGGCGAGAGCTTAAAGGAGCTTTTCGGCTTTAAGGATGTGTTCTACACATACATCGGCACGACCATCGGCTCAAACTGCGGCCCCGGCCTGATGGCGGCGTTTTTCACCGGCAAGGACAGAACAAAATAATTTTTTGAGGTATAGAAAATGAATGTTGAATTTATCGATTTTAAGACCGTTAATCTTACAAGTAAGCTTGACACCTCCATCGGCGCAGAGCTTGCGCTCTCGCAGGAGGGCAAGGTCTCGGCCAAGGTGCCCGAGGAGTGGAGCGGCTTTGCCGTTATCTATCTGAATATCAAGATCCACGATCAGGACGACACCTATTTTGTGTTTGATATAACCACCGAGACGATAGTCAAGCTGCCCGACGAGGTCACCGAGCTCACCGAGGAGGCCATGGAGGCCGGTATAGCCGTTGCACAGGAAAAGACCTTCGAGGCCGTCCGTGCCATCTCCGTCGGCATGGGCATAAACGAGCTCGACCTCGGCAAGCAGGGCTGAGCCATGCAGGAGCCGACGCTGGTGATCATGGCTGCCGGTATGGGCAGCCGCTTCGGAGGGTTAAAGCAGATTACCTCCGTGGACGAGGCCGGTCATGCGATAATCGACTTTTCGCTGTTCGATGCCCGCCGTGCGGGGTTTAAGAAGATTGCCTTTATTATCAAGCACGAGATAGAGGACAGCTTCAAGGCCGCCGTGGGAAGCCGCATGGAGAAATATTTTGATGTAAAGTATGTGTTCCAGCAGCTTGATAAGCTGCCCGAGGGCTACGCCGTCCCCGCAGGCCGTGAAAAGCCGTGGGGCACCGGCCACGCAGTCATGTGCTGCCGCGGCATCGTTGACGGCCCGTTTGCGGTTATAAATGCCGATGATTTTTACGGTAAGGGCGCATATCAGGCAATATATGATTTCCTGAAGCAGGACAGAGCTCCCTCCG
Source organism: Clostridiales bacterium (assembly GCA_003533405.1). GTDB lineage: Bacteria > Bacillota > Clostridia > Oscillospirales > Oscillospiraceae > F23-B02. The sequence continues at coordinate 47,938 of DQDL01000117.1, read as the reverse complement.
AGTACGCCATGGTGGGCTATAAGCTCCGCAATACCGTGACCGAAAACGGCTATGTCGCAAGAGGCATCTGTGAGGTCGAAAACGGCAGGCTCCTCGGCATAACGGAGCGCACGCATATCGAAAAGCGTGGCGAAAACGCAGCCTACACCGAGGATGGAGTGAGCTTTGTAGATGTCTCGGGCGAGAGCACGGTGTCTATGAATTTCTGGGGCTTTTCCACGCAGATGCTCGATGAGCTGGCGGCACGCTTCCCCGAGTTCTTGGACGAAAATCTTGAGAAGAACCCCCTTAAGTGCGAGTACTTTCTGCCCTTCGTGGCAAACGAGCAGCTCGCCGAGGGCAAGGCGACCGTGCAGGTTCTTGACTGCAATGAGACATGGTACGGCATGACCTACCGAGAGGACCTCGGCTCGGTCCGCAGCGCCATCTCGGCTATGAAAGCCCAAGGCATCTACCCCGCAGCCCTGTGGGAATAATGCCGCAAAAAATTTTTTGAAAAATTTTTTAAAGGGGTGTCCCCGAGTGTCCCACAGCGGACATATTATAAGTGATGGGGTCTTTTGTTGATTCATCCCCATTTTCCTCAATCCCCATATACAGGGAAACAGCGGCAGGTACCCCCTGCCGCTGTTTTCTGTCACGGACAAAACAAAAAAGCCTGCGATCGTTGCGATCACAGGCTCTTTTTGGAGCTGCTGACCAGATTC
>DQDL01000117.1:37042-47077 GCA_003533405.1 Clostridiales bacterium | reverse complement strand
TGGAGCTGCTGACCAGATTCGAACTGGTGACCTCATCCTTACCAAAAACATGATGCACCTAACGCTCAATAAAACTATGCAATAATTTGTTCAATTAGCAGCTATTTGTTGCAGGTAATGAGGGGTTTAGGTAAATTGAGAGTGTTCCGCTAAACTGCAGGTTTGCCCCATTTTTACCCCAAACAACATAAAATCAATAGGGTAAAATGTCCATAAGCACTCAGAAAACATGTGCTCTATAGAAAAGTGCTCACATATAGATTTTCAGAGTTATATCAAATATTTTATCGTTTATCAGGGAAAGAGGCCGGAATAAGCTATCGCAGGCAATTGAAAGATATTCAGTGTCGTTGAAGTGCTCCCCGATGATAAGATTATATTCGTCCATTCTTTCGATGATAAAATCGACATCTTCGGAGATTCCAAAATACTCTTTGTATCTTTCTATCAATGAAATTCTGTTGTTTATTGCTCGAACTTTCAATGTAAGTTTAGACATTTCATAATCAGGTGGTATTTTGAAAAGTGCTTCGTCGTTTATTAATTCTTGAAGGGAGTACAGTAAATTTAAAAGCAACTCCTTTTGCCGACGGCTGTCCGTTTGTTTTTGAGTCAAATAATACGACACCCACACGGCCAAAAGCAAGCTAAAACAAGTTGTAAAAGATGTGCGAATAAAATCTTGCGTACCGATATTGCGAATGATCACATAAATGACAATAAAAGAAAGAGAAAGTGGAAGCACTAGTTTCTTCTGTTTAATCCATTCCCAGCGTGAATCAAGCCATTTCATCAAAGATTATCCTCAATAACAAAAACTATTTAAGGGCTTTTATAGCTTCATCAATATACTTATATACTTTTTTCTTAAAGGCTTCATCCTCTTCGGATATGATCTCAATGTCTTTAACGGATTTATCTTTGGTCTGTCTAACAAGCCCACCAAAAGCTTCCTCTAAAAAAGAGACAGCATAACCAAAACCGCCATCAAGCACTACAGTAAGTCTTTCATTTTGAGCCTTTGATTTTTCGAATGCAGGGAGAAGTAAGGTGTTGCGAAAGTCTTCCCCAGAAAACGGACCTTCCTTTATATATCTCCCGCCAGGGGTTTTGGTGTAATCTCTTGCAATATTTATTTCCATATTGGTTACTCCTTTCTTTTCACATATTTCCATGTGAATAGCGTGCCAATAAACTCCTTAGATAGCGAATACTTTGCAATTGAGCCGTCATGTTTTATACGACATTCTCCGTAGCCGGACATAATCATCATATCAGATATATTTTTACTACAAGCCACATCATATATCTCGGGAAGCCCTTGCCCACGGTACGATTCACCGGTTTCTGTTCGTTCCTCACCTTTTAAAGCCGATTCTATATATGCGGAATCACTATTAAATATGCTGAAGTCTTCCAAAAACTCCTTTAAATACTCCCTGAGCTTCTTTTTTATGGTTTTTGGAATGCCTACACCGGTATCTAAAAAAACAAACTTTACACAAGAGCTGCAATTCTGAGCAAATATATACCAGTTGTTATCCATCAACTCGTCATCATCCCGATAAGCGTGTTGGTTGGTATTTGTCATTAACTCAATAATGATCGAGTATAGGCCACTTGTGTCACATGGGGTTTCGGATGCAGAACGAACAAATTCACAAATAGTACCAACAAGCGGGCTGTTGATGTTTTTACCGGACGAAATCTGTATCCTGTCATTGCCCGAAGACGCAACGGGGAAATTCCCGTGTTGAACATATTTATAAAACCCTGATTTCTCAAGCGTGTCCCTGACCTTTGGATCAGAAGGCAAGTTCCCAGAAACTCCGACAGAAAACCTTCTAATCTTTTTTGCGTTTGTTATAAGGGCAATAATGTACATTATTGCATCATTAGATATATACTTGATATTATGAAAATCAAAATATATTTGATCGCCTTTTCCGCATAATTGTATTTTCTCAAAAACATCGGAGAAATATTCAAGAGTTTCATCTCTATTCCCGATTAGGCTAACTTTTTCGGGGGCTATGATAGTCCATTTGTTGATATCAGATTTGTGACCTATGTATGCATTTCTTTTGCCCTGGTGTCGACGCCTTCTATTAAGTTTAGCTTTTCTTTTTAGTCCTTTGTTGGCATGTGCAACTATCCATGGCTTGCGTTTGGCACAAACTTTCTTCATGTATGTTCACCACTTTGTCTAGATAATAGCACAAATCAATTATTAAGGCAATACAAGCGAATGGCACATATATATCAATTAATTAAAAACTTTTTGTTAATAGGCGTAAAAACAGGGGCATAAGTACCGCAAACCACAAAAGATCAAAGAGAGGACATCCTCATTAGATGCCCTCTCTTTGATCTTTACTCGTTTATTTGCCGCTCATGCTGAGTGCCGAAATAGAAGGCGATCACCATGAGAGTGACATTGTTTACGGCATCGGCGTTGACCGTGCCGGTAATGGCAAGATACGCCCACACGGCAAGTACGATGATGGTCACGATGGTTTTGACCTTGATAAGATTTGCAATGTTTTTAATCATAATATCCTCCTTATTCATTTACGATGGGCAGCGCCTCCAGCCGTTTCATAAGACTGTTTGCATCGCCGTTTCCACCCAGTTGCTTGTACACTTTGTGCCAATGGTGTAGCCTTCGGAGTTCGTCCAATTCGACTTCGCCGTTGGACAGCACATCCTTAGCCCGTTCCTCGATTATGTACAGCATGACATAGCAAAGGGCTTTGTGCTCGGCGGTTTTCTTGTCGTCCTTTGCATCGTGACGCTTGATAATGTACAACGCAATGCTGCAGACGCCGGTTGCAAATGCGGCTCCAACGCCGCCGCATAATATGGCTGTTATAATCTCCATTTGTTATCCTTTCAGCAGCTTCTCCCATGTCCAGCTCCCGACGATGCCGTCGGGATTTTTTGCGCCACGATTTTTCTGATAGCGCTTAACGGCCTCCTCAGTATTGCTGCCGAACGAGCCGTCTATCGCAATCAATGAATTACCGTTGATGTTGGTGTATTCCAACGAACGCAGCATTCGCTGAAGCGCCTTTACCGCTGCGCCGGTGCTGCCGTTGCGTAGGATGGGTAATTCTATGTTCACTGTCTTTTCCTCCTTAGTTTGGTCGCTGATGGGTTCCACCAAGATTTTGTTGACGGCGTCGGCTATCTGTCCTTGCCGGTCATATAGATACTTGCCCGGGCATGCCTTATTCTCATAGTCTCGATGCACGGTCATATTGCAGCCGTTCTTATGCTCCATTCGATCGGACTTTTCCGTACTCCAAACGAGCCGTTCAATACCGTTACGCCGGCATACATCGGCGACCAGTTTTATAAGGGTGTTATACACCTTGTCGTTGACTGCGTAGGGATGCCTTGCGTCCGATGCGCATTCTATGGTGACAGCTCGTCTGTCGTTCGTCGACGAGCTTGTACACGCAGAACGCTCGGCCTCGGGGACATACATGCCTACACGGCCGTCTGAGCCGATGCCGTAGTTTGCGCTGGCTCTCTTGCGCTGGAACAGGCTGCCGAGACCCTCGACCGAACACTGACCGGCGGCGCAGTGGATCGTTATAGTATCGATTATCTTACCGTTTCTATTGCCCCTGTACGGGCTTATTTGCGTGAAGTCCACAAGCGGACTGTTGCTCATATTCTCACTTCCTCTCTCACCATTCTACCCATTCGCCCATCCACACATAGACCTTGCCGTCCTTAAGGTAGTACGCATTATTGATAAGCGGTGTGCCGTCTGTGTAAACAATGGGATTAACCTTTGTGCCTGTGGGATTTTCCTGCTGAACATACTCCTGCCGTACAAGCACCTTGCCGACATAGATGTTTTCCCAGTCAAATCCGAGCTTGTCCGACTGCACGATTTCCGTAGTCATGCCACCGAATGCATTAATGCTTTTTGCGGTTGAATGGTCAGATTTGATATTGGACAGTAGCTCTTCAAATTTCATCTGCATATACCTCTTTGATCGCTGAGATCTGTGCTTTCAGCGTGTCAATATCCTCGGCTTCGTCCTCGCCTGCGATGGGTGCGTCGATTTCTTCCCAGCCGTCTGTGCTGTCGACTGCGATGCAGTTCCATGTGGTCACGCCGCCATCATTGGTCAGGGCTTTTCCCTCTGCGGCTGTCAACAGTATGCGCTCGTGCGCAATGCCGTTTATCGTGTTCGTTACTTTTCCGATTGTCATGTCGTTCCCCCCGTTTCTACCGTGCTGGTGATTATGGTGTCACCTGCGGCATATTCAGTGTCGTTGTAGGTCACTGGCTCACTTGCCTTAATAACTATCGTAGCGTTGGTTGCACCATTACGAATATTTGCCACGAGGGTGTCTACAATATCCGTTTTAACAAATACCGTGACAGTTAATCCGGTCTGAGTATTGCCGTTAAAGTTTCTTTCGGAAAACGCCTGAGACAGGCCATAACCAACGGAACCTATTTGAATATTAGTCAGCGCTGCCATATCGCCGAACATTCCTGCGTAAGAGGCTGTTTCCGTAACCGTGCATTTTGGCAGTAACAGTTCTGTTAATTTTGAACACCCACGAAATACATTAGCGCCTATATTCTCTATGTTTGATGTATCAATACTGATAAGTCCATCGCATGCACAGAACATCCCGCCCGGTAATGATTTGATGTTTGGCGGTAGCACTACAACTGTTAATGCTTTGGCTCGGTAAAAAATTTCTATGCCAAGCGTAGTTACATTTGACAAATCGGGTATTTCTTGAAGCGACAAATTTTCAAAAGCTCGCTTCTTAATTTCGGTGATGGTACTCTTGAAATTCACTTTTTGCAGATATCCGTACAATGAGTCTTTACTCGGCCAATCTCCAGTGCCGGTTGCAAACTCACGCTCCCCTACAACACCGTCACTTTTGTAGTAATCCACCTCGGTCACACGGCCGTTTTCGTCTCGGGATTTGACGATAATGCCGTCCGTGATTGTTGTGCCGGCGTCCTGCGTGTTCTCGACTACGATATCTGCTTCGCAGTATTTACCTGCGGTTTTCAGCGTCTTTGTGCCGGTATCAGTCAGCTCGGCGATACTGTTGTTTTTGTATTTTACATTAACGCTCATTCGATTTCGCCTCCGTATTTGGGAAGTGTGTCAAGGGTGAGGAAGCCTCTGTCGTTGGTAAGCTGACTTGTTTTCTTGGGGATGTCGTCCGCCTTTGCAAGCGTGGTCGAGTAGAAAAACCACTGACTATCAGTGACCCTTCCCGCCAGCTCGGCAAGGACATAGCTGCCGTTATAATAAACGATGGTCTGCGAGACAATCACCCCGAATTTCTCGGCGATATTGAAATTCGTGAAATCCAGTGCGCCGTATGTGCCGTCCGTGTAATTGACCACGACCGGCGTTCCGGCGACTAGGACAGCCTGAGACACCTGCGATGGCGTGACCTCGGCAGTCGTGCCGGTCAGCGGCTCTAAAGCATCAGCAGATAGTGCACCGACCTCATCGGCGGTGTATTTTGGCTTCTCAGCGGACTTTGCCCATGCAGGAACGGTAGGGTCTTTTTCCTCAATGGGATTAGCCTTCATGTAGTCGGCCACAGCCTGTGTTACATCGTCGGGGCTTACGCCGCCTAGCTCGTTCAGCTTGGCGAGGATCTGATCGTAAACGCTGGTCGGGGGATCTTCTATCGGGCCTTCGTCGTCACGGATGCAGCGGATGCAGTTGATCACGGCGGGCGTGGAGGTTATCAGATCTCCGGCGAACAGGCCAATCTCAATCATGCAGGTTTCGGTGATGACCGGCAGGCTGCAGCTTGTGCCGGAGAAGATGCTGTCGATGACAGATCCATCGAAAAAACGGACACGCATGGTTTTCGTGTCGTAGTCTGCCCAATCGCCGTCAAGCACCCAGTTGACGGCGTAGTCGCTGTTGCCGTTCACTATGGCCTTTGTGTCGCTGGATGCGACTTTGCCTTTTACGGTGATGTTTATAACGGGCATATCATGCCTCCTAACTCATATCGTGCGGTGTGACCATGTGACGGTTGATCCGCTGGTGGTCCTGGTCAGCTCGTGAACGACAGTTGTGTCGTCCTCTACGGTTATGGCGTAAAAGTATCTGGTGTTGCCGGATACCTTGGATAGGTGATAACGCAGCCCGTTATACTCGGCCTCAACAACAAGGTCGAATATAAGGGCGAATGCCCAGTCGTCCGAGGTTTTGTTATCCGTTAAAATGCCGCTGCTTTCGGTAATTTTTGCAACAAAAGCGCAGGGGAAAGGAGCACATAACTTTTCAAATCCGTAGCTTTTCGTTCCGTCACTATTAATTGATGCACAAATGGGCTTTACACAACAACGATCAAGGTTTGGCACCATACGCCAGCCGTAGAACTCGGCCGACTGCTCGGTACAGCTCACGAGCTGCAGCATGTTGCCTCGATAATTCATGGTGACGGGGCGGCCTTCGTCATAGGCCGCTTTGATTTTCGCAAAATCAGTGTCCAAATAGTCGAATACATAGGGTATCGAAGCTATGAATGATTTGATTGCGGAGAAAAGGTCTGACAGCTTGGTTTTACGATTTTTCGACACCGAGCTATCGTACAGGATGAGTTCGTCATCGCTTGAAAGAGCGTCTGCACTGTCCAGACCATGGATGTTGGGAGCGATGCTCCCGATAAGGATTCTTGCCATTACGATTCCTCCAATGTTTTAAGATAAATACTTCCGTCGTCATCGAGCTCAAACTCGGGTGTATCGCCGGAATAAACTGCATAGATACTGCCGCTTTCAAGCTCAAAGCTTATTGCCGGCTCGGCGGCGCATTCATAGATACCGTAGAGATCTTCGCCCTGCTGTTCAAGCCTGTACGATCGATAGCCTTCGAGGGTGAGACAGCCGGTGTGCATGGCGTCGATAATCTGCTCAAGGGCGTTTGCGTCCGACGGTGTAAGATAGTCCTTGCCGCCGCCCTGCGAGCCGAACTTGGGCAGCTTCGGGTGAGCAGGCATATCTGCGCCTATGGCATCAAGTGCTGTCTGCATATACTCGGAAAGAAACTGGAAAAGGGCAACTGTTGGGATATCGGTGCGGGTGAATGTTCGATTCGTTTGGTCGACGATGGGGCAGCTGCGCCCCAATGCGATAAGCCATCGGGCGATATAGCGCAGCGCCGCAAACACCCGATTAAGGTCGGAGCAATTATATTTAGCCCCGAGCGTTCTGTTCGTGATAAGCGTATCAAGAATGCTCATTTGTCACCTCGTATTCGTCATCGATAAGCACTTCGATGTTCGCCGCAGTTTTTGCGGATATCGAGTAGTCCATTGAGACGATGTTGCCGTACAGCACATTGCCGTCATACCAGACGCCGACGAAGTCGCCAATCTTCTCGCCGCCGATAAGCGCCTTAGCCTTGACCGTTCTCGTTCGTCTCCGCAGGTCGTAGCAATGATTTAGAACGGAGTTTACATTTGTAGGCGAAACAAGCGTCATGTCGTTGTAGCTGACCACATAGTCGGCGTCAGCAGCGTTTCTGTCGGGGTTTTCTTTCGAGTAAAGGATCTCGGTTGAATTGTACTTGATGCCCTTCAGCGTCACTGTACTGCCTGTGCCGGAGAGCACGGCGTAGTTTACGCCCTTAGAAACGATAGTGCCGCCCGTGGCGGTAAGGCCGCCATACGGCTCGGAAAACTCGACCTTCACCGTGCCGTTCAGCTTCTCAGAATAGAGCTCATCCACCTCGGCGGCGAGCTTATAGCTTCGAGCCTTGACTTCGACGCCTGTCACAAAGGAGCTCTGCTCCAACTCGCTGCCGGCGTAGACACGAGTATTGCCGATGATCGAGCTCGGCGTTGCCGGCAGCGGAGCAATGGAAACGCCTCTGCGGCCGGAGGTGATGACAACACCGCCTACCGCAAAAGCGAACTGCTGAAGACTTGCCCTGCGCCCGGCAGCGGGCAGCCATCCCTTGACCGGCACGGACGCAAGCGCAGGATCGAGATTATACGGGATGCTGCCCATTATGCCGGGAATTACGGACGATGCTGCAGCACCGTCAAACATCCCGCCTTCGTACTTTGACGCCATGTCGAGAAGCCCAAGCAGGTCGCAGGCTTTGACCTCGTAAAACCCGCCTCTTTTCTTGGTAGCGCTCTCAATGAAGAACAGTCCGAGAAATTCATCGCCGTCGTAGACCTCAAGCCGCTGCTTACGCTGAAAGATAAGCGATGAGTTTTCGGATTTTAGCTCGAACTCGATGTTGTTTACCGGCAGCACATCGCACAGCACATCAACCTCGGGCGAGTATCGCAGTGACTTTATCTCCCGTGATGTAAAACGCCGTGTAGGGCCGTAAGCGAGCGACTGCACCTTCAGATATCGATATGGGGCGCTCATTGCGTTAAAAACGATGACGATCTTGTCGAAGTTGACGACCGACTGCTCGATAGTGTACTGCCATGAGGTGGGCGAGTAGCTGCCGGAGTAAAGCAGGGTGCTGCCGTTATACCACTCGACATCCATATCGGTGCACCAGGTAGGGCCGACGGGATCAAACTCAAAGCTAAGCGCCGTTGAGCTGAAAAGCGAGAAAAGCTCCAGCTCCAGCACAATAGGCGCTTCAAAGGTCATGTCGGCACGGCTCTGCTGCGTGGAGAATATCCCGTAGCTCTGCGATGCCGGGTCGCTGGGCAGCAGACGCATCTTTTCGCCCAGGGTCCAGTAATCGTCCTCGAAGGTCGCCGTCCGGGGCGCTTCGTTTGCGGTGTCGAGCATTTTTGTAGGCGAGGCAAAGGTCTGCAGGTCGGAGCAGGTAGCCACGGTCGAGGCCGCTGCGCCGTCCGGCACATCCTCGTATTTGATCAGTAACTCAGACATATGACCTCACTTTCAAACTTTCTCAGCGGTGCCCGATTCGGGCACCGCCTTCTTATGTTGGAGTGATGTTTGGATCCATTGCCGTGAATGTGATCGCCATTCCGCCCCAAATTTTTAGCGTTCCACGCCGTGCCTTCAGCTCATCTTCAACCTTCGTGATGTACGCTTCAAAGGTCTTTGATGTTTGCCCATACGGGACGGTGAGCTGCACGGAATCAACAGGCTGAACGAGAGCGTCATGAAACGCATCGTACTGCGCTTGCTTACCGTACTTAGGCTCAATGGTGAGTACATAGGTGAAAAATGTTCCGATGACATCACGGATCATCGATGCCGCCGGAGGATCCGTGCGGCCGGCGTTATCGCCGTCTGTGATATCGCATGTACGCTTGAGCGCACCGATGGCGACCTCGTAAAACACGCCGTTGACAGCGACGAGATCTTGGCTCATACGCTCACCACCTTTACCGTTGATGCACGGCCACCGACACGGCGGGTCTCGGCCTCAATGTATGGATTAAGCACCCGTGCCAGGGCGCTGAGCGTACCGCCGAATGAGATGTTTACATCGGTCGTGTTTGAGCCGCTGTAGTCGGAAGTGCGGAGTGCCGTCTCCATAGCCTCGACGATGGTTGCAAGGGGAGACTCAACATTGACGCCGTGCTTCTGGTCGTTGACTATGGCCATGTACGGGTCATTGCCTTTGAACACGGCACCGTTTGCAAGCCTCGGGAGCTTGATCTCCTTCACGGGGTTGATATTGAAGCCCCACTTCTTGCCGCCGATGACAGGCACCCAGTCGGGGACATTAAACTTGATTTTGTTTGCTGCACCGATTATCTTGTTGACGGCTTTGATAGCGAGGTTTGCAATGCCTTCGTAGTAGCTGATAATGCCGTTGCCGAAGAACTTAAAGCCGTTTTTGATGGGGTCGAGCACCTTCGACTTAAACCACGATGCGGCGGAACTCCAAACGGATTTGATGCCGTTCCACACCTTGGAGGCGGTTTCCTTGACCCAGTCCCAGTTCTTAACGAGAAGAACAACGATTGCGATAAGCGCCGCTATAGCGGCAATGACAATCGTGATGGGAGAGGTGAGAATGTTGACGGCAACGCCGAGCGCCGTCGTGGCGGCCGTGGCGAGCC
>DQDL01000117.1:35796-36860 GCA_003533405.1 Clostridiales bacterium | reverse complement strand
GAGCCACTCTGCGGCTGTCGAAGCGACCATAGCGACCTTCTGCGCAACAAGCGCAGCTTTTGCAGCGACCCACTCCGCAATAAGCGCAACTGCAGCGATGCGGTCTTTGACCTTGGCTGCCGTGGATGCGATGAGTGCAACGGTCGTTGCCTTAATGGCGGCCGTGAGGCTGCCGGCGCTGACTATAAATTCGGCTATGCCGCTGAGCGCCCATGCGCCGCAAAATGCGGCAGCGGCCACGGCTGCGGCCTGAACGGCGCCGGTGTGCTTAGTCACCCACGAGGATATGCCCTCCAACGCCGACGCAAGCCCGTTGAGGACGCTGACAACAACGCCGCCGGTCCATCCGGCTATAGGCTGTAGGAAGCTGTCCCACAGCCACACTCCGAGCGGTTTTAATGCTTCAATAACGGATGACAGCAGGGACATACCGCCCGAAAGCAGGTTAAGGAACGCCGGTAGGGCATCCTGCACGGTCCATTTTGCCAGCGGCTCAAAAACATTCGTATACGCCCATTCAAGACCACTGAATAAGCCCTGCTTGAGTGGCTCTGCGGCCTTGCGCAGGCGGTCTAAGCTGTTGGTGAGGTTAGTCGTATCGATGCTCTTAGCAGTGGCCTTGAGCCGATTTAGGCACTTTTCAAGCCACGACAGGCTCTCACCCGCCTCATCGGCGCCATCGACACCCGGCACTACGCTGCCGCCTGTAGACGCAGCCGACCCGCCGGCAGCGGAGCTTGCCGAGCTGCTTGAGGAAGAGAGCATCTGAAGTTGGTCAAAGCTGAAAGTGCCCAGCTTCTTTGATGCGGCTGCTGCGCCGGTGGTCGCATCGGCGAGGTCGTCCATGCTGTCGGCTGCGGCCGAAGTGTAGCTTGCGCTGGACGCCGCCGAGGTCTTGTTCTGACCGAAGATGTTCGCAAATGCCTGTGCGGCTTTGTTTGCGTAGGTGGCCACGGAAGACAGCACAGAACAAAGCGACTGCAAGGCGGGGAGAAACACGGTGAGCACTCGTGTGACCGCTCCGCCGGCCGTTTCCTTGATATCGCCGAGGGTGTTTGACACCT
>DQDL01000117.1:14335-35629 GCA_003533405.1 Clostridiales bacterium | reverse complement strand
ACACCTGCTTTAGACGGCCGTTTTCGGTCGCCGCAAGCGCATGGTTCATTTGGCCGACATTGTTGGTTATGATCTGGGCGAGCATGGCTGCACGCTGCTGTTCGTTGCCGTATTTAAGAACCTTCTCCTCGGCCTCGGTAAAGGTTATACCGACACGGCGCAGTGCAGTGGCCTGCCCCTGCATCGCCTTGCCCATCATATTGCCGACCATGTACGCCTTTTCAGTCGTGGCGTTAAGTCCCTTCTGCTGGGCTATGAGATTGTTCATTGCGGGGATGAGCGTACTCAGCGAGCTTGACTGCTTAAGGAATGTCGCAAGCTGCTGAGCGCCGCTGAGCTGCACCTCGTCACCGATAACGCCGAGCGCCTGCTGAGCAGAGCACAGATCCTTTATCTGCTGAATCTCCTTTGCAGACGCGCCCATGCGCTGCCGCATGACGGTCGCAAGCTTCGTTTCGCCCTCGATCTGTATCTGATACGCTTCCCTTGCCGATTTGGCAAAGGATATGAGGGCAACGCCGGAGAGCGTGATGCCGAGAGCGGCAAAGGTCGACTTCATCGACGACGCTGCGGTCTTCATCGCCGAGCAAGAGCGAGTAACGCCCGCCTTCATCGAGCTCATCGACGCTTTCGCTTTGTTGGCCTGCTTGGTTATGGACGAAAAGTCCGCACCTGCACGGACCATCATATTTCTTACAACGGGCATTTCTACACCTCCTCCGTTCCACCGAGGGCACGGTTAAGTGCCAGCACGGTGTCATACATTTTTTCATCGGTCATTTCCTTCTTAGCGCCGGGGATGAAGTCCTCGGGCTTGGGCGGGCGCTTTGCCCATATCATGGGGCGGATGAGCGCAGCGAGAGAGTAAATAAAGCCATAGGACAGCCTTATAAGCTCCTCCTGCTTTCGAGATACCGCTTTTGCCCATGTGTTGAGCTGGGCGGGAGTCATCTCCTCCCAGTCAGAATAGGAAACGCCTATTTCGGCGGCGAGACTCAGGCTTCTGTTCCAGTCCCAGCCGCCGTCTGAGGGTCTGCATCGTCATCTTCTTCAGGCTCGCCGAACGCAGCCTCAAAGGCTTCACCAAATTTCTTCATGACATAGGCGATGCCCACCTGCTCCAGAAGCTCATCGACCTTCGCACGGGAGAGTGTGGGATCATCGTGGTTGAGCATGAAGTACATCATTTCAGAAATGTAGTCATAGCGGGTGCCGACGGTGTCCATTTCAACGATGGGCATCTTTGTGGCGGCGGAAAAGCGCTTCATGACAAGATGGCTGAGTTTGAGGGTTCTCGGACGGTCAAGCTCAATTATAACAAGGTCGTTATGCTCTTTCATTTATTCAGCCTCCTGTGTTCTGTGAGGGATTTGATTCTGTGGCGGCAAGTGTGGGCTTGCCGGAGACCTTGAGCGATGCCTCAAAGGTTATGGCATCGTCGAGATCGGCCGAGGTCGCAAACTTCGTGACAACGGCCTTGAAGCTCCAAGTCTTGCCGATGGCGGCGGGAAAAACTATGGAGCAGGCAACAATTTCGCCGCTTTCCAAAAGCGTATAGACCTCAGCCTGTCCTTCATCTTCGCCGTCGTAAAAGCCGGACAGTGCGATCTCACCGGCATCCTTGAAGCCCTGAAGAAACTCACGGTAGCCGGTCGAGTTGCCAAGATCGGATACATCGACCGTGTCGGCGGACAGCTCGAGGCCGCCTATACTTTTGAGAGCGCCGACCTTTTTTGAATTGATGTTCAAAACAGTGCCGACGGAACGGGATTTGCTCATGATAATTCCTCCTTGTAGTAGATCCGCAGGGAGTACGCCCTGCGGTATAAATGGACCTGCGTCTCCTTCAAATCGGGAGATGCAAGAGATACTTCGACTTGCTGAATTTCAATGCTTCCGCTCTTTGCGCCCGGCAGAGACCAAAGCTTTGCCCTCACCTGCGATGCAAGAGAGATGAGCTGCGGATATGTTGCCGTGACGACGCTTATCTCGTACTGCGCAATGCGTAGCTCCGTTATGCCGTCGAGCGCTGCTTCGGCGTTATCGGCGGTCATGAGATAAAACGCAAATGGGGCGGACGCATTCTGCAAGGCCTCGGCGGGGTAAACCTTGCCCGACAGCGCCGAGAGCTGTTCTACACGGGCGGTAATGATAGATTCAAGGCTCATTTGACCCACTCCTTATTAAGCTCCTGCGTTGCTGCTCGGATAACCGCTTGCCGAGCGGCCGGGGCGGCCTCGTCCGTTGCATCACGCATGAAGTGATAGCCCGGGACATAGGAATAGCCTTTGCCTTTGGAACGGGTCAAAAAGCCATACTCCATTGATGCCGGATAGTATGCATGGTCGCTTTTGCCGCCGGCCTCGCCCGGGTTTCTGATTGGCTTCTGAAATATGTCGTTCTTTTTGGGGTCAAACATAAGGTCATAGACCTTTTTGCCACGGACGCTGCTTCGTTCGCCGACACGAATAATGCCCCTCTTGAGCTGTCCGGTGTCACCGACGGGGGCGGCGTTTCTGACCGCATTGCGGACTACGGTAGCACCCTTGCCAGCCGAGCGAGTTGCGACCTTTTGCGGGACTTTAGCCACACGGGATAACGCCCGCTCGAACTTTATCTCATCGTTCCAGTTGATGACGAAGTCAGCCATCACAGCACCTCCGTGACCATGAGCATAAGCTCCTCGTGGCGCTCGCCGAAGTCTATGGGCGGGGCGTCAAGCGTAAATATCCGCTTACCGAACTTGATACGCATATCCGATGTGATACCCTTGCGGTAGCGCAAGAGTATCTTGTGTGTGACCGCAGACTGTGCCTGCGACGCCGCATAAAACTCACGCCCCTTTATCGGGTCAATGAAGGCGTATGCCGTAAACTGCGTGACCCAGTTTTCGTCGACAGTTACGGCAGGGTCGCCGGTCTCGGCATCCCGAGCGCCGTTGAATTTCTGAAACTGAATGCGATAGCGCATTTTACCGGGGTCTGTCATGTGTAGTCCTCCAAACAGCAAAATGCCGATACCATAACGGTACCGGCATTTATGCTCTGACCTATTCAGCCGTATAGCCTTGCGCAGCACGGGCTACGGAGGCACGGCCTTTAAGCGTATTGATGACCGGCCGCAGCGCATCGGGCGCAGAGCCTATAGCGTCACGGTGGTCGTAATAGTAAAGCGTGAGAGCGTGTACAGTGCGCCTATAAAGCTTATCCGGCTCGCCGTCGGCAGGCACGGGAACACCAGCGTCTGCGAGATATTCCTGCGCTGCCTCGTATAGGTCGGATACATCCTCACGGTCTTCCGCCGTTAGATCTAAGTCGTCAAGGCGCATGTACCGCAGGCACTTCCTGAGTGCCGACGGGTCTACCATGATCAGCCACCCTGCGACGGATTGCTTGCAGGAGTGACAGTGCCGACAACAAAGCCGTGGTGGGCGATGATGTTGCCGCCGACCATTGCATCGCCAAGGACGGTGATAAGACGCTCACCGGCTTTGTAGCTTTCGTCAACACGGACGGAGTAGTCGCCGAACAGACCGAGCTCGTAGTTCATCGGGTCACCGTAAACGAGGGTGTTTGCGCCGACGCCGCTGCAGATGGTGTACGGGATGGTCAGGCCGCCGTCCTTGATGATGCCGGTATTCGGACCGTCGGGGATGATCTCATAGAGACGGCGTTTCTCGTTTGTACCACGAAGTGCACCGATTGCCTTGAGGTTTGCCTTTGTGAGGAACAGACGGGCGTTTGCGCCGACGGCATCA
Source organism: Clostridiales bacterium (assembly GCA_003533405.1). Taxonomy (GTDB): domain Bacteria; phylum Bacillota; class Clostridia; order Oscillospirales; family Oscillospiraceae; genus F23-B02. The sequence continues at coordinate 31,872 of DQDL01000117.1, read as the reverse complement.
TCGGTGCCGTAAGCAAAGTAAAGCTGGTCGAGCGTGCCGACGCCGATCGCAGTGCCGAGGTTCTCAGACGCATAGATCGCAGTGCCGGCTTTGTTTTTGCCGTTTATAATGCCGTACATCACATGGGTCGTCTCGCTGTCGCCGGCAGCAATGAGGGCGCTGACCTTGCGGCGCATGGCATTGAGCGCCATGCTGCGCACCTTCTCAAAGTAGCGTGCCGGAGTGAGCTTTGCGATATTGCGGTCGACATATGAGGTCACATTGACCTCATAGGGCTTTATCTGCGCAACGCCGAAGCTGGGGTCGGTGGCGGTGCGTGCAGTGCCGGCAAGAGTTGCAATGTCGTCAGCCTTTGCGTCCATTTCGCTGACCACATAAGGCTCGTTGAACTCACCGAGACCGGTAAGATCCTGTACAAAGACCTGATCAATGATGGACGACACCTGATTGCCGGGAATGTCACGAATGTCCGAGCCTACGCCCGAGGGCTCGGCAAGTGTGCCGGTGGCAAGGGTGGTGGCGTTGAGCATGCGGCGCAGCTCCTGCGCAGAGAAGTCGACCTTCTCGCCACGCATAAGGGCGCTGCCACGCTCGGCGGCCATATCAGTGTACTCCGCACCGTTGGGGACTGCTGCATCGGCACGGCGAGCCTGCTCGTTGGCCAGACGCTGATAGCGCTCCATTTCGGTGTTCATGTTGCTGACACGCTCCATCTGAGCATCGTACTCGGCGGTGTTGCCGGCAGTTAGCGCCGCCTCGGCGGCATTGAGGGCCTGCGTGCGCTCGGCAGCAAGGTTAATGAGTTTCTGTCTGGGATCCATGATAATTCCTCCTTAAGAATATCGGATTTTTTCAAGATTAAGACGCTGTGTGCGCCTGAGTATTTCTGCCGCATTATCTGCGGTCGGAGCTGTGATATCGTGACCTTCGGCCGGAGCTGCGCCGTCTCTGACACGCCGCTCGTATTCTTTGAGCAGGAGACCGATGTCGGGAAGCTTCGGACCGTTTGCGTAACCTCTGAGACCTCCAGCAATGGCGTTTGCGTAGCCTGTACTGAGTGCGCCGTCTTCATCGCCGATTATCGAATCGGCAAAGCCGTATTTGACGGCGTCCTGGGCGCACATCCAAGTCTCGGCCGAGATAAGCTGCATAAGCTCGCTGCGGCTGCAGCTTGCTCCGCACTTAAGCTCATAGGCATTGACAATGCTGGTGGTCAGACTGTCGAGCACGGCAGCCGTGTCACGGAGGTCGTTCTGATTGCCGTCGGCAGAGCAGCTCGGCAGATGTATCATCACCTGCGCTACAGGCGAGAGCCTGACCTCGTCGCAGGCGACCATAACGGTCGATGCTGCCGATGCGGCGATAGACTGTACTTCGGCAACGGTGTGCACGCCGGAAGATCTGAGAAGCGAGTACATCTCAAAGCCGGAGAATACATCGCCGCCGCAGGAGTTTATCTCGATCTCAAGCGCTTCACCCTCGGGCAGAGCTTTGAGCGCATCACGCACCGTCTTTGACGAAAAGGCCTCGATTTTGAACCAGTCATAAAGCCACTGGTCGGAGCTCGGCACAACATAGCCGTTAAGTGTTATTCGCATTTGCGTTTCCTCCGTCGTTTCTGTTTTGCGAGAGCTTCTTCCAATCCGAGAGCGGTACATAGTTGAGTGAAGCATAGCGCTCATTGCCGCCGTCGACATCCGGAAGATCTTCCAGATCACGAATGTCGTTGGCAGAGTAAGCGCCGATGTTGCGCATCTTCTCGTACCATGAGCCACGGGCGGTGAAGTCGCCACGAAGCTCGGCGTTGAGGTTTATCCGTATGCGATAGCGCTCGGCATCGGCAAAGGTCAGCAAACGGTATGTAAACGCTTCTTCGTACCTTGTGACAATGGGGTGGAGCGTGGAGACCACATACTCTATCGAGTTCTGCTCGTTCGAGTTGTAGCTCTGCTTACCACTCTGAAGCTTGTACAGCGGCACGCCGAAAAACCTCGCAATATCCTGCACGCTTATTTCTGCATTTTCAACAAACTGTGCGTCACGGTTTGTCACGGAGATGGGTGTATACTTAAGGCCATAATCGAGGATCGCAATGCGCTGCGCATTCGATGGACCGGAATGGCGCTTTTCCCATTCACGGCGGATAAGATCCTTTTTGCTGACGGAGATCTCTTTCCCGTCGGCAAGGGTAATTGTCTTGGTGCCGGATAGGTCGGCTTCCGTTTCTAAAACGCCGCCGGGCTGACCGCCGTTTGCGTAATAGTTCAGATTGTATTGCTGACTTGCCCTCGCTGCGGCTATTACCTCGGACGCCCGCTCAAGCACGGATATGCCCTTGTATCCGTTGTGCGAATAAGCCATGACATGGATCATGTCGGCACGGTGCACCGTGCTCACAGAGCCGGTGAACGGATGAATGAGGCGATACCATACATGCCCGTCGTTATCGAGATAAGGGTAGACAAGCTCGTGCGGAACGGAGATGAGCTCCTGCGGCTTCAGCGTGACAGAATCACGAACGATGAGAGCATAGCCGTTGCCGGCAAGGCGGTTTGCCTCAATATGCTTTTTGAAGTCCGTCGGCGTCTGCGCCTCGTTCGGCCGCACCGTAAGCAGACGGTTAAGCTCGTGCTGCACCCGATTGCGGCTATCCCTGTCCTGAATGTAGATTGGCAGCTTGCCGATGGAATCGGATATTAGCTCTATGCAGCGGTCGACCGCCGAAAGCTTCATTGCCGAGCTTGCGCTCGTGCAGTCGTCTGCGGCAAAGGCCGAGGCCGCCGTGAGCGTTGCAACGGTGGTGTCGTTGCGGATATGCGGTGGGGAGCTGAGGCCCATAAGCCCCCGCTCAAATCTGTTTGCCATACTTAATCACCTCCGCCCCTTATCAGGATCACGCCGAAACCGACAAGCAAAATGCCGGTCATGATGATGCCTGCGGGCAAGTTTATAAGAATAACGCCGTAGCCGATGCAGCCTGCGCCAATGACGCAGAGTGCCGTCGGAAAAGCGTTTTTCAGCCATTTGAGAAGCTTCATATTTCCTCCGGTGCCCGATTCGGGCACATTACATTGTCCATTCGCCCGAGTCGAGCCGGTCGCCCAGCGTGGGATTGTTCCGGCGGATAAGCGCACGGGCGAGAGCGTTCATCACCGCTGCAACGGGGTCGATGCGCTCAGTATCGTTCTTGAATTTCTTCGACAGCTTGATGTCGCCATAGTTGTTCTGGATCTCAACGGCGTTGCCGAAGCACCATATTGCAAGTGGGTTTTCTTCAAGGACTATGCGCCCCTGAAGAAGCAGCTCACGAAAGCCTTTGACGGCGAGATTTTGACCGGCGCAGGTCTGAGAAATTTCCACGCAGAAGTCCTCGTTGTTGCGCTCCTCACACATCTTGATTGCAAGGTCGGTGGCGTTGTGTCCGTCATAGTCGCACTCAACGACCTTCCAGCCGTGATTGCGCTCGCCCTCGGTTATCCAGTTGTCAACATAACTGTTGTCGGTCACGCCGCCGGGCGTGAGGGTACAATAGCCGTCCTTTGCCCAGAATGTATATGGGACACGGTCGGTGTGCTCGTGACGCATGGCGCCTTCCTCGGGCATGAATGCGTGAAGCTTTAATGCGACCCGCTCATCCGGCAGCAGAAAGACTGCGCCGACGCCGCTAAGATCTATGCGCTTACCTAAGTCAAAGCCGGCCCAGCACTCAAACCCATCGGTGAGCTGAGCAAACTCGTCCTTTGAGAGCTGCGCCTGCCGGAGTAGCTTCATGCAGTTCTCGTCAAGATAGCGGTTGACCGAGCCTGCCTGCCATTGGCACATGCGTCGGGTGAGGAATGAGCGTATCTTGTTGGGGTCCTTCGAGGCGTAAGCGGCATCATGCTCGGCTCGCACCTCCTTGAGCAGATATTTTGAATAGTCGTTCGGATATCTGAAGCAGGGATAAGGCATGACCCACAGGCTCTCATCGTGTGGATTTGCACCATCGGGAAGCTCACGGATCATGACAAAGTAGGTCTCGTCCACGGCATTGCCGTCGAGAATGTCCTTTGCAAACTGCTCCTCTGCAAAGCAGGGCTTGCTCTGCGCATCGTCACCGGCCGTCGTGATAATATCCATGAGACACTGCGCACGCTTGCCGAAGGAGTTCTCGCCGATGTCATGAATAGCCGAGGTCGGATGTGCGTGGTATTCATCGATGATGAAATAGCTCGGTGCGCCGGAGTCTTTGTTCTTGGTATCCTTGGACAGTGCCCGCATAAAGCCGCCACGGGTTCGATGCTTCACGGGGTTTGCCTTCGGGATAATGAGCCGCTTTGCGATGTTGGGGGAGTTTTGCGCCATCGCCTTAGCGTCGCCGAAAACTCGCATCGCCTGCGCACGGTCAACGGCTGCGCACTCTACCTCCGGCGCCATCTCGAATTGCTTCAGCTCCGGCTGATACGGCGGATAAAGCACATCGGCGCACATGTGATATAGGCACTGGGCGCTCTTCTCGGTGCTCTTAAAGCAGCCTCGGGCACGCTTGTTATAGGCTTTGCGGAAACGCCTTGTGCCGTCGTGCATGTCCACCCAGCCGTACAGGCAGCCCAGGTCGAAAATCTGCCAGGGCTGCAGCGTGAGCGGCTTGCCCTGCTCAACGCCCCGCAGCTGGATGCACTGCGAAAACCACTCGATTATTCGGTCGGCACGGGTAGTGTCGAACACATACGGAAACTCATTCGTGCCCTGCCGTTTGAGGTCTCGCAGATGCCGCTCGCAGGCTTTTATCTCATACGGGCAGCACATATCATGCAGCTTGCCGTAGGCCACCTGCTTTGCGTACACGCTCACAGGGTGGTGCAGGCCGGACTGCTTGCGCACCTTAGCCATGCTCCAGCTCCCATTGCGAGGGGAACTTGGCGGCATCGAGCAGGCACACGCCGTCAAAGGCGGCGTTGATTGGGCAGTTTATGCAGTGCTCATTTTTCGAGCACTCGTTCTTTATCAGGGTCAGTACGGCGATGAGCCAATAAGGGACCCTGCGATGCTTGTTCATGTGGACACCTTCTTTCAGTCTCCGAATAGGTCGTTGTATTCATCCTCGGCGACGGCCTTCTTCCGTGCAAGCTGAGCTCGGCCGGAGGGGGTGAGACCGAGCTCCTTTGCGTAGGTCAGCAGGAGCTTTTCGAGCGCCTGCGCCCTGGCAGAAAGACCGTCAATTTTGTCAACTACCGCAAGCCGGTCTGAGGCATTGCGTTTTTGGTCGTCAACAAGCTCCATGAGCTCAACGAGGAGCTTGTTCATGGCGTTGCGGCGGCTGAGCATTGAGCAGTAGAGCGCAAGCGTGTCGCCGTCAAGCTTCGTGTACAGCTCGCAGTCGGCGGCATCCAGCAGGATCCGCCGCCAATACCGGCGGGCAGTGTTGTCACCTGCGAGACATTTCGGAGGAGAAGCCGGGTCGAGAACGCTGTCGGGAGTAACGGATGTCTCGGCCGCAGCCCTGGCATTAGCCTCATCCTTGGTCATATGCTTGGTCATGTTGTTGACCGACTTTGCTCTTGCCGGCATGGTGTGCTCCTTTCGGGTTTTCATCGGGGACTTTTTCTTGCCCTCCATAGGGTGCGGGGTATCAGCTGAGGCCGCTCTGGATTTTAACGACCCGGGGGAGGGGTAAAGCCCCTGCGGGGCTCGTGCATCCACGGCGGCGCACGCCCCTGCGTGCCCGAGAGCAGACCCGGGCGCAGACGAAGCATCAAGTGTCGTCCTCTTGTACCGAGCGCCCTCGTTCTCTCGGGTATTCGATGCGCTCCCTCATGGTCTTTTGGTCGTGATGGTATTTGCACAGGCTCTGATGGTTTGACGGGTCAACGAACAAAGCCCAGTCACCACGATGCGGAACAATGTGGTCAACGACCGTCGCCTTTGTGCGGTGTCTCGGGTCGTCCGGCGGGTACTGCCTGGCACATTCCCGGCAGAACGGCTCACGCAGGAGCTGTTCCGGCCTGAGCTTATCCGTCCAGATTGGCAGAAGATAAAGCTTGTGGTACTCGGCTGAGGAGCTTCGGCGATACTTGGGCTTGTGCTTTGCGCACCAACCGTCACGGGTAAGGGCAGAACATCCGGCATGCTTGCACGGTCGCAGCGGCTTCTTGCTCATGGGCTATCACCTCCAAACGCAAAAAGCCGGAGCCGACGACATACGCATTGCGTAATCATCGGCTCCGGCTTAAATAGCACTGGCCATGGTCTATATCCACGATGTTCTCTGCCTTGCATATCCGGCAGAACGCCACAACATTGGCGGCGGTCGTATCAGGTAGGATCTTCATAAGCCGCTTGTTGCTGCGGCAGTTGGGGCAGACGAGAAATCCGTCCCTTACGGTTAACATTGTATCAGAGTTTCGCTGAGTTTGCAATGCTTTGAGCCTCCTTTTCTCCTAAAAATAATACTATTTTCAAGTCAGAAAAATAAATAAAAAGTTATGTCCTTCGACGCCGACGGACATGCGTCCGGCGAGGAATGTGTGCGCCTAAGTATTTAATGAATTGGTATGCGCCGTACTCGGTGCGGTCGGTCACCTCCTCAATGACCATGCTGCCCTCGGGCGCTTCGAGCGTAGTATCGCTGTTAACTCTGAAGGTCTCAACCTCAGGCTTGAGGGCACCCCGAGTGTATGACCAACAGCGTTGCCCGAGCTTGTCCGTTGCCTCTTTGCACATGTACCGGGCAAGCGTCGAGTAGTTCTTTTCTTTGTCGACACGCAGCGGCGTGATCTCGATTTCGCCCTGCCCCCATAGCTTGAGCAGCTGCTTGTAGTCGTCGCCGGTGGCGTTGATCACGCAGTGGTGATGCCAACGGCCTGCGCCCGAGACATGCTCGCAGTTCCAGAACATCACGAACGGCTGCCCGGCCTTGCGGCGCTCGGCGCTGAGCTTTTGCCTGAAATACTTCAGCTTTGCCTTTGCCTCCTCACGGCTGCGGGGCAGGTGTCGGTCGTCATAGGTGAGCGTTACGATCAGATCTCCGGGAAGAAAATTTGCTGCGAGCATAAGCTCAAGCTTTTGATAGCTGTACTTTACATTCATGCGCTTCTGCGCCTCCGATGACAGCTTGCGCTTTGACGCCCTCGCACGGGGGCTGTCATGTCGGCCGCAGCCGGGATAAACGGTCTCCATTACTAACGGACCGGCGACGATTATCTTTTTCCATTTGGTTTTTGCCATGCGGTCTGCCTCCTTGCAGAAAACAGACCGCAGCCTTAGGGCATCCGTCTTTTGTCGGGTTTATTCAGTCTCGTTTGCGCCCAGCAGATCGTTGATATCTGCTACGGCATCGAGGGTTGACAGCCATTCAAAGTCGCCGGAGTATACACGGTAGGCACGCTCCGAGGACTCCTCGGCGGGCTGCCAGTATGCGCCGCACCTGACCGGCGGGTCGATGAATGCGTACACAGCGCCGCTTTTGTCCTTTGCTATGTAGTTTCGACCAATGGCTCGCAGCTCTTTGAGAGCAGCGATGTCGTTTGCGGATAAACTCATATCATCGGAAGTAATAAGTCCGGCATCGGTAAGGGCATCCTCGGCATCGCTCATATACGCTTTCACACAAAAGGTCTTGCCGTTAGTGAGGAGTACCCGAACGACACCAACAGCGTGCAGATCGGGCGATACCGCCGCTATACGTTCAGAGTCAATGAGTGCCTCGCCAATTTCAATAAACATAAAAGCTCCTTTCCGTGCCCGATTCGGGCACAATTTTAATCAATAGCATCGCTTAGTTTTGCTGACTTGCGGCAACTCAGGTATAGGGAGCCAGTGCGTTACTTTAGCGTGGACCCATCCGGGATATTCATCGACATTCCAGTATCCCTCGTCGCCGTAGTATTCGGCAAGGGCACATGCGCCTATGAGCTCAATATTGGCTCTCGGTTTTCCGCTAACAATAGCAAGCACCGTCTGACCGTAGGTCGGCATTGCATCACGCACACTTATCCACTTTCCAGCGAATGCTTCGGCGCTTGGAGCAACAGTTAGGTAATCATCAATCATATCGGCTTCATGAAATTCGATCGTTCCATTTCCTAAGTCACTGCGCACATCGTCCCATAACGCATCTGCATCAATTAATCTCATTCTTTGACCCTCCAGTACCGTTCTTTACAAATTCAAAAGATGGCCGTATTTAGCCTCAAACAGCCATTTGGATATCTTGATAAGCAGGTCGCTGTTGGATGCAGTCACCGGTGTAGCGCTGTAGAGGACTGCGTGAACGGCTCTTGCTTTTTCTCTTTCGGAAAACATGCTGCTTCCGAGGTTTTCACAGATAGTCAATGCGTGTACAAAATTCATGTTATCCTCCTTAAAAATCCTCCGGAAGGCGCACCCACCCGACACACTCCGCTTCGATGCTGCGACCGTGGCTGCTATCAAAATAGAACTTTTTCAAGCAGTTATCGTACCATACGAGTTCACGCATAGTGAAGCCATCGCAAGAAAACCGTGCAGCGTACCATCCCGATGCAGTGGGCAGACCTGTTTGCACAGACAGCTCGGCAGCAGTCGGCTGCAGCTCGTCGGTCAGGCCGGCGATATAATCTGCCGAGCATTTGAGCGTTTTGCAGACTTCGGGGTAATTGCGGATCTCCGTTGCTGAAAAATCGTTGCTGTATATATTTGCGCCGTCGAAGTCACCTTTAGCGAATTTGCGAATGATCCCGATCGAGTAACCGGAGCGATAAGGTGAGGTACTCAGGTGTGCATCATCCGGCAGACCGGCGGCATCGGCGGCACGGGCAAGGCGCTCACATGACACTCTGACCTCGTTGAGCAGCTTCGTCCTTTTCTTCCTTTCGTCCGCTTCGATGGCGGCTTTTTCTTCGTCACGCTCTTTCTTGCGGAGCTTTTGAAGCTTTGCGCAGGAACGGTCGCATGCATAATACCTCGATGTGCCATAGGAACAGTTGAGGCAGCACTTATTTCCGCCGCAGACCTCAGAGCTCATACACTCGGTATCATGACGCAGGAACGCATCGCCACGCTTGCAGGGAGAGCCGTCCGGACAGGCCTGCTTCGGCTCCCAGCGCTTGCCCGACGCATACGCACGGGCGATCTGCTCCACATTGTATCCGCCTATTGTCGGATTGATTTTGAACAGCCTGCGCTGCAACGCCTCCGGCAATCTGGCAAGCGCATATGCGGCTTGTTCGGTGATCGTGCCGGCCTCAAAATTTGCCGTGTACTCGGGAATAAGTCCGTCCCGAATGACCTTGAGCCGTGACAGCTTCGACTTCGATACCTTGCAGGCTTCGGCAACATGATCACGCATCCTGCCGGGGAACTCGACACCCTCCTCCTTGAGCTGATACAGAAGTGCTTCAACTCGCTCCGCCTGCTTTGAAATGTCAGCAGCCGACATATGTCTTGTGTCGGAGTTTGCGTATATCAGCCGCAGCTCCTGCAGGGCGGCGGAGACTTCACCATGCTCGACGATGCAGGCAACGGACTTGAACTGCGTTTTGCCTTCTTCGGCAAGCAGGCTCAGAGCAGCACGGCGACGATGCCCGGAAACGACAGTGTAGGTGCCGTCCTTGTCCGCCCTTACTCGTATAGGCTGTTGCAGCCCGCAAAGCTCGATGTTCGCCGCAAGATCTTCAATGCCGTCGAGGCTGTAGAAGTTGCGGGTATCGGCTTTGATGAGAGAAATGTCTATGTACTCTATCTGCTCTCTGCCGTCGGAGGCATCCAGCGTGCTGGATGCTTCACGAAGCACGCTTGATAAATCGAATGCCATCACTTAGCCTCCTTTACCACACGGGCGACAAAACGCTTATAATCGACGGCTGCACCGCAGTGCGGGGATGAAACGATAAGTGGCTTTTGCGCAAAGGTCATGTCATCTACCTTGTTGCTGCGGCGAATGGGTAGGAATACCGGCAGACTTGACTTGAGAAGCACATTCATCGCCTCGGAGATCTTCTCCGACTTGTACCACATGGTCGGAAGAATGCCGGAGAGCTTCAGCTTGGGATTGAGCTTACGCATGTTTGCTATCTGCTGCATGAGGTTTGACATGCCTCTGAGCGAAAATGCGTCAAGCTTGATGGGGATGATGACCTCATCGGCGGCGATAAGTGCGGCGGCCGAGGCGGCGTTGAACGCCGGCGGGCAGTCGATGACCACATAGTCGTAGTCTATGAGCCCCTTGAGATCTCGCAGACAGTCGGTGTAGACCTTGCCGCCGGAGATCTGACTGAGGTCGAGATCCATCAAGCGGTCATCGGCAGGGAGAAGGTCAATGCCGGGAAAGTTGGATTTCACAATGCACAGCTTTGCAAGCTTACCGCCGTCGGGCTCGCCACGAAGCGCATCGGTGAGGGTGCAGGGCATCACATCCTGACTTGCGAAAAACTCGGATGTGTTTGCCTGGCTATCGCCGTCGATGACGAGCACACACTTTTTATGGCAGCGGGCAAGGATAGCGGCCATGTTGACGGTCGTTGCCGTTTTTGCGACGCCGCCTTTAAGATTGATTACACAAATTGTTCTCATGGATAACCTCCGAATATTTATTTTTCAAAACTTAAACGATTGACCGAGGGTGCGGCCGTTCAACTTATAGACGGCTCGGAACATCCTGTGCTCGTGATTGACATAGCAGATAGTGCCGGTCACGAGAAACAGGTGCTTCCGTTCTTCGGGGAAGTCTTTGTTCTTGATGAGAAAACCGGGGACAAACTTGATTTTCGTCCCGACGACGATGTCCCTGATAGTTCCTGTCGGCTTCAAAACGGCAACTCACCTCCTTCGTCATCACCGAGTTCGGTGAACGACATTTGCTGCGGTGCGCTGCTTTTGGCAGCTTCTCTGATTTGCTTATGGATCTTACGGTAATGCTCGCCCTTCGTCTCCGGCCGTGGTCGCAGCGTTTGCGTCTTGCCGTCAAAGAGCATGTCCATCTTCATGCGCTCGCCCTCTTTGTTCTTGCCTATCTTGAAAACTCGGTCTGAGGAATTGTCGTTCGGGTCGGCGGGCCATAGCAGAAATGCAATGTCTGCGTCCTGCTCTATCTGGCCGGATTCTCTGAACGACGACATGGTGGGCGGCTGAGGCTTACCCTGCGATTTGTCGGGGCGGGCGAGCTGCGCAAGGGCGATCACTGTGACCTTGTTCACACGAGCCATGGTGTGCAGCGCCTGCGAAATGTTCGTGACCTGCTCATATCGGGTAGCGCCTTGGGCGTTGAGCAGCTGCAGATAGTCGACAAAAACGACTTGGTATTGCTTGTTTAGCGTGAGCGCCTGAATGTCTCGGACGGTCATGCCGCCGGCGTCGACCATGTCAAGGGCAAGGCCGTTGAACTTCTCGACCGCTGCGGCGAGATCCTTCCAGTCATCCTTGCTGAGCCGCTCCCTGTGCTTGATGCTGGACAGCGGCACGGCAGACAGGTGCGACATTATGCGGTTGGTCAGCTTCTTCGGGCTTGTCTCAAGCGAAAAGTAGCCGACACGGTAGCGCTTTGCCATTTCAAGTGCAAACTGGATAGACAAAAGTGTTTTACCCGCCGACGGGTAGCCACCGATGACAACAAAGTCGCCGAGCTCGCAGTCGACATATTCGTCGAGCGCCTTAAAGCCCCACGGCAGATACTCCGCCTTTTCCGGCGTAGAGAGAAAATCCCGTGCGGCATCGGAGCTGGAGACTACCTCCGCACTCCGGCGGTTCATCACCAAGGTATTAAGGCGGTCGATGCCTTTTGCAGCGTCGGACAGATTTGCGGCGGATGACACACCCATCGCAGCGGCACGAATGCTGTGCAGTCGGTTTTCTTCCTTGACCATGTTTGCGTAGTACACGACCTCGTCCGTCGTATACTTGCGCATCTCCGCAATAGCCTCCGTCCACTCGTCGCCCAGCTCGTGCAGCACCGTAACTGCGTTTATGGGAGCTCCGGCAAAGTGCAAATTGCAGATGACATCATAGATCGCGCGGGTCATGTTCTGCCCGAAGTCCGAAGGATTCAACTCGGCGACTACCTCGCCAATGCGGCTGCTGTCCTGCAGAAGTGTGCCGATGACCGTCGCCTCGATGCGAAGGGCATTGTCCGATTCGTTCATCACAGCACCTCCAGATCAGGTGCCCATCCGCCGGTGTCGGCTTGATGCGGTAACGGCACACGGGGTTCGTCCTCCCAGCGGCGCTTGTTGATCCATGTGGACGCATACGGGATACCGATATTGCGCTGCCATTCCTCGCTGCGGAGCTGCCGTTTGAGTGCTCTGCCCATGACGGCAAGAAGCTCGTCGTCGGGCTTGAGTTTGTCCCATGCTGCAATTGCTGCCTGCTTGGACTCTCCTCTGGGGTACACCTCCCAGAATGCGGCGAAGCGCTCCGGTTTCCAGTCCGGCTGCTTTTTCGTTTCCCGTTTTCGCCTTCGTTGGGGGACTATAGGGGGATAATATATATCCGTACTTGGTATATCAGTATTTAATTGCGGTCGATTTCCCGCTGACGGATTATCCGTCGACGGGTTTTCCGTCAACCGATTACCCGCTAACCGAAAATCGGTTAACGGTGAATTAGCGTCAATCGGCGCTTCGTGGACTACATACTCGTTGCCGCCGAAGGATCCGTCGGGCGTACGCAGCTGCCGGCGCTCTATGTAACCGGCGGCTTCAAGCTCCCGTATCGCTGTGGCGACGGCGGCCTTGCCCTCGCAGCAGATGTGCGTAAGCCCGGCAATCGTGTAGTCCCAGTCCTCGGGCAGGCTGAGGATCTTCGACAGCAGCCCGATGGCCTTCAAACTCAGACGGTCGTCACGCAGGTGCGCATTGCTCATGACCGTGTAGTTCGAGCTTTTCTCTACACGGACGACTTCACTCATTTACACACCCTCCCTCTTGCAATTTTGGCGGGAATGCTGTATAATAAATATGTTCTCGTGGTAATAACCACATGCCCCTTGCTGGTGCTCGCATCGGCAGGGGCTTTTTTACGCCCTTTTTCATACCTGTACCTGCCTAATGCCGTAAACCGGCTCTATCTCGGGGATGGTGTATCCGGACGCAAGCAGATTGATAACATCATCAACATTGACCAACTTCTTGCGGCCACACTCCACGACAGGAACAGCGCCGATGCGTATTATGCGGCGTATGTAATTTAGGGTAACTTCGGAGTTTGGATCGTCCGCCCGGATTTCCTCTAATACTTTAGCGGCAGTTCTCATTCTCGGAATAGACATAGCTACCTCCCTTTGCGTATTTAAGCGTCATTGCTGCCTGAACTATGCCCTGCAGCTCGTCGATTATCTGGTCGAACAGCTCTCGCTCATTCTCGTCGATCCTGCCGTCGGCGGCGATGTCGAGCAAGTGGTCAGTGCGGTGCTTGTCCGCAAAATCCCTTATGCGGCAGATGAGCTGTATCACCGCCTGAGGAAGCGAGCACTCGCATACCTCGGGAAGAATGCCGGCCGCAACACGGCTCTTTTGGCTCAGATGCCAGTAGCCGAGAATGTGCAGGCCGCTGACCTCGCACATGCGAATGACTACATCGTCCGAGGGCATGTTCTGACCGCTCTCGTAAAGCTTGATGCTCTCAACACTCAGCCCGAGCATTTCCGCAAAGCGCTCCTGCGTCTTGCCGGCAGTGTTCCTTGCGATTTTATAAATATTTGTGTATTTGTCCTGCATGGTATTACCAACCTTTCTGGTATAAAATCAAAACTGCGGAGGGATCCAAGGGAGCTACGCCGACTGTCCGCTATACAGCTCGTCAATCGTGCAGTTGAGCGTCTTTGCGATGATGGGAAGAAGCTCAGCTCTTGGATAGCTGGCCGCCGTCTCCCACATAGCCACAGTTGTCTGCTTTACACCGAGCACGCTGGCAAGCTCGGCCTGCGTCAAATTTGCTCTCTTTCTCATAGCCTTAAGACCGTTCATATTCCACCTCCTCAACAGCAGAATTTTAATTGCTTCAAAATATCAACTATATTGATAAAATAACACAACAAAAAATCAATGTCAAGCATTTTATCAATGTTTTATCAATAAATAGCTTGAAATATTGAAGAATATCAATTTAATTGATACTATTTGCTTGAGGTGATGGCCATGAACAACCTGAAAACTGCAAGAAAAGCGGCAGGACTAACTCAAGCTGAGGTTGCTGCCCAGATAGGCATTTCACAAAATGCTTATTCATATTGGGAAAATGGCAAAGTAAAGATTGATAACGAATCTCTCGTCAAGTTGGCAAGGCTTTTTGGAAAAACTACGGACTACTTGATGGGTATAACCGAGCACACGGACATAAGCGTCGTAAGCATTCCTGTGTTAGGAGCAATCCCTGCCGGTATCCCCCTTGAGGCTGTTGAGGACATAATCGACTACGAGGAAATACCGAGGTCTATGTTATCCGGCGGAAAAGAATACTTTGCGTTGCAGGTAAAGGGCGACAGCATGTATCCTGAGTTTTTGCAGGGCGATACCGTTATTGTCCGAAAAACACCTGTCTGCGAATCGGGGGATGTATGCGTGGTTTATGTGAATGGCTACGATGCGACTTTGAAGCGTGTACGACTGAATAACGAAGAAAGAAGCATTACGCTTGTGCCTGTGAATCCTGCATATCCACCCAGAACATATACGCAAGAGGAAATAGTGTCCGTTCCCGTTTCAATTGCAGGCGTCGTTGTTGAGCTTCGCCGTAAGGTGAAGTAAGTGCTATAAACGAAGCAGAAGGTTATGCCGCAGCAAAAGAGGAGTGTGTGGATGTGAAAATAAGTAGTGAATCGACTGCAGAAAGTGTAAAAGACAACAGTCAAAACGAAGCACAGGGAAAAGGACGGAAAAGGGATAGATCTTTTTACATCAAGGGTCTTATAGTCTATATTGTTTTTGCACTTGTTGGCGTGGCTTTATGTTTTGCTGATTTGCCTTTCTTGGGCGTGTTGATTGTCCTTCTCGGATGTTTAGGGGCGATGTGCATGTTTTACGGTATTCTGAATCCTAATTGGGAAGCAAGGGCAAGCAACTCAAAGCAGACTGCGTCCAAACCGGCAAAGGTAGCGAAACAGACAAAGACACCTCAGACGCAAGTACCAGCCCGTGTGGGCTACCGGCCTGCGCCCGATAAGATGAAGATCTCAGCAGCGGAGTATATCGTCATCGATGTCGAAACGACCGGCCTGAGCCCGGACGACGACAGAATAATCGAAGTCGCAGCCGTCAAATGCGAGAACAACAGAATAGTCGACAGCTTCCACTCGCTTATCAATCCCGGCAGACGCATTCCGTCAAATGTGACTAAGCTCACCGGAATAAAAAACGCCGATGTAGCGGGCGCTCCTGACATGGATACCGTTGCGCCGGAGCTGTCGGAGTTTATCGATAATCTGCCGCTCGTTGCGCATAACGCAAATTTTGATATCAAGTTCATTTCAAATGCGTTTAAGCGTGCCGGTGTAAGCAAGGGAATGCTGTACATAGATACACTGGCTTTGGCTCGAAACGCCTTCCCAGACATGCCAAACCACAAGCTGAGCACGCTGATAAACGAACTGGGGCTTCTAGATCACGAGCAGGAGCACCGAGCAATGAGCGATGTCGAGGCGACACAGCGCTTATACATGGCCTGCAAAGCCCAATTAGTGAGACAATAAAAATGTGCCCGAATCGGGCACAAATAAAAATCAAGCGACGAGACAAGGAGGTTTGTCAATGATAGAAGGATTAAAACAAATTCCACTCGAAGTAATTTGCAAAGACGACCGCAGGGGATTCAACAAAAAGGAGACGGTGTATTTCAACATTTTAAATGATACCTTGAGCTTTAGCGGCTGTGAAAATCTTAATGGCGGCCAGAGCTGTAAGCTGTGTGCAAACTCTTCGTTTGAGAAACTTAAGAAAGAGCTTGAGGAACTGAGCAAGCGGTAATAACCATGACAAAATAAAAAGACCGCTTCCGTGTGCGAGACGGAAACGGTCGTGTAGAAAACCACCATAGGAACAAGGGAGTAGTCTACCCTTTTATATTAACACACGGGTGACTGCTGTGCAAGATGAAAGGAGCAAAATGGCCACAATTGAGAAAAGAGGCGGCAGCTATAGGATTACTGTCTCCTGCGGACAAGATATCAACGGCAGAAACATTCGCAAACGAATGACATGGACGCCAAAGCAGGGAATGACGGAGCGGCAGATTGAAAAGGAGCTAAACAAACAAGCGGTCCTTTTTGAGGATCAAGTCAAGTGCGGCGTTATATCGATGGACGACAAAATAAGGTTTAGTGCGTTTTCTGAGAAGTTCATGGAATATGCACGGTTAAACCTGAAAACGCACACAGTTTCGAGGTATGAGCGCCAGCTCGTGCGGATCAACCAAGGGATTGGGCATATAAAGCTTAAGGATCTTAGACCTGCCCATATTGCATCATTTATTACAAACCTGCAGGAGAGCGGAATAAAAGCAGGTGAGCTTGCGGTATGCAAAATCGATATTTCGGTGTGGTGTAGAAATAAGCAGCTGACACTCACGCAGCTGCAGAAGATCTCCGGCGTGTCCAGAGGAGCAGTAAAGAAGCTTTCAAGCAAGGAAAACATGAGCAAAGAAAACGCCTTGAAGCTTGCTGCAGCAATGGAAGAACCGCCGGAGAGAGTGTTTGAATTCAGTAGGGATATGACACCGCTTAAGGCGAGCAGCGTTCACTCTTATTTTAGAACACTATCCTCGGTGCTCTCAAAGGCCGTGAAATGGGGTTATATACCCTCAAATCCAGCCACAGGCACCGAACTGCCGTCCAATGCGGGTTACGAGGCAAAATATCTCGATGAGGATGAGGCACGAAAACTCCTGCAACTGCTTGCAAACGAGCCCATTCGTTGGCGCTGCGTAATAACATTTGACTTGCTGTCAGGACTGAGAAGGGGCGAACTGCTTGGACTGCGCTGGAGCGATGTTGATTTGGACAATCAACTACTGTATATCAGGCAGACATGGAACTACGATCCATCGGTAGGGTGCTATACAGACACACCCAAAAGCCGAAAGAGCGAGCGGCCGCTAAAGATATCACGCACGGCAGAGCTTCTTCTTATAGAGTATAAAAGCTGGCAGCAACGGCAGCAAGAGCTGCTGGGGGATGCATGGCTTAACAAAGATGACAGAGTATTTACGGCGGAAGACGGATCGCCTATGTTTCCTGACTCAGTAACGCAATGGTTTCATAAATTCGTCAAGAGAAACGATTTGCCCGATGTTCATGTGCATTCGCTCAGGCACACCTATGCCAGCCTTCAGATCGCAGAGGGCACGCCGCTGGTGGTCGTGTCCCGTAATCTTGGTCACGCACAAACGAGCACTACAGGCAACATCTATGCTCATGTAATTGCCTCGGTGGAAGCAAAGGCGGCAGAGGTAATGGATTGCTTTGCAGATGTGATAGAAATAGCCAATGACCCCAAATTCACCCCAAAAGACGCAATTGGGGAATAATGAGCAAAACAAAAAAGCCTGTGATCGTTGCGATCACAGGCTTTTTTGGAGCTGCTGACCAGATT
>DQDL01000117.1:1076-14068 GCA_003533405.1 Clostridiales bacterium | reverse complement strand
GGATGCGCTCTACCGACTGAGCTACAGCAGCAAAGATTATGCCCCTCATTACAAGGGGCATAATGGCGACCGAGAAGGGACTTGAACCCTCGACCTCCGGCGTGACAGGCCGGCGTTCTAACCGACTGAACCACTCGGCCACGGCTCAGTTAATATAACAGATTTTTTTTTGCTTGTCAATAACTTTCGCAAAAATTATCTTCTCTTTTTATTTTTTCTCGGACTTTTCTTCTTGTTCTGCTTTCTTTTTGCGGCGGCCGCGGCTTCTTTCTTTTCCTTTATGCCACGCTTTGTCCTCACATCGATGACGACCATGATGCAGATGACCACCACAACGCCGACGACTACCCACCAATACCATTCAAGACCCATGACTTATCCTCCGTAAACTTTTTCTAATATCATACCGTATGCGAATACCCCTGTCAAATAAAAATATATGGACAATCCCTGCCCAAAGGGGATATAATAATCAACACTATAATTGACAGAGGCCTGATATGAAAAAGAACTTTAGATTTTATATAGCGCTATGGATCAGCAAGGCGGCGATGCTGCTGCAAAGGATGCTGGGCATGAACGCAAGCTATTTCCCCGGCAAGCTTGCCATCAAGCTGTGCCCGGACTTTCTCGGCCGCATCGACAAGCCCAAGACCATTATTACAGTCACCGGCACGAACGGCAAGACCACTTGCTGCAACATGATACTCGACGTGCTGACGGAAAACGGCTACGATGTGCTCAATAACAAGGCCGGCTCAAACATCGACGCCGGCATCGCAAGCTCGCTGCTGGGGGATGCCAGCCTCTTGGGGCATATCAAAAAGCAGATCGCCGTGTTCGAGGTCGACGAGCGCAGCTCGCTGAAGATATACGCCTATGTCCACCCCGACTACGCAGTGTGCACGAATCTGTTCCGTGACTCGATAGGCCGCAACGCCCACGCCGAGTTCATAAGCTCCATCATCGAGCGCGCGCTGCCGGACGACACGCACATGATACTCAATGCCGATGACCCGATAAGCAGTCAGTTAAAGCCTAACAACAAGCGCACCTATTTCTCCATTGCCCGACTTGACACCGACAGGACCGAGTGCGTCAACATCATAAACGACATGCGCTCGTGCCCCAAGTGCGGCGGCAAGGTCGAGTACGAGTATGTGCGCTACCATCACATCGGCAAGATGAGATGCACAAGCTGCGGCTTTGCCTCGCCCGAGGCCGACTACACCGCAAGTCCCGATTTCTCGACCGGTACATTCACCGTTGCAGCTCCCGACGGGGAGGAGACCTATCCGCTCATGAGCGACAGCGTTTTCAACACCTACAATCAGGTGACAGTCGTTGCGCTGCTGCGCACCTTCGGCCTTTCCGCCGAGGCTATCGCTGCAAGCTTTGAGCACATGAGCATCGTTAAAAGCCGCTACACCAAGCGTGAGAAAAACGGCGTCGAGGTCGTGACCAACATGACCAAGGGTCAGAATCCCGTGGCTTGTTCGATAGTGTTTGACTATATCCGCTCGGAAAGCGGCCAAAAGGAGGTCATCGTCATGCTCGACGATAAGACCTACAAAAAGACGACCGAGATAATCACATGGGTGTACGATGCCGACTTTGAATTTTTAAACGATGAGAGCATCAGCCGTGTCATCGCCTGCGGCGTGAGGCTGCATGACTACCACCTGCGTCTGCTGCTGGCGGGCATACCCGAGGAGAAGATACGCTGCGTGGAGAACGAGCTTGACGCACCGTCGCAGCTGCTGCTCGATGGAACCGACAAGGTGTTTATCCTGCACGATTTGACCACGCCCGAGACGACAAGGCTTGTGTGTGACGGCGTTCTGGCCGAGATCGACAAGAGGGAGGCGGCAAAATGAAGATAGAAGTCCTTTATCCCGAGGCGGCAAACCTTTTCGGCGACTGCTGGAATTACCGCTATCTCAAGGAGTGCCTGCCCGAGGCGGAATTTGTGTACACATCGCTCGGCGATACGCCGGAGTTCGTAAAAAACGATGTGCAGCTTATATACATGGGCGCAATGACCGAGAGCGCTCAGGAGCGTGCGATAGCGTGGCTCATGCCGTACCGTGAGCAAATTGCGCAGCTAGTTTCCGGCGGCACGGTGTTTCTCATGACCGCAAACGCCGGCGAGGTGTTCTGCGACCACATCGAAAACGAGGACGGCAGCCGTGTCGAGGGGCTCAAGATTTTCGACCTGTACGCCAAGCGTGACATGATGCACCGGCACAATTCCACTGTGCTGTGCGAGTTTGAGGGCATGAAGCTCGTGGGCTTCAAGGCCGAGTTTTCGCAGCTTTACGGCGATAATTCCGCAAACGCCCTTGCCACGGTCAGATACGGCACGGGCATTAATGCAAAGAGCAAGCTTGAGGGCGTGCGGATAAACAATTTTTTCTCTACGGCGATAGTCGGCCCGTTCCTGCTCATGAACCCGGGCTTCGTCAAGTACCTCATGAAGCACCTAGGCGTTGAGAACCCCAAGCTCAAGTACGAGCCGGTCATCATGGATGCCTACGCAAGACGCCTAGCGGACATTGAGAAAATGGCAGCTAAATAACGAAAAAAACGGAGTGCATCGCACTCCGTTTTTTAGTTTAATTCTATCAGCCAAGCTCAAACACTGTCACCGAGCTTGTGAGGGGCGTTTCTACTGTCAGGGTGTTTGAGGGGAGGCGGGTTATTGCAGCCTCGTCAAACAGAGATAAAAACTCGTCGACGGGGGCGAGAGATTGTATGCCGACGCTGCCGCAGCGGTAGTGCATGGGGATGATGACCGTGGGGCTTATCTGCTCGCAGACACGCTTTGCCGCCTCGGCATCGAGCGTGTACACGCCGCCGACGGGAATCAGCAGTATGTCGATCTTGCCGAGACTGCGCAGCGTCTCATTGTTCAGCTTGTGACCGAGATCGCCGCAGTGGGCGACGGTGAGATCTTCGGCAGCGACGACGGTGATGAGATTATTCCCACGCTTTGCGCCCATGCACTCGTCATGGAAGGTGTAGATGCTGCGCATCGCAAAATTGGGCTTTAAGCCCGTGAGCGTGACTGCCTCGGGGCAGTAGTGGTCGGAATGCCTGTGGCTGCAAACGACTGCGTCAGCCGCGAGCTCCGGCAGCTTCAGCCCCTTCACGGAGCCCGGGGCGTAGGGGTCAAACACCACGCTGCCGCAGTCGGTCTCGAGCTTAAAGCAGGCGTGGCCGTACCAGGTAAGCTTCATTTAAAAATACTCCTTTATAAACCGGTCGAGCTTTTGTACATACGCATCGGGAGCGATGTGCATCGTCTCGATGTGCTTTGCGCCCTCGGTGAACAGGCAGTCCTTGCCGTTCGGGCAAAGCTCGAATATCCTCGGCGCCATGGAAAACGGCACCGTTTTGTCGTCCTTGCCGTGCACTATAAGAAACGGCAGGGGTGAATTTTTAATGTTTTCCCGCACATCAGTCTCGGCAAGGTCGTAGCCCGCAATGATGCGGTTTAGCCTAGCCATCAGCCCGTAGAGCGGGCCGAGCTGCGAGCGCAGTATCTCCCGGGCGTCGATAAAGCCGCTGTCGGAGACGATAAATTTCACGCAGTCCGGGCAGCGGTCGCTCATCTTGAGAACCGTTGCGCCGCCGAGGGAAAAGCCGTGCAGCACGACTTTAATATCCTCGCCGAACTCAGAGCGCAGAAAGTTGAGCCATTTAAGGCAGTCGGCGCTTTCAAACACATTGTAGCCGAAGAGCTTGCCGCCGCTTTCACCGGAGGCAGTGTTGTCGCAGGTGAAGATATCAAAGCCACGGCTGTGGTACAGGTCATAGAACATGCCTGCGGTCTCGGCGTGCTCGGAGTGATAGCCGTGTACGATGAACACTAACTTTTTGCCCGGCTTTTTGCTCGCAGGATAGTAAAAGCCCTGAAGCGTTTCGCCGCGGTCGGAGTTTATGGTGTAGCGTACATGCATTTTCTCCCGCAGCCTGTCGGCAGCGCTGTCACGCCGCACATAGTAGTCCTCGGCGTGACCCTTTTTGTCTAAAAGCAGAGTGCTGAGCCTTGAACGGCTGCGCCAGAACACAAAGCGGTAGATATCCAAAACGGCGTAGACCGGCACGGCGGCCGCCGCAATGATGAGCGCTTTGTTCATATCAGGTCACCGGCAGCAGCGCACCCACGCTCGACAGCAGCGTGAACACGACGATGAATATCTGGAACGGCAGCGAGCCGAATTTGCCGCAGATGGGCGAAGCGCCCGTGCGGTGGCGTGAGCGGTTGTAGGCAACGATGATGCCGATACCGGTCACGACCTGAATGATGCTTGCAAAGCGGGTGAAGCCGACAAAGCTCGACAGTCCGAACAGCGCAAGGATGAGGCAGGGAGCGGATGCGGCGAGCCAGCTTATATTCTTGCTCCAGCCGGTCTGCTCGCCGACAATATCACGCAGGTTGAGCGTATTTGCCCAAAAGCTCGTGGCAAGCGCCAAAAGCGTGAAGATATAGCCGATGATGCTGACCCAGCCGCCGAGATGGCGGGAAAGGTCGACAAGCGCACCGTCCTCGGTGATATCCTTGCCCGCACCTAAGAGGGTCATCGTGGTGATGAGAAGGATAAGGCAGGCGTTTATGCCAAGGCCGGTCGCTATCGCACCGCGGATACGCTTGACATCGCCGTTTAAGCCCTTTACCACCTGCGGGGTGCTCATAACCGCCGACAGGGAGAAGCTTATCATACCAAACAGCGCCAGTGCGTTATTGAGCCCGTGCCAGCCGGTGGGGAAGGCGCTTGTTTTGTTAAGCAGCGTTGCAACGAACAGTATGCCCACAACGCCGACCATCGAGCCGACGGCGATCTTTTCGCATATGCCGACAAGCTTCATGCCGACAAACACAACGCCTGCGCCGATGACATAGAAAATGAGCATGCCGATGATATCGGGAAGCCCGAACCACGAGCGGAACACCGCAGCGGCGCCTGTCAGAAATGCGCTGACATTGACGATGACGGACAGACCCAGCAGCAAAAACGCCGCCCAGGTGAAAATTTTCTTGATAATGCCGGAGAACAGCTCTGCATCGAAGCAGGATATAAACTGCGCACCGTTGTTGTTGTACGAAAGCTCGGCGATGACGAAGTGGAGGACAAGTGCGACTATGTAGCCGAAAAGCAGTATCCAGATCATCTCACGAAAGCTGTTGTGCGCCGCAAGGTACGGCACGGACAAAATACCGGCGCCGACACCGTGACCGACGATGATGCTCGCCGCCTCAAAAAATGTAAGTTCGGACTCTCCTTTTATGTTTGGCATGGCTGTATCCTTTCTTTTTTGCGCTATTTTATCATGATATGCCTAAATTATCAATAAAAGATGCAAAAAGGACAAAATATGTCATTTACAGGGTTAAATAGTTGTATTATAATGTCTGACATAAACAAGTTGTGAGGGAACTTCGGAGAATGGAAAAAAGGCTTGAGCAATTTAACAGAGCGAAGTTTATAAGGGTAGTCTGTCTTGTGATAGCGGATGCGCTGCTGATAAACGCTGCGGCATTTTTGGCACTGTTCGTGCGCTTTGAGTTCGACTTTGAGCTGCTGCGGCAATCGGGCTATCTGAACGGGCTCGTGACCTACTCGTGGCTCAATACGCTCGGCGCTCTGCTTATATTTTATCTTATGAAGCTGTATGACAGCCTGTGGGAGTTTGCAAGCACTGCCGAGCTTATCCGTGTGTTTATCGCCTCGGTGATCTCCGCCGGTTTGTGCGTTGTCGGCATGATGATGCTCAAGATATCCATGCCCCGCAGCTTCGTGCTGCTGTATGCCGGCGCTCTTACGGCGCTTTGCTCGGCGCTCAGACTCTTGTACCGTGAGATTCGCCGTGCAAGGATGCGCTCTGACGGCGGCATCAGGCAAAAGCGCACAATGCTCATCGGCGGCGGACAGGCAGGCTCGATGGTTCTGCGTGAGTTCCAGTTCAGCGCACATTCCGAGAACAATGTCGTGTGCATCATTGACGACGACCGCTCCAAGCACGGCAGCTACATGCGTGGCGTGAAGATAGTCGGCGGGCGTGACGATATCCTGCAAATGGCCGAGAAATACGGCGTTGAGGAAATAGTGCTTGCCATACCCTCGGCAAGCCGCCGTGAAAGGCTTGATATCCTCGATATCTGCCACCTGACCGGATGCAGTCTGCGCACCCTGCCGGGACTTTATCAGCTTGCTAACGGAGAGGTCAGCATCCAGAGCATCAAGCATGTCGATATCGAAGACCTCCTTGGCCGTGACACGGTCAAGACCGACCTCAACGAGGTCAAGGCATATGTACAGGACAAGGTGGTTTTGGTCACGGGCGGCGGCGGAAGCATCGGCAGCGAGCTTTGCCGTCAGGCGGCGGCAATGGGGCCTAAGCAGCTCATTGTTTTCGATATCTATGAAAATAACGCCTACGACCTGCAAATGGAGCTTAGGCACCGCCACCCTGAGCTCGACCTTGTCGTGCTCATTGGCTCTGTGCGTGACGAGACGAGGGTCAACAACATCTTTGCAAAATATCACCCCGACCTTGTCTGCCATGCGGCGGCGCACAAGCATGTTCCGCTCATGGAGGACTCACCGTTTGAGGCGATAAAGAACAATGTGTTCGGCACATATAATGTCGCCCGAGCGGCCGACCGCTTCGGGACGCAGCGGTTTATTCTTATCTCCACCGATAAGGCCGTCAACCCCACCAATGTCATGGGTGCGTCAAAGCGCATCTGCGAGATGGTCGTGCAGACGGTCAACGAGCGCTCGAAAACTGAGTTTGTCGCAGTGCGCTTCGGAAATGTCTTGGGCTCGGCAGGCAGCGTTATCCCGCTTTTCCGCAAGCAGATAAAGGAGGGCGGCCCCGTTACCGTGACGCACAAGGAGGTCATACGCTACTTCATGACCATCCCCGAGGCCGTGCAGCTTATTTTCCAAGCCAACGCCTACGCAAACGGCGGCGAGATATTCGTTCTTGACATGGGCGAGCCCGTGAAGATCGACGATCTTGCCCGCAATATGATACGGCTGTCGGGCTTTGAGCCGGATGTCGATATCAAGATCGAGTACACCGGCCTGCGCCCGGGCGAGAAGCTTTATGAGGAGCTGCTCATGTCCGGCGAGGGGCTTAAAAAGACGAAAAACGACCTCATTTACATAGGCAGCGAGGTCGACTTCGACAAGGCCGAGTTTGAGGAGAACCTCATGGAGCTCAAGGCGATAAACGAGACCTCGGAGCGGGAGCTGCGTGATAAAATCGCACAGATAGTCCCGACCTACCATATCCCCGAGCAGCAAAAGGTGACCGTTTAATGAAGAACGCTGATGCACACAGCATCAGCGTTTTTTCAGCTTTCCATCTGCTTGCCGAGGAAGCACGCAACGGTCTGCGCAAGCGTATACTCAATGTCGGTGCACGGTGCGGAGCTTTGCTGCGCAACGAACATCACGCAGCCCATCACATCGCCTTCGGATATGACCGGTGCTGCGACCGAGACGCACAGCTTCTCCTCGCTGTCGGAAACTGGAATGCAGCCGCTGCCGTCGTAGCGGTAGGTGCTGCGGCTCTCCATAATGTGCTCCAGTCCGGCGGAGATACGCTTATCCATGAGCTCACGCCTTGCGCCGCCGGAAATTGCGATGACCGCATCACGGTCGCAGATTGCGGCGATGGCGTCTGTCGATTTGTGCAGGCTTTCGCAAATTTGTGCTGCGAAGTCGGACAGCTCGCCGATGGGCGAGTATTTTTTGAAGATGACCTCGCCGTCCTTGTCGGTGTATATCTCCAGCGGGTCTCCCTCACGGATGCGCATGGTGCGGCGGATCTCCTTGGGGATGACGACCCTCCCCAGCTCATCAATGCGGCGGACGATCCCGGTTGCTTTCATAACACATTCTCCCTTTCTCGGTCCCACGTTTCCTTGGTTCCCAGATTTCGTTTCCTGTGGTTATTTTGTGGTAGAGAAAGGAGAATTATTCAAGCGCGAAGCTCTGCCTGCGGGAGCTGCCCTGTTTTTGCTTGTCCTCATACATCCGGTGGTCTGCCAGAATGCGGATGTCGCGGACGTCGGCCCGGTCGGCCGGGTAGCAGGCCGAACCGCAGCTGGTGCCAATGCAGATGGTCCGGCCGTCCAGCACATAGGGCTGCCGGATGACCGATTTGATGGTCTCGATCCGCTGGGCGCACCCGTCTGCATCGACTTCGCCGTTCACGATCAGGGCAAACTCATCGCCGCCGATGCGGAACGCAAGGTCGCTGCTCCGCACACAGCTCCGCAGCCGGTCGGCCACGGCCCGGAGCAGCTGGTCGCCCACATCGTGGCCGTAGGTGTCGTTGACCGGCTTGAACCGGTCCAGATCCAGATAGAACAGAGCAAAGGGCTGGCGCGCCTCTTCCTTCTGCTTCAGGGTGCTGTTGAAGCACCGCTCGTTGAACAGGCCGGTCAGGCCGTCGGTGTTGGCCAGCCCCTCCAGTTTCCGTCGTTCCAGCGCTTCGGTGCGGAGGGCGTTTTCTTTTTCTTCCATTTCCAGTGCCGCATCCAGCTTGACCGACCGCACCATCGCCACGGCCACGCTGCCCATCAAAAAAAGCAGCAGCAGGATGGTGACCTTCTGGATCTTCCGCATCCCGGCATCGACGACATCGCGCTCCACGATGCCCACGATGGTCAGGTTCTGAACGCCCACCGGCTGATAGACCAGATAATAGCCCTTGCCGCCGTACCGATACCCGGTGCTGCCGCTGCCGCCGCTGCGAACGTTCTCCCGCATGGCGGCAAAGCCATCGGCATCGACCTTGGCATTTTTCTCCAGAAAATCGAACAGGTTCGTCATCCAGGATTCGATCTCACTCTTCGGCTCCTCGGACAGCATCACGCTGCCGTCCGGGTAGATGATGTAGCAGTCGCTCTGACCGTTGTAGGCATGGCCGCCGATCATCTCTTCCAGCATTGCATTGTCGTAGCTGACGGCAATGCAGGTGTAGGTCACACCGGAGACCTCGACCGGCCGGATGGGCACGGTGAACACGACCCGGCGCTCGCCCGTGTCCATGATATAGCTGCTCACGCTGGACCGGCCGGTCGCATACGTCGCCGCAAACGCGCCCCACAGTTCCTGCGCCTCTCCGCTCTCTCCGGTGGCTTTCAGATACTGGCTGGACTCATTGAACAGGTACCGCTCGCTGTACCGCCAGGTCGTTTTTTCGCGGTTGAAGTGGCGCAGATTGGCCCGGATGGCCGTTTCGTCTGCCTCCTGCAATCTGTTGCCCCACTCGCTCAGCACGTTCCAGTTGCGCTGCGCGAACATGGTAAACGTCTTGTTCACCTGCTCGTAGGTCTCCAGCAGGTTTTGGGTGCTCTCCCGATAGAACTGGCGCTGCACATATACCAGATAGCCCACAATGTTGAAAAGGCACACCACCACCAGGAGCGTAAGCGCAGCGGCTCGCCGTCTGCTTCTCTCCACCCTATGATTCCATGACATATTCATCGTACCCCCGAATTTTTTCGAGAGAAGTTAAAATTTCTTAGCCGCATCTTTGCTGTATCACTTCAAATCTACCAGATTCTTCCTCTTCTGTCAATGCTCTTCCATAGTTTTTCCCGTTTGAACTCTGGCCGTTTTTTCCGGTTTATGCTATACTGGGTCTGTTCTTCAGGCCCTGCGCCGCGCGGGAGGGTTCCGGCGGCTTTTTCTCTTTTCAGAAAGGATCGTTTCATGCAACAGATCGTGATCTTAGGCGGCGGTGCAGCCGGGATGGCGGCGGCGCTGGCCGCAGCACAGGCGGCCCCCGCCAGGGCAGTGCGCGTCACCGTGCTGGACCGCAACCCCCGCTGCGGCAAAAAGCTGCTGGCCACCGGCAACGGCCGGTGCAACCTCAGCAACACCGGCATCGCGCCGGCGTGTTATTTCACCGCAGACCCAAAGGCGCTGGCCCCGCTGCTGAACGCCGTGAACACCGCCGCGCCGCTGGAATGGTTCCGGGCGCTGGGGCTTTACACCCGCACCGACGAAGCCGGGCGGGTCTACCCGTATTCCAATCAGGCAGCGGACGTCCTCGCCCTGCTGGAGGGCCACATGGCCCGGCTGGGGGTGGAGGTGCGCACCGGCTGCACCGTAAACACCCTGAGCCAGAACCGGAACGGCTACGCCGTCCTCTTCGACAGCGCCGAGCGCAGCAACGAGACGCTCCATGCCGATGCCGTCATCTGCGCCATGGGCGGCAATGCAGGCCCGCAGTTCGGCACCGATGGCTTTGGCACCCGCTTCGCCGCCCAGTGCGGCGGAAAGCTGGAACCGCTCTACCCCTGCCTGACCGCCTTGCAGACGGCCCGGCCCAACAAAGCGCTGGCCGGTATCCGGGTCAAGGCCCGCGCCGCGCTGCTCGACCTGGACCGCCACACCCTGCTGGCCGAAGAGACGGGCGAGGTGCAGTTCACCGACTACGGCCTGTCCGGCATCTGCATCATGCAGCTGTCCGGCCTGCTGGCCCCCCGGCGCGGCCCGAAGCGCCCCGCTGTGGAGCTGGACCTCTTCCCCGCGCTGGACGAGGCCGCGCTGACGGCCCTGTTCGCTGCGCGGGTACCCCTGCTGCCGGGCCGGACGCCCGCCGATTTCTGGACGGGGCTGCTCAACCCCAAACTGGGCCGCGCCCTCTGGGCAGCGGCCCGCCTGCCGGACACACCGCTGGACACCCTGCCCGATGCCGCCTGGCAGGTGCTGGCCAACACGGCCAAGCACTGGCTCTTCGAAGACCTGACCCCCTGCGGCTGGAAACAGGCCCAGACCACCGGCGGCGGCCTGAGCCTGACCGAGCTGGAGCCCAGCTTCCAGTTCAGGGGCTGTCCGGGGCTGTACTTCGTGGGCGAAACGCTGGACTGCGCCGGGATGTGCGGCGGCTTCAACCTGCACTGGGCCTTCGGCAGCGGCATCACCGCCGGGCGGGACGCCGTGCGCACCCTGCGCCGCCCGCACAAAAAGAGATGACAAGACCCGGCCCTCTCCTGCACATCTGCGGAGAGGGCCGGGTCTTTTTGCGTTCTTTTTATTCGTTTGCGGCTTTGTCCAGCGTAGCTTCCTCCGCTTCTTCCTCCTTCTGGTACTCCGCAAAGGCCGACCACATGGGTTCGACCCGCTTGCCGTGGAACTTGCGGTCCAGATAGTTCCGGGTGATGGCCGCGACCGTTCCCGACAGGCTCAGCACACCGATCAGGTTCGGCAGCATCATCAGGCCGTTGAAGGTATCGGACAGGTCCCACGCGAGGTCGAGCTTCATCGTCGCACCCACCAGCACCATGGCCACGAAGACCACCTGATAACCCATGCTGGCCTTGGTGCCGAACAGATATTCAAAGGCTTTGGTGCCGTAGTGGCTCCAGCCCAGCACCGTGGAATAGGCGAACAGCAGGATGGACACCGCGATGAACCTGGGGCCAAAACTGCCGAACACGGTGGAGAAGGCTTCGCCCACCAGCGCAGAGCCCTGCACCTCGGTGAGCATCCGGCCGGTGTTCAGGTCCACGAAGCCGGACGTCAGGATGACCAGCGCCGTCAGGGTGCAGACCACGATGGTATCGGCAAAGACCTCAAAAATGCCCCACATGCCCTGCTGCGCCGGCTCCTTGACGTTGGAGGACGCGTGCACCATGACCGACGAGCCGAGGCCCGCCTCGTTGGAGAATGCGCCGCGCTTGAAGCCCCAGGTGATGGCGCGGGACACACCGTAGCCCAGCACACCGCCGCCCGCCGCCTGCATGGCGAAAGCGCCTTTGAAGATGGCCGCGAACGCAGCCGGGATCGCCGTGATATGGGTCAGCACGACCGTCAGCGCACCCAGGATGTAGAACAGCGCCATCAGCGGAACGACCTTTTCCGTCACAGCCGCCACACGCTTCAAGCCGCCCAGGATGACCAGCGCGGACAGCACCGCCAGCAGGATGCCGGTGAGGAGATTCGGCACCTGGAAGGCCGCATTCATGTTGCCTGCGATGGAGTTGATCTGGCTCATGTTGCCGATGCCAAAGGAGGCCAGCACACAGAAGCAGGCGAACAGCACCGCCAGCACCCGGCCCAGCTTTTTGCAGCCCTTCTTGCTGCCCAGACCGTCGGCCAGGTAGTACATCGCGCCGCCGGACCACTCGCCGTCGGCGTTCTTGCGGCGGTAAAAGATGCCCAGAACGTTTTCCGAGTAGTTGGTCATCATGCCCAGGATGGCCATGGCCCACATCCAGAAGATGGCACCCGGCCCGCCGCTGAGGATGGCCGTTGCCACGCCCACGATGTTGCCGGTGCCGATGGTCGCCGCCAGCGCGGTGCACAGGCTTTGGAACTGGCTGATGGCCTTATCGTTCTTTTCGGTATGGGCCGTGATGTCCCGGTCGGTGAAGATGGCACCGATGGTGTTCCGCAGCCAGTACCGGAAATACCCGAACTGGAAAAAACCGGTGCGCACCGACATCACAAAGCCGGTGCCGAACAGCAGCGCCAGCCCCACCGGCCCCCAGACGATGCCGTTGACAACTCCATTCACGCTCGTAATGGTCTCTAACATGATCGTTCCCCCTCTGCAAAACAAAAAGCGGACAGAACGCCAAAGGCTCTGCCCGCAAAACGCAGCTTCCCGCACAGGGGTCTCCTGCTGCTGACAGACACACCCCTTTGTGCGCAACAGACGGCGGCTCCGCCGTCTCCCCCTCATTCTGTTCCCGTGTGATGCACAGTTCCGTTTGTCTGTGCGTGATAGAAGAACTGTATCATATTTTCCCGCCGCTGGCAAGCTTTTTGTTTCAATTTATTCGGAGGTTTCATCTTTGATGCAAAGTGGATGAATTTTATTTTCGTATGACGTTTCCGCACAGCCCGCGTTTTTTGTATAATCCGCAGGCGGCGGGGCCATCCTTTCCGTAACACCGGCAAAGGAGGAGTCAGGAATGCACAAAGGCGGATGGAAGCCGTTCTGGGCCGCACTGGGGG
>DQDL01000117.1:506-857 GCA_003533405.1 Clostridiales bacterium | reverse complement strand
GCACTGGGGGCGGCGCTTCTGGTGTTGCTGCCGCTGGTGGGCGGCACTGTCCTGCTCACCCGGCAGATGCTGCGCCAGCAATGGCTGATGCAGACCGCCGAGCCGCAGCGGAGCGTGCCCATCGACCTGCCTAAAGCCGACGACCGGATGACGCTGCTGCTCTGCACCGCCGGGGAGCAGCCCGGCTTCGTGCTGTTCTACCTGAACGCGCCCCAGAACGCCGCCCATCTGCTGGCGGTGCCGGGGCAGCTGACGGTGCCGTTCGGCGACGGCGAAGCCTCGCTGGCCCAGTGCTATGCAGCAGCCGGCCCGGCGCGGTGCCGTCAGGCCCTGCTGGAAACGCTGGCCCTG
>DQDL01000117.1:0-264 GCA_003533405.1 Clostridiales bacterium | reverse complement strand
ACGCTGGCCCTGCCGGAGGATACCCTGTATCTGGCCCTCTCGCCCGCCGTGCTGGAAACGCTGGCAGCGCGGTATGGGGCCGTGCGGGTCAGCCTTTCGGGCGCACTGACCGCCGAGGAGCTGGACGCCCTCGGCCAGAGCCCCAGCGTTCAGACCTTCCGCGCACGGGAAGCATCGGATCTTCTGACCGGGCTGGACGCCGACGGCCTTCTGCCGCCCAGCCGCCGGGCCGCAGCCCGCGCCGCCGTGTGGGACGCCTTTTTC
>DQDL01000092.1:33082-33592 GCA_003533405.1 Clostridiales bacterium | reverse complement strand
CTTTTTGCCGGGGGCTTGCAGCTCGGTAATGAGTACCGTTTGTCCGCCTGCGCAGGCGATCTCTATACCATTTTTACCGGCAGAAACTATGCTGCCCGGGGCTTTATCGGTCTTAGTCTCGGTGTATGCTGCGGCGTAGACCTTGAAGGTATCGCTGCCGAGCTGCATGGTTGCGACCGGCCACGGCTGCAAACCGTACACCCACTTGACTATCTCACGGGGCATTTTGCTCCAGTCTATGGGGCTGAGACTCTTGTCAAGCATCGTAACATAGCTTGCATCGGCGTGATTTTGCGGCGTTCTGGGCGCCGTTCCGGCTTTGATATCGGTCAAGGTCTTGTGCAGAAGCTCCGCTCCCATGACCATAAGTCTGTCAAACAGCTCACCCGAGGTCTCAAACTCGCCTATCTCGGTCTCGGCAGTGTAGATTACATCACCTGTATCCATTTCGGAGGCGAGGTACATCGTCGAAACTCCGGTGACCTTATCGCCGTTGAGCACCGCCCACTG
>DQDL01000092.1:13831-32978 GCA_003533405.1 Clostridiales bacterium | reverse complement strand
CCGGTGTCCAGCCCTTCGTCCAGCTGCATGATGGAAACGCCGGTCCCGGAATCACCGTTGAGCACCGCCCACTGGATAGGCGCTGCGCCACGGTACTTCGGCAAAAGCGAGGCATGGACATTTATAGCTCCGTATTTTGCAATGGTCAGCATATCGTCGGGCAATATTCTGCCGTAGGCGACCACGACGAGAATATCGGGCTTGAGCGATTTTATTATCTCCGATGCCGTTCCGTCACGGAGCTTTGTCGGCTGATAAACTGGGATATCGTTATCGACCGCAAGCTGCTTAACGGGGCTGAATGACAGCTGCATGCCACGGTTTCTCGGCTTATCCGGCTGAGTAAAAACCGCTGCAATATCGTATTTTTCATCTATAAGCTTTTTCAGCGAGGCCGCCGCAAAGTCGGGCGTACCCATAAAAACAATGCGCATTTACTCCTCCTCGGCCGGACCGTTTATCTCATCCTCGGTCAGCATTCTCTCACACTTTTCAAGGAACAGATGACCGTCAAGGTGGTCGCATTCGTGCAGGATACAGCGTGCGGTCAGACCGTCGCCCTCATACTCAAACCATTCGCCGAAGCGATCCTGCGCCTTGACCTTGACATGGTCTGGTCTGCGCACAATGCCATATTCGCCCGGAACGCTGAGGCAGCCCTCTGCCCCGACCTGCTCACCGGAGGTCTCGAGTATCTCGGGGTTTATAAGCTCAATTATAAACTCTTCCTCGTCCTCCTCGACATTGGTCTCCAAAACGAGCACAGCACGGCGCAGTACGCCGACCTGAGGTGCAGCGAGGCCGACACCGCCGGCATCGGAAAGCGTATCCGCCATGTCGTCGAGAAGCTGGTGAAGCCGCTCGTTAAACTTCACGACCGGTCTGCAAACCTTGTAAAGTATCTTATCTTCCTTAGTAACTATGTTTCTCAGTGCCATATCGTACACTCCATATATTTAATCTGAAGGGTTTGAGTCGGCAAAAATGCTGACACCCTTGTATTTTCCCGATGAGTTGAATTTTATGAGTATCGCCGAAACGACCGAGCGTATCTCGGTGTCTATCTTGCAGCTTATGCTGACACGGTATCTGTAACGGTTGTTGACCTTGACGACCGCAAGCGGCGCAGGACCGAGTATTTTTGCATACTCGTCTCTGATAGATGCCCGCAGGGTACTGCGAATGTCCGTGCAGCAGCGTAAAACGGCGTTTTCGTCTTGGCCGGATGCGGTTATCGCAATTATGTCGGCAAACGGCGGGGTCATTTGAAGCCTGCGAAGCTGTATCTCCGACTCATAAAAGCTTTCGTAATCCTGCATCGACGCAAGCTTTATTATCTCGTTATCCGGCGTGTAGGTCTGGATTATCGCTCGACCGACCTTGGAGCCTCTGCCGCTGCGGCCGACGACCTGCGTTATCAGCGAAAAGGTGCGCTCACCCGAGCGGTAGTCACCGCAGTACAGGCTTTGATCTGCCGATAAAACGCCTATAAGCGTGACATTTTCAAAGTTTAGCCCCTTTGTGACCATCTGCGTGCCTATCATGATGGGTATCTTGCCGGTATCAAACTTTTCAAGCAGTGCTTCATGAGTTCCGGCAGCCTTGACGGTGTCGATATCCATGCGCAGGACGGGCACCTCGGGGAAAAGCTCGTGCAGTTCCTCCTCAACAAGCTGTGTGCCGGCTCCAACGAAGCTGAGCGTGCCGCCGCAGTCGGGGCAGCGGTCATCAACTCGGCGAGAGTAGCCGCAGTAGTGGCACATGAGGCGCTTATTTGAGCTGTGATATGTCAGTGAAACGCTGCAATTCGGGCATTTGTAGATAAACCCGCAATCACCGCAGCAGATAAGCTTATTTGCTCCCCGCCTGTTGAGAAACAGAATACTCTGCTCGCCACGGACGATGTTTTCGGCAAGCTCGTCCCGAAGCTCGGCACTGATATTGCCGCCGTTGCCGCTTTTAAGCTCTCCCTTCATATCGACGATCTTCACTGTCGGCAGGAGCATTTTATTGTATCTCTTGCTCAGGGTGAAGAACTTGTACCTGCCTATCTGAGCCGAGTAACGGCTTTCAAGGTCGGGGGTAGCAGAGCCGAGCAGCAGGAGCGAATTTGACTTAGCGCAGAGGTATTTTGCAATATCCCTCGCATGATATCTCGGCGAGTTTTCGGACTTGTAGCTGTCCTCCTGCTCCTCGTCGATTATGATAAGGCCGAGGCTTTCGCAGGGCGCAAAGATAGCACTTCTTGTACCGATAACGAGCCTTGCCGAGCCGCTTTTGACACGCTTCCACTCGTCGTAGCGCTCACCGATGGACAGTGAGCTGTGCAGAACGGCAACACTGTTGCCGAAGTAGCTTGAAAATGTGCGTATCATCTGCGGGGTCAGTGCGATCTCGGGTACGAGCAAAATTGCGGTCTTGCCCTCGTTCAAGACCTTATCTATGAGGTGGATATAGACCGCCGTTTTGCCGCTTCCCGTTACGCCGAACAGGAGCGCCGCCTGCGGCCTATCGGAAGATAATAGCTCGCTAAGCCCCTCAAAGGCGTTTTGCTGGTCGGAGTTAAGCTCCGGTATTGGCTGAATTTCGCCGTTCCAGACCTCCGGCCGCCTGAAAACCTCCTCAAACTCGGAGATTACAAAGCCTGCGTTTATGAGCGCTTTGAGCGACTGTCTCGATGCGCCGGTAAAATGCAGAAGCTCCTGCGCCGGAACTCTGCCGGTCGAGCACAAAAGCTCGAGTATCGAAGCCTGCTGAGGTGCTTTGCGGCGCTTGGATTGCGCTGTCTCCGACGCTTCCTCGGCGCTTATCGCAAGCTCGACAAATTCGACCGTCTTGTCGTTTATCCTGCGGCTACCGTCGGGCTTGAACCACAGGCCTGCCGGAAGTATCGCCTTGACGGCATCGTAAACGGTGCAGAATAGTCTGTCATGCATCCAAAGTGCAAGCTTTATCTGCGAAAGCGTCAAAACCGGCTCGGTGTCCAGAACGGATATCACGGGCTTTAGCTTGTCGCCGAAATCGCTGTGATCGGACAGGCCGAGGACAATGCCCTCGCTTTGCCTGTTGCCTCGTGAAAACGGGACGATCACACGCATGCCCGGGGTCACTTTACCCTGCATACTTTCAGGGATAAGGTAATCGTATGGCTTGTCCAACCAGTATGTAGCGGCAGAAACCGCAATTTTTGCGACCTTTGCCTCAGCCATACGCCGCCTCCTATAAGAGTTTAAAGCCCAGCGGAGTGTGCTGCTCCGCTGAGCGTAGGGTCAATTACTTCTTTATGGTGAGCTTGCCGGTGTATACCTCGTCGATAGCTGAGGAAACAGGCTTCTTGTCGAGGATCTCTCCGGTCCCTTCCGCCTCGGCGGAAATGTCACGGGCTCTCTTGGCAACAAGATTAACAAGCTGATAACGGCTGCCGGTCTTTTCAACCAATTCGGCAACAGGGGGATAAAGCATCATAACAATCAAACCTCACTTAAAAAGTTTTTTCTCAAGTCATATTTGCAGTACTCGGCGGTGATTATCGAGGAAAACTCCTTCGCTGCCTTGTTTGCATCGTCATTTATAATGATATAGTCATAGAAAGTGGCTGCCTCATACTCCTCACGAGCACGGATGAGCCTTGCTTCGATCTTGCGCTCGGAGTCGGTACCCCTGCTGCGCAGACGCTTTTCAAGCTCCTCCATGGAGGGTGGGATAATGAAGATCATGACCGCATCGGGCATCTTCTCGTGGACTTGAAGTGCACCCTGCACCTCGATATCGAGCAGAACATTCATGCCCTCATCGAGCTTCTTTTCCACATATGCTCTCGGCGTGCCGTAGGAATTTGCGACATAGACGGCATGCTCGAGAAATTCGTCGTTTGCGACCATATCTCTGAACTTGTCCAAGTCAACAAAGAAATACTCCTTGCCGTCGACCTCACCGGGTCTGGGCTTTCTCGTGGTCGCAGAGACCGAGAAGCAGACATCGTCTCTGCCCTCGAGCGCCTTGAACACCACTGTGCTCTTACCCGCTCCGGACGGGCCGGAAATTACGATCAGTTTTCCTCTTTGTTTAGCCATTTTCTATTCCTTCCTCGCTTATGTTTGAAATTCGTGCCGCCAAAGTCTCCGGCGTCAACGATGATAAAATTACATGTCCGCTGTCCATGACAAGGACTGCCTTTGTGCTTCGTCCGAACGATGCATCAATGAGCTGTCCCCTGTCTCTGACATCCTGTATAACACGCTTTATCGGTGCGGATTCGGGGCTGACGGCAGCGATTATACGCTCGGCCGACACCATATTGCCGAACCCGATGTTAACAAGCTTCAATGCACGGTCCTCACTCTATGTTCTGAATTTGCTCTCTTATCTTCTCAATCTCAGACTTGAGGTCGACGACGACATGGGCAATGTCGGCGTTCTGGCACTTGGAGCCCGTGGTGTTTGCCTCACGGTTAAACTCCTGAAGCAGGAAGTCTATCTTTCTGCCGATGGGTGATCCGCCGTCAAGCATCGTCCTGAGCTGTGCCATGTGGCTGCGAAGTCTCACGGTCTCTTCGTCGACTGCGACCTTGTCGGCAAAAATGGCGGCCTCGGTGACGATCCTCGTCTCGTCGATACCCGATGTTCCGAGCACCTCAAGAAGCTTCTGACGAAGCTTTTCTCTATATTCCTCAACGGTTTTGGGAGACTCGGTCTCGATAACGGTGACGAGCTTTTCTATCGTCTCGAGCTTTGCGAGAACATCCTCCTTGAGCTTTGCGCCCTCTCTGATGCGCATTGCGTCAAAGTCGCACAGGGCTTGTTCGGCAATATTCCGAATGCCTGCGGCGACCGCCTCGGCGTCAAGCTCCTTCTTCTCGACATTCAAAACATCGGGAAACCTGCTGACGCTCATTGCCGTTATGTCGTTCGGCAGATCGTTTTCCTCCGCTATATGCCGGAGTGCGGCGATATAGCCCTTGAGAAGCGGCTCATTTACCTTGACGACCATGTCGTCGGCCATGGAGCTGTCGATGGTCACGAACACATCGACTTTGCCTCGTGTTATATGCGACATTACCGCAGACTTGACAGTTTCCTCGGCAAAGAGGAAGCTTCTCGGGAGTCTGACGGAAGTGTCCAAAAACTTATTATTGACGCTTTTTAGCTCTACGCAAACTTCGATACCCTCAACAGTGCCCTTTGCGCTGCCGTATCCGGTCATGCTTTTTATCATTATATCCTCCTGTCAGCGCAGCTGAGTTATCTCAAATGTAATGGGCTTTTTGCGCTTGCTTATCCGCTGGTATATGACGACTATCAGCACCGCCAAGGCGAAGGCTGCAAAGGCTGTGACTATGCACATGCCCTCAGAAAGCGAGTTTGCGGCAGCGATGGCGTAGCCGATAAACAGTGCGATAAACGGGACAATATACAGCAGAAATGCAGCACTGAATATCCTCAAAGAAACACTTTCGATGACGACCTTTTCACCCGGCGTCGCATGAACGGTGTTCTTGGCGATGGCTTTCAGCTCGTTTTGGAATGCACAGCTTTCGCAATTACCGCAATTGCTGCCGCAGGCAGTCCCCCTTGTTACGACGACCTCTGCCAATCCATTATGAAAAACTCTTGTTACAACTGCATCTTGAGTCATTTTTTACTCCGTTTCCTAATCCTTTGTAATGGTCACCGA
This sequence comes from Clostridiales bacterium, assembly GCA_003533405.1. Classification (GTDB taxonomy): domain Bacteria; phylum Bacillota; class Clostridia; order Oscillospirales; family Oscillospiraceae; genus F23-B02. The sequence continues at coordinate 27,304 of DQDL01000092.1, read as the reverse complement.
CACACGGATATCGCCGACGGCTCCGACACCGTCGACACGGCTTACATACACCGTGCCTGTTGCGATAACCTGCCCTGTTGTCGTACCGTAGTCTTTAAGATCAACGACAACACTGATATCGTCCGGCCGTATCTTATCGAGCGCCGCCGTGTCCTTGGAGCGCAGCATTATCTCGATAGACTCGGTATCTATCTTTGCCGAATATCCGCTGGTGACATTCTTGCACGAAATATTATCTGTCGTAAAGCTCTTTGTATGTGTTCCACGCACCTCGACCGTCACCTTTGCCTCGGTCACACCGGTCAGGTTCTGCACCTCGTCGGCGAGGGTTATAGCAAATGTGTGGGTGTAGCTGGTCTGGAACGATGCAAGGTCGATATTGCCCAAAACGATGCTGTTAATATCGTCAACAAGCCTTGTATCGCCTGCGATTTTCAATGTCTTGGGTTCAATGGTGACCGTGCAGTCGTCCGCATCGACGCCGCCGCCCGGGATAAGGTTTACGGTCAGCGGGACTTCCTTTGTCTTTAGTATCGGCTGCGTTGCGGTCACTACCTTAGCCGACAGCACCAAGCCGGTCGTGGAGACCTCCTGCCCGTCTGCGGTCATTAGCTTGTAGCCTACCTCCTCAGAGTAGGTGGAGTCTATCGTGCCCTCGCCGAAAGTGACCCATGCATGGTCTATCTTTGCAAGCGTCTCCTCGGGGCCTTCAATGACAATTGTCGACGGCTCGAACACGAATTCCTCGGCCACGCAACCCTCGGCTATCTCACCTTCAAAGCTGCCCTTTATACTGACGGTCTTGGTGGCATTTTTGACGACGGTGAAGTTGATGGTCTCTGGGGTCTTGCTGATAACGGTTATATCGCTCGTATCTATCCCGTCGGGGTACTGAAGCTCATATGCCCAAGTCATGTCGTTAGGCTGTTTGATGTTGCTGACATCGATGACGGCCTTGATGTCGCTTGCTCTGAGCTTGCCGATATTGCTGCGGCTGCCCTTGAGCGTTACGGTGACGGACTGCGTGTCAACATCCGATATGGACAGGTTGCGGTCGGAAAGCAGCTTCTCCTGCCCGGCAAACTCGACCTGAACGCCTCGAAATGTCTTTTGAAAATCTCCGGTGTCGGGGCTCGTGATATATGCCCACATAACAAACGAGCACAGCAGCGATATGACTATCCAGAAAACCTTGCTGTTATAAATTTTACTTATTGTTTTCTTCTGATTCATTTGCATCCACCTTATGCTTGTCAAAAATACGGGAGACGAACTCCTTTGCCGTATTTTTCTTGACTTCCTCCTGCACCAGCTCGTTGCGCAGGATCTTCTCAAAGGTCTGCTTATCAAGGTTGCGCTTGAGCATACCCTCGATAGCAACGGAAATTGCACCCGTTTCCTCGGAAACGATGACGACAAGCGCATCTGACTGCTCGCTTGCACCGATACCGGCACGGTGGCGCATGCCGAGGTCCTTGCTCAGATTGTTATTGCTCGTGAGCGGGAGCACGCAGCCCGCCGCAGCGATCCTCGATTTTCTGATGACGGCCGCACCGTCGTGCAGCGGAGCCTTCGGGTAAAAGATGTTTTTAAGAAGCTCGGCCGTTATCTCGGCATCAATGCTTGTACCGGTGGCCATGATATCGTTGAGCTTCATGCCGCGCTCAAACAAAATGAGTGCGCCGGTCTTAGTCTTGGACATTTGCTCGCAGGCAAGAACGGTCTGCGTAATGGCAGCATCGATCTCCGAGGAATCCTGCGCTTTGGCGGAGAAAAAGCCGTAGAAATTGCGGCTGCCCATCTTGGCAAGCAGCTTTCGAAGCTCCGGCTGGAATATGATGACCAGTGCAATAAGGCCAATATCGACTGCTTTGCGGAGAATGTAGTTTATCATGGCTAGCTTGAACATTCCCGACAGCCACAGGGCGACCAGCAGCACAAGCAGACCTCTTGCGAGGTTATAGGAACTCGTCTTTCTGATAAGGTCAATGACCTTATAGATAAGGTAGGCCACTATAAGGATATCAACTATATCGGCAAAGCCTATCGTCGATATAAGGTTACCTATATCTTGGAAAAAGCTCGCAACAGTGTTCATTACATTCACCACTTATCTTCTGCGGACATGCACATGCCGCTTTACTGAAAATTTTTTATCACTATATTATAAAATAAAACTCCCAAAAAGGCAATTACATATTCATTAACTTTTTAGGAAATAATGATGTTTTTAAACACATTGGCGGCGGTCAGCACCTGATTTTTTGTTATAAACGGTGAAAAGCTGAACCTCAGCGTGCCGGTATCGATAGTTCCGACCGTCTGATGGGCAAAGGGTGCGCAGTGCAGCCCGCATCTTGCTGCGATCTGCCTTGCGCCGAGCCTTTCGCAAAGCATCTCGACATTGATGCTTTTATGCCGCACGGAAAGCACTCCCGCCTGCGTGCCGTTATCGGTCGAGAACACCTCAAGGCCGTCGACACCCCGCAGGGCATCCGCCATTTGACTGCATAACCACTCCTCATATGTGCCGATATGTGATGGTGTGAGCCGTGCAACATATTTTATTCCCTCTGCAAGCCCCGCTATGCCGACGACATTGTGGGTTCCCGCTTCACAGACATCGGGCAGATAGTCCGGCATATCCTGCATAATGCTGTCAGACCCTTTGCCACCGTAAAGAAGCGAGTTCGGGTCAGCGTTGCAGATGAGTATGCCTGTTCCCTGCGGGCCGAGAAGTCCCTTATGCCCGGGCATGGCAACGAACGCAGCGTTGAGCCTTTGCATATCTATATCAATGATGCCTGCTGACTGGGATGCATCGAGAATAAACGGCACATTGTACCTTTCGCACATTTTTGATATCTCATAGACAGGCAGTATAAAGCCGAACACATTAGACACATGGTTGCACACCACAGCATCCACATGTGGGACGAGCCTTTCAAAGGCAGCTATCGTATCCTGCGTATCAAAAAGCCTTGATTTTGCAACGACTATCTTTGCACCGACACCCTTGAGCGTGCGGGTTACGGAATTATGCTCATAGCCTGAGACACAGACGGTGTCACCGCTTTTTACGACCGAGCGTATGGCTATATTGAGCGCATGACTTGCGTTCATCGTAAAGACGATGCGCTCGGGCTTATCGAAATTAAACAGCCTGCACGCAAGCTCACGGCACTCATAGACCTTGTCGGCCGCACGCATGGCGGCAAGGTGCGAGCCTCTGCCGGGGCTTGCCATGGTCTGCATGGCATTGAGCATTGCGGCGCTGACGGACTTAGGCTTTAGTAGGCTCGTTGCCGCTGAGTCAAGATATATCACAGCCTTACCTCCTCGGTAGAGTTATCTGCCTTTTGCAGATACACCTTGCCTTGGAGCAGGGTTTCCGAACGAAGAATATTAACGGCTCTCTGCCCCTTAGCGGCCGACACGGTGACGCAGTAGCTGCACCCGTTTCCCGTGAGACCGGCAGGCGCTTTTATGACCCCCGTGCCTATTCCCGAGCGCTCAAGCGCACGGGCCGCTCGCTGAGCATAGGTCAAAGACCGGCACATGATTAAATAACGCATAGAACTCCCCTTCTGAGTTTTTATTCTATTCTATGCGCAAAGCAATAGCCTTGATATACATAAAAAAGCAGCCACTAAGTGACTGCATTTAAATCTCTTCAATTAAGCAAACGGCATGAGTCGCTATACCAAGTCCCTCGCCGGTAAAACCGAGCTTTTCCTCGGTCGTAGCCTTGATGCTCAGTGCCGAAACCGGCACATCCATTGCCGATGCAAGCGTTTCACGCATTTTGTCGATAAACGGTGCCAGCTTCGGACGCTGCGCAATTATCGTGCAGTCGGCGTTGCCGAGCTTGTAGCCATTGTCTTTCAGCACGGTGCATACCTTCTTTAGAAGCTCAACGCTGTCAGCACCCAGAAATGCGTCGTCATTATCGGGAAATAGCTTGCCTATATCGCCGAGTGCGGCAGCGCCCAAGAGCGCATCCATAAGCGCATGGGTAAGAACATCGGCATCCGAGTGGCCGAGAAGCCCCTTTTCATACTCTATCTCAACACCGCCGAGGATGAGCTTTCTGCCCTCGACGAGCCTGTGGACATCGTAACCGTGACCGATTCTCATTTATCCGTACCTCTGTCAGCCAAGATCTTCTCGGCAATATATACATCAGCTGCGGAGGTGAGCTTGATATTCGTCTGCTCTCCGGCAACAACGGTCACCTTAACACCCATCGCCTCGACCGCCGAGCAGTCGTCGGTGATGCGCAGGTTGCTTTTGACCGCCTTCATAAGCGCATTTTTAATTAAATCAGCGTCAAAAACCTGCGGGGTCTGGATAAGCGCAACAGTATTCCTATCGGGCGTAGAGACGGTGACACCCTTGGCGTTAACGATCCTCACGGTGTCGGTCGCATAAACGGCGGGAGCGACAGCGTGATTTTGCTTTGCGGAATTGACCGTTCTGTCGATAACGGCTTCGCTCACAAACGGGCGAGCTCCATCGTGGATAGCAATGAGCGCTGCATTCTCGCTCGCTTCCAAAACACCCAAAAGCGCCGACTGCGCTCTGGTTTTGCCGCCGACAATTATCTTTCTTATCTTATCAATATCATACTCTTGGCAGATATCCGCTATCTTCTGAAGCCGCTCGGGTCTCGTGACGACGATTATCTCGTCAATATGCTCGCATTTTTGGAATGCGGCAAGCGTATGGGCAATAACGGGTCTGTCGCCAAGGGGCATCATTATCTTGTCCCTGCCCATGCGCTGCGAGTTGCCCGCAGCAACAATGACGGCCGTGCAGAAATCACCGGTATTGGACTTAAACTTAAAAAACTTATCAATTACAGACATAATTACCTCTGTCAGATAGCCGAGCTGAGCCTCTGCTCAACATGTTCATAGTCGGTCTCAAGTGCGATAACAAGCTCGGAAATAAGGATCTGCTTTGCAGAATGGAGCATTTTCCTCTCACCTGTCGACAGGCCGCGCTCAAGGTCACGGCACATGAGTCCCTTAACGACCTCACCGACCTCAAGCAGGTTGCCGCTTTTTATCTTGTCCATATTCTCTCTGTATCGCTTATTCCAGTTCTGCGTCATGGTGATCTCGATTTTGGGGAATGCATCGAGGATGCCGACAGCCTCGTCACGGCTGATAACGGGTCTTACGCCGATAGTCTCGCAGCCGTCGACGGGAACCATAACGACCATGTCGCCCACGGGGAGCTTGAGGACATAATAATCTCGCTCATCACCGCTGATCCTCCTGCTGACTATGTTTTCTATGACGCCTGCGCCATGCATCGGGTGAACGATGTGATCACCGATAACAAACAAGACTATCCCTCCGTTCTCTCTTTTCTATATACAATTATACACAATTTGTTGAATTTTTGCAAGCATTCAAATTCAAAAAAGCTGAAAAACCAATAAAAATTGCCCGCTGACAGGTCAGCAGGCAATTACTTTTAGTTGAAATTATCAGTCCTCGACAACATTGCCGGTGGCTTCGCCGGTAGTGGAGACCTCGTAAACGAGAGCGTCCTCACCGGACTCGGGCTCGTCCTCAACAGGCTCGGCTGCGGGTGCGGGCTCGGAAAGAGCACGGATGGACAGGGAGATCTTGTGGTTCTCATTGTCAATAGCAGTGATCTTTGCCTCGACAACATCGCCGACGGAAAGAACTTCCTCGGGCTTGCCGATGCGGCGGTTTGCTATCTGAGAAATGTGGATAAGACCGTCAACGCCGGGAAGAACTTCGGCAAATGCACCGAAGGTCATGAGCTTGACTATCTTGACCTCCACAGTGGAACCGACCTCATATGCGGCGGTGAACTTTGTCCAGGGGTTCTCGGCAGGATCCTTGTAGCCAAGGGAGATCTTGCGCTTTTCCTTATCGAAGTTGATGACATAAACATCTACCTCGTCGCCGACAGAGAACACCTCTGCGGGGTTCTTGACACGGCTCCAGCTCATCTCGGAGACATGAACCATGCCATCGATGCCGCCGATATCGACAAATGCACCGTAGCTGGTCAGGGACTTGACAACACCATGGTACTTCTTACCGATTTCGATCTCATTCCAGATAGCCTCTGCACGCTCACGACGCTCCTTCTGTGCAACGGCACGGATAGAGCCGACAACACGTTTGCGGCCACGGTTGACCTCAGTGATCTTAACACGAACCTTCTGCTTGAGAAGCTGGCTCATCTCTGCGTCCTTGGGCAGACCCGACTGGGATGCGGGAACAAAAACTCTTACGCCCTTGACATTGACAACGATGCCGCCCTTGTTCTCTTCGGTGACAACGCCCTCAAGAATGGTGCCGTCCTCGACTGCACTTTCGACTGCTGCCCAGCTCTTGGCTGCGTCAAGGCGCTTCTTGGAAAGCATAACGGTGCCTTCAACATCGTTGACACGGACAACGACTGCTTCGATCTCGTCGCCGACCTTAACAGCGTCTTCGACCTTGATGCCGTCGTCGGTAAACTCGGTAGTAGGAATGAATCCCGAGTACTTGGTGCCGATATCGACACTGATCTCAGTGCCGGTAATAGCAACGACAACGCCGGTTACCTTATCTCCATTATATATAGTTTTGATGGATTCCTCCAGCATTTCGTCGAAGGACATCTCCTTCTCTTCTGCTGCGGCTGCATCAATTTTGATTTCTTCGCTCATCTTGTTACTTACCTCCTTAATTATCCATGCAGGAGCGGATGCGCCTGCCGTGACACCGACGGTGCGGGCATTTTTGAGCCTGTCCATATCAACCTCTTCCGCATTGTTGACAAACTGGACATTGTCGCATTCCTGCCTGCATATCTCGGCAAGATGGACGCTGTTGGCACTGTGCCTTCCGCCTATCACGACCATTGCATCACATTCAGCCGACAGTTTTGCGGCCTCTTTCTGACGCATGGATGTTGCGCCACATATTGTATCAAAGATTTCTACATTTGTACATCTTTTTTTTAAGAAATTCGAACATTCTATAAAATTAGTACGAGTTTGCGTCGTTTGAATAACCATGGTTATTGCTTTTGCCGATAAATCGGGGCGTTCGGCAAAAAATGAGCCCAGCTCGGCCTCGTTTTCGCACACGGTATGCTCGCCGCACCAGCCGCACACGGCCTCGACCTCAGGGTGATGATGCATACCGATGATGACGACAAAACGGCCGTCGGCGCTCGCCTTTGATACAATCTCGTGTATCTTCTTTACCTTGGGGCAGGTCGCATCGATAATGACCGCATTTTTGGCCTCCAACGCATCGTATACGCTTTTTGCAACGCCGTGCGAACGGATCATGACCCTTGCCCCGCTGGGAAGCTCATCAGGGCTGTTTATAACCCCCAGACCTTTCGCCGCCAATGCATTTACAACATCGTCGTTATGGATAAGCTGGCCAAGACAATAGGCGTTGCCGTCACGCAGAAGCTCCTGCGCCATATCGACAGACCTGCTGACACCAAAGCAAAAGCCTGCACTTTTTGCAACTGTGACCTTCTCCATTTTATTGCTCCAATTTGGGCGCTCTGCCCGTTCTTTGGACAATGAGCTTTGCAACGGCATCGACGCTTTCGTCGAAGCTCATTGCGCTCGTGTCAAGATATACTGCGTCCTCGGCAGCCTTCAGGGGTGCGGCGGCACGCTTGGTGTCCTGCTCGTCACGAAGCTTCATGTCGCTCAAGACCTCGTCATAGCTTATCTTGCTCCCCTTTTTAATAAGCTCCTTATATCGCCTGTCCGCTCTGGCTTCGGCGCTCGCAGTGAGAAATACCTTGACATCGGCATTCGGCAAGATAACGGTGCCGATATCCCTGCCGTCCATTATTACATCGTATCTTTTCGCCATATTACGCTGCATATCGGTAAGGTAATCCCGAACTGCAGTGATGGCGGAAACATTCGATGCACACATGGATATCTCAGGCCTGCGTATTTCCTCGGAAACATCGCTGCCGTTTAGTATCATGCGCTGCTCGCCGTTTTCGTTGTATATAAGGTCAATGTTGAGCTCCGGCAGGATGTCCACGACTGTAGCACTGTCCTTGGTGTCGATGCCTCTATTAAAGGCAGCCAAGCCGATGGTCCTGTAAATTGCACCGGTGTCGACATATCTGAAGCCAAAGCGTTCGGCGCATTTTTTCGCAACAGTGCTCTTACCTGCGCCGGAGGGGCCGTCGATTGCAATTGAAATCATATCTTACCTCTCAGAGTGAATTTGCGGCGGTGTACGCCGTTGACCATGCGATCTGAAGATTAAAGCCGCCCGTGTATGCGTCCAGATCCATGACCTCGCCCGCAAAATGCAAGCCGCTAATAAGCTTTGACTCCATCGTCCTCGGGTTAATCTCCTTCGTGGAAACGCCGCCGGAGGTGACGATAGCCTCGTCAATGGGTCTGGGGCCTGAAATACTCACTGGAAAGTTTTTTAAAAGCGTAAGAAGGGCATGTCTTTGCTCACGGGTGATGGAGTTGACCTTCGTGTCGGCCGGAATGCCCGAAAGCTCAATGAGCACAGGTATCATAGCCTTACCTGCAAGGTCACCGAGGGAGTTCGCAAAGTCACGGTTTGCGTATTTTTCAAAGTCACGCAGGAGCCGCGCATCAAGCTTTTTCTCGTCCAAGGCGGGCTTGAGGTCAATGGAAAGCGTGTAATTTGCTTTGCCGAAGCTGCGCATATGCGAGCTTGCCGACAGCACCAGCGGTCCGCTCACGCCGAAGTGCGTAAACAGCATTTCGCCGAGCTCCTTATAAATGAGCTTGCCGTCCTCGAACGCCGAAAGCGTAACGTTTCTGAGCGAAAAGCCCTGCATCTGGGCACAATACTCGTCGTTGCTTTCGAGAGGGACGAGCGAAGGGCGGCACTCGGTCACGGTGTGTCCAAGCTCTTGCGCCATTTTGTAGCCCGCACCCTTTGAGCCCGTGAGCGGGTATGAAAGCCCGCCGGTGCAGATGACCGCAGCACGACAGTCGATAACTCCCTCGTCTGTCTGAACTCCGACAACGGACGAGTTCTCGGTCAATATATGCTTTGCCGAGCAGCGCTCAATTCTTACCCCGTTGCGGTGCATATAGCGCTGGAGCGTTCCGGCGACATCGTTTGCATTGTCCGATACGGGAAACACCCTGTTTCCACGCTCGGTCTTGAGCTTGAGCCCGAGCCCTTCAAAAAGCTCCATCGTGTCATGGGGCGAAAGCCTGTTGAGCGCAGAATACAAAAACCTGCCGTCACCCGGGATATTCGTCAAAAACTCCTTGATATCGCAGTTATTTGTCACATTACAGCGACCCTTGCCCGTTATGCGCAGCTTGCGGCCGAGAATTTTATTCGGCTCAAGCAGGATGACATCAAGACCCCGCTCGGCTGCAACGGCGCTGCACATCATTCCCGATGCGCCGCCGCCTATCACGACCACATCAGCGCTCAGCCGGCTCATAGACATCATGCTCCTGCCAAATTCGTTCAAGTCTCTCAAAGGTCTGCGAGACATTTTCTTTGTTTCTTATGCCAACTGCAACGATTATCGCATTTATAAGGCTCATAGGCGCAACAAGCGAATCGAGGAACGAGACCATGTCGCTCTTTGCGTGCAGGCTGAGGTCGGCAATGCCCTCAAACGGCGACGCTGCGCTGTCTGTTATTGCAATGGACTTTGCGCCCATTTTCTTTGCAAACTGCATTGCATCCACCGTGTGGCTGGAGTAGCGGGGAAAACTTATGCCGATGAATAGGTCGCCCTCGCCTATTCTGATTATCTGCTCGTAAATTTCGCTTGCGCCGACATCGTGGATGACATTGACATTATTGCGCAGAAGATTGAGATACAGCCCCAAAAGCGTTGCAAGTGAGGTCGAAGTGCGCATACCAACGATGTAGATGTTCTTTGCTTCGATTATGGCATCTATACAGGCGTTAAAGCTCTTTTCTTCCAAAACCTCAAGTGTCGCTTGGAGGTTCTGAATGTCGCTGTTAATGACCGAGCGGACGATATCCGTATCGTCTATCATGTCCTTTGCGACCTCGATGCGCTGCACGGAGGTAAGCCTGTTGCGTATCATCTCCTGTAAAGCCTTGCGCATACTTGGGTAACCGTCATAGCCAAGCTCGGAGGCAAAGCGCACGACGGTCGATTCGCTCACGCCAACTATCTTACCGAGGCGGCCTGCGGTCATAAATGCGGCCTTGTCGTAGTTATTCAATATATATTTTGCAATTATCCTTTGACCCTTGGAAAACTTACGGCTCCCCTCGGACAGGATAGTAAGAAGATCTTTTTCCATCAAGTATCATCTCCATTTAAAACATGGACTTAGTTTACTTTTATTTTCTCTGAATTGCAATAGCTTTTTGCAATTTTCTTGCCCCAAACTTGCAAAATTGAGCTCGTTTGGGGCGAAAAGTCGGGTTATGTATTGAATTTATCTGTTTTCTCCGGATAGTTCTTGCAATTCCTGAGCTGTGAGCGGCCTCCACTTGCCGGGCTTCAGGCTGCCTAAGCAGAGCTTCCCTTCGGCTACTCGCTTGAGCTTTGTAAGCTTCAAGCCCGTCTGCTCGCACATTTTTCGTATCTGCCTGTTTCTGCCCTCGTGAATGCTTATAGAAAGCTGAGTGTAGTCATCACCGGAGTATATTATCTCCACATCGGCAGGCTTGGTTTCATAGCCGTCAATGTTAAACGGCGCACGCAGACGGTCAAGAGCAGCGACACTGCATTTTCCGTTTACCCATGCGTGGTATGTCTTTGTCATCTCGTGCGATGGGTGCATGAGACGGTTTGCAAAGTCTCCGTCATCGGTCAAAATGAGAAGTCCCTCTGAGTACATGTCCAGTCTGCCGACAGGGTACACCCGCTTGCCCAACTCTTTAATGAGCTCCGTTATACAGGGCCTTCCCTTTTCGTCGCTGAGCGTCGTCACATAGCCACGGGGCTTATTGAGCATTATGTAGGTGTTATCCGCACGGCGGCCGATAGTTTGGCCGTCAATGCAGATAATGTCCGTGTCGATATCGGCACTGTCCCCTAACTTAGCTGTTTTGCCGTTAACGGTAACCTTGCCGCTTTTTATAAACTCCTCGGCAGCTCTGCGTGATGCGACACCGGCTGCCGATATTATCTTCTGCAATCTCTCTTTCATAGCGCTCCTACGAAACATACAGGGGTTTGGTGGCCTCGTTGAGCAGTCTGCGCAAATGCTCCCACGCCGTCAAATGCTCCGAGCTGTCAACCGGCACATTTTCAGTATAAACCAAGTTTTCCTCCGCCGCAAGCTCTCCGTTTACAAATACCTTAAGCTTTCCGACCCTTTCGCCCTTGACACCGCCCGCAAACAATATCCTCGGCACCTCAAGGCGCACATCGACGCTGTCGTCCTTGCCCGTGAGAAGCAGTATGTCGTTTTCGGGGACAGCGGAGGCTTTGTCCTCAGCAGCGGACGATACCGGCAGGTCGAGCCTGTAATTATCCCTGCTGTAGCTCGTGAGCGTGTAGTTATCAAAGCCGAAGTCAAGAAGTTTCTTATGGTCGTTCCAGTCATCGGGCGCACTGAGCGTGACACAGATTAGGCGCATACCGTTTCTTTCGGCGCAACTAACAAGCGTTCTGCCTGCGGCAATGGTGTAGCCGGTTTTCAGCCCGATGCAGCCGTCATATTCGACGAGCAGCCTGTTGTGGTTATAGTAGGTCTGGTCTTTTATCGTGGCAGAGTAGCTTGAAACTATCTGTTTGAAATCCTCGTTTTCCATACAGTAGGCTGCGAGCTTCGCCAAGTCCCTTGCCGTTGAGTAGTGCTCGTCATCGTCAAGGCCGTGGGGATTGCGAAACGAGCTGTTTTCAAGGCCGAGCTGCTTTGCCTTTTCGTTCATTTTTGCAGAGAAACTGCGCTCGTCACCGGACAAGTGACAGGCAAGTGCCGTTGCGGCGTCATTGCCGGAAACGAGCATCATGCCGGTCAGAAGCTCCCTTACGGTGTAGGTTTTTTTGTAATCAAGGTACATGCTTGAGCCCTCGACTGCGCACCACTCGGGCTTGAGCTTCACGACCTCGTCCAAATCGCAGTTCTCGATAACGACGATTGCGGTCATTATCTTCGTGACGCTTGCTATGAGCCTGCGCTCGTCCGCATTTTTCGCATACAGCGTATCGCCGGTGTCTGCGCAGTAGAGTATTGCGGCCTTTGCGGAAATGTCGCTCGGCGCTGCAAAGGCATTTATTGTGAGCATGGAGGTCATGATCGCCATGCAAATAATCAGACTAATCAGTTTCTTCATTAAAATAGCACCACCTTTTGGTAGTGCTATTATTGACGGAATTTACTCGTTTTAATCCTTGAAGTTGACCTTATCGAGCACCTGCGGGACAAGCTCAAACAGCCTGTCAACGCTGTTTTGTGCTGGCGGCATGACATTTATCATGCGCACTCCGCCCTCTTTGACGGCAAGAAAACCGATGGGCTCAATTTTAACGCCGGTCGCGCTGCCGCCGCCAAAATCATCCTTGTTATTTCCGGGCAATCTGCCGCCCGCTCCGCCGAAACCGAAGCTGACCTTCGATATCGGCACCAAGGTCAGACCGTCTGCGGTGTTTATCGGCTCTCCGATAATGTTATTGACCTCAACAAGTCGCTTCACGCTGTTCATTGCCGACTGCATCATTTCGCTGAGTTTGCTTTCCATTTCGAAGTCTCCTTTTAAGCTTTATCGTTTCAAATACAAATAATATTACGAAATAAACTATCTGCCCTACTCTTAAGGACATTTGCGCCGACAGCTGCATCACGGACTTATCGGCTGTCATATCCGTATCTATGTTTATTTCACGGTTTTTGACCTCAGAACAGCTCTCCAAGCAACTCAGCAGCGAAAACACTCCGGCATTGACAGCATTAAACTTCATGATCGCCGTATACGGGTCTTCGTCTGCGCAGATACAGATTATGCCTATATGTTCAATAACGATGCCGTGCTTAATCTTATTAAATGCCTTTAGCAACGCATTTGCGGTGCAGTATATATCACAAAAGTTTATCTTTTGCTTCGGCTTGGACTTATTTTTCTGCGGAAAAAGCGGTTTTCTTATGCCCAAAGCGCAAATGCAGGCCCTTGTGCCGGTCGTATCATAGCTTGCGTGCAGGCTTATTTTTATAAAAAAAAGCAGTGCAATCGCAAGCAGAATAAGAAATAATGCTTTCAATTGCACCACCTGATTTTACTGTATTTCATCAATGCTGAGCTGGTTTTCACCGACGGTGTTAAGCTTTTCTATTGCATCCTCAAGCTTTTTTGCCCCGTCGCTGGCTGAGATATCGGGAAGCTCCGGAAGCTCCGACAGCTCGCTCACGCCCATTGTGCGCAGAAACACATCCGTTGTGCGCAAAAGCGACGGTCTGCCGGGAACATCAAGCTTGCCGCAGCGCTCTATAAGTCCCTTGTCGAGCAAAACGCCGAC
>DQDL01000092.1:12089-13711 GCA_003533405.1 Clostridiales bacterium | reverse complement strand
ACGGTATACGAGCTGTCAACGCCACGCACCTGATCAATGTACGCTCTCGTCACGGGTTGGAAATATGCAACTACGGCGAGGGTTTCAAGCGCAGGCTGTGAAAGCATCGGCGGCTTGCGGTGCTCCAGAGTTTTCGTGACGACCGAGGCATACTCAGGAGACGAGCATAGCTGAAGATTTTTATCAAGCTTAAGCAATCTTATTCCACGCAGGTTGAAGCTGTACTCATCGGAAAGCTCCTTCGCCGCAGCATACACCGCCTCCTCGCTTACGCCGAGAATGAGCGATATCCTTGCCGCAGGTACAGGTTCACCCGCTGCAAAGAGTATAGCCTCAATTGCCGATTTTATATTCATATCATCCATAAAAAATTACCTACTCAACTATTCTTTCGAGGATCTCTTCAACATTTCCGCCTATAAATGTGACGGTATAGTCGCTTTCCTCACCGCTAATCTCGACGCTGCCCATGCTGCACAGCTCAAGAATGGATATAAATGTCGCAACTATCTCCGAGCGGCTTTCACACTGGGCGTACAGGTCGTTGAGCCTCGCCGGCGCCGTTTGCAGCAGCGTTATGAGCTCCCGGCTCTTGGTGCGAACCTCGTAAACTATCCTTGCCGGGGCAAGGCGGCGGGAGCATTCCGGCTCAAGCGGCTTGCCGCCACGGGTCACGACAGTGTACAAAGCCTTGAACAGGTCTGCCGGTTCATGCTTATATTCATACTCACGGCTGACCTTCGGAAGCGGCTCGGGCTGCTTTGCAAAGTACAAAAGTCCGGTCTCCGATGCTTTTTTAAGCTCGGGTATTACCTTTTGCACCGCCGTGTAGATATCACGGCACTTTAACTGCTCAAGCGAGGTCATCAGTTCTTCAAGCTCGCTGACCTCCTCGTCACCGGCAAGCAGCGTGCGGGTCTTGATAAACAGCAGGTGCGACGCCATCTGGACAAATTCGCTTGCTATCTCAAGATCCATGCGCTCCATCTCGGCGAGGTACTCAAGGTACTGATCGAGTATCTCCGATATCTTTATGTCTCGAATCTCTATTTTGTTTTTTGAAAGGAGCATAAGGATAAGGCTCAGAGGACCGGAAAAGTCCTGAAGCTCGTTTTTATCCTTGACTATGCCCTCAAGATGAAAGGTCGGATTTTCCATATCACACATACAATGCCTTGACTAAGTTAAAGCCCCAGTCGGCAAAAACAAACAGCTTTCCGAACACAAATTGTGTAACGGTATACAAGGGGTTGCCCAAAACATCGGTCACGACCAGCACAAGAAGAAGTATCATTCCGTAGCGCTCGTACCGCATCAGCTTCATGTAGCTTTCGTCGCTTAAAAACGAAAACAGTATCTTCGACCCATCAAGCGGCGAGATAGGGATGATGTTGAAAATTGCGAGAGCTATGCTCAGATATGCGGTCAGGTACACCATATCCAGCACCGCCTTGGCTAGGTCGTTTGACGCTATCGTCAGCGGTATGTATACAAGGCCGTAGATGAACAGAAACACACAGCAGATGACGACATTGGCCAATGGCCCGGCAAGGGCGGTTATAGCCATGTCACGCTTTGGATTTTTGAAGTTGCGCATATCGACCGGCACGGGCTTTGCCCAG
>DQDL01000092.1:11347-11912 GCA_003533405.1 Clostridiales bacterium | reverse complement strand
CGGCACGGGCTTTGCCCAGCCGAATTTGAAGGCGACCATCATTATAAGGCCGACAAGGTCGATGTGCTTTATGGGATTGAGCGTGAGCCTGCCCATGCGCTTTGCGGTGTTGTCGCCTAACTTATAGGCAACATAGCCGTGGCTGAGCTCATGCAAAGTGATGCATATGAGCGCAGGGACGACAGACAGGAGCAGGTTCAGCAGAACGCTCCAGTCAAGTCCCTGCAGCACATTCACAAAAGATGGGGTGTTAGACATATTTAAGTATCTCCGACATAAGTGCGTCCTTACCGTTCCCCTTTTCGGCGGAAAACGGTATCAGCACTGTATCCTCCGGCAGCTCAAGCGTTTCACGGATGAGCGCCATGTTCGGCTCAATTTCGCTTTTCTTGAGCTTGTCACACTTATTTGCGACGACGACCATCGGGCAGCAGGTGCTTTTGAACCACTGCGCCATGGTGACATCGTCGGCGGTGGGCTTGTGGCGGGAGTCGACTATCATCACGCCGAGCGTTATAAGTCCCTCAGCGGCAAAAAACTGCTCCATCAGCTTGCCCCAACGCTC
>DQDL01000092.1:10827-11112 GCA_003533405.1 Clostridiales bacterium | reverse complement strand
CACCTTGGCATAGCCGTAGCCGGGAAGGTCGACGAAGTAGACTTTCTTATCGATAAGAAAGTAATTTACATGGATGGTCTTGCCCGGCGACTGCCCCACCCTGGCAAAGTTTTTGCGGTTTAAAAGCCTATTTATGACCGACGACTTGCCGACATTCGACTTGCCCGAAAAAACGATGTTCGGAAGCTCGCTTCTTATAAAGCCCGAGGGGTTGGCGGCAGATTTAATAAACTCCGCCTTGTTTACATTAAGTGTATTCATTCTGCACCTACTGTCTGATATCCG
>DQDL01000092.1:9844-10644 GCA_003533405.1 Clostridiales bacterium | reverse complement strand
AGGTCTTGGGAAGCAGAGCAATGTCGAGCACCTTATCGACCTTGTCGGCAAGCACGAAGTTGAGAGCAGACTTCACCGTCGGGTCAATTTCGTCAAGGTCGGGCTCATTGTCCGCCGGAACGATGACGGTGTTAACGCCGTTTCGCAGGGCAGCCATCGTCTTTTCCTTGAGACCTCCTATCGGGAGGACACGGCCGCGTAGGCTTATCTCACCCGTCATGGCAATATCACGCCGCACTGGCCTGCCGGTCAGGGCGGAAACTATCGCCGTGCAGACGGTTATGCCCGCCGATGGGCCATCCTTGGGTACTGCACCCTCGGGAAAATGAATATGGATATCTTTATTTTTATAAAACTGCTCGTCAATGTCCAAAGCCTTTGCCCGGCTGCGGATAAATGTCACCGCCGCCTGGCAGGACTCCTTCATCACATTGCCGAGATTGCCCGTAAGCTCGATCTTGCCGCTGCCGTCGAGCACTGCGACCTCGACATCAAGCACCTCGCCGCCGACGGAGGTCCATGCAAGACCTCGCACAAGGCCGACCTCATCTGTGTTACGGCGACTCTCGGGCTTAAATTTCTCCGCACCGAGGTAGGGCTTTAGCATGCCTGCACGCAGGCTCAGGCTCTTGCGTTCGCCTCTTGCGATGGCAACTGCGGTCTTGCGGCAGATGGTGCCTATCTGGCGTTCAAGGCCACGCACGCCTGATTCACGGGTGTACAGGCTTATTATCTCACGGATAGCATCGTCGCTTATCTTTAGCTGCGCAGCCTTAAGGCCGTGCTTTTTGCGCTGCTTG
>DQDL01000092.1:1525-9654 GCA_003533405.1 Clostridiales bacterium | reverse complement strand
AGGCCGTGCTTTTTGCGCTGCTTGGGCAGCAGGTAGTTCTTTGCGATGCTGAGCTTTTCCATGTCGGTGTAGCTGGAAAGCTCGATTATCTCCATCCTGTCAAGCAGCGCTCTGGGGATGGTAGAGGTCGTATTCGCCGTTGTGATGAAAAACACATCGGAAAGATCATACGGCACTTCAAGGAAGTTGTCCCTGAAGGTCTTGTTCTGCTCGGGGTCGAGCGCTTCCAGAAGTGCAGCCGAGGGATCGCCACGGTAGTCCGAGCCTAGCTTATCGATCTCATCAAGAACCATCAAGGGATTTGAGCTCTTGGCCTGCCTGATGCCGCCGATTATTCTGCCGGGCATTGAGCCGACATAGGTTTTGCGGTGGCCTCGTATCTCCGCTTCATCATGCACGCCGCCGAGCGAAATGCGCACCAAGTTGCGATTTGTAGCCCTCGCAATGGACATTGCGATACTGGTCTTGCCTGTGCCCGGAGGGCCGACAAGGCACAGCAGGCTGCCGTTTGCCTTGGGTGCAAGCTTTCGCACGGCAAGGTATTCAATGACACGCTCCTTGACCTTTTCAAGGCCGAAGTGATCCTCGTCGAGCATTTTTCTTGCAAGCTCGATATCGTCGGTCTCCTCGGTCTTTACATTCCACGGAAGCTCAAGGCAGGTGTCGAGATAGCCTCTTATAACGGTCGCTTCGGTCGAGCCGAAGGGCTGCTTTGCAAGGTGGGAGACCTCTTTTAAAAGCTTCTCCTCAATTTCGGGACTGAGCTTGAGCGCACGGATCTTTTTTCGGTACTCGCCGATATCGTCAAAGCTGTCGTCCTCGCCGAGCTCCTGCTGGATGACCTTCATCTGCTCACGCAGGAAATACTCACGCTGGTTGCGGTTCATCTGCTCATTGGTAGCATCATTGATCTCCTGCTCAATGGTCATGACCTCGATCTCGTGGCTGAGCGTTTTCACAAGCATTTCAAGGCGCTTCAGGGGATGAAGCTGCTCAAGAAGCTGCTGCTTTTCACGGTAATCGATGCGCAGATTGTGCGCAATATAGTCGGCGACATAGCCCGGATCACGGCTTACAACGATGCTCAGAAGCATCTCGGGCGGCATATTGCCCGCAAGCTGCACATACTCGTCAAACATGCCGATGCAGGTGCGCATGAGCGCATCTCGTCTTGCGCTGTCAGAGTGCTCACGCTTATCGGGCAGAAGTTGAATTTCACCGACGAAATGCGGAGACGCTGCCGTTATCTGCACAATGCGGCCTCGCTGGAGACCTTCGACCATGACCTTGCACAGCTTTGAGCCGGGCTGGCGTATAAGCTGACGGATGCGGCAGACAACGCCGACCTTGTAAAGGTCACCCTCATCGGGCAGATCAGTCGTGACATCCTTTTGCGTCACAAGGAATATCTCCTGATCGGTGTCCATTGCGGAATTGAGCGCCGCAACGGATATAGGCCGCTCTACATCAAAGTTTAAGAGCATATTGGGAAATATGTTAAGACCGCGCAGTGCCAAAACGGGCAATGCACGGGTTTCGATCTCAAATACATTACTCATAGAAAAAACCTCTTGGGAAAAGCGCAAGACGGGACTGATGCCCCGCCTTGCTATAAAACTATTTTACTTGCGTATTACTTCGGGGCTGGTGTTATTATTCACGCAGTCGGCGGTAATGATGACCTTTTCAACATCCTTTTCGGAGGGAACGCTGAACATGATGTCGGTCATGATACCCTCCATGACGCTGCGCAGGCCTCGTGCGCCAATTTTCATCTCAATTGCCTTGTCGGCTATCGCTTCGAGAGCATCGGCATTGTACTCAAGGTCAACGCCGTCATAGCTCATGAGTGCCTTATACTGCTTGGTCATGGCGTTCTTGGGCTCGGTAAGTATACGGACAAGATCCTCACGCTTAAGGGAGGTCAGCGGAGCAATGACCGGCAGTCTGCCGATGAGCTCGGGGATGATGCCGAACTTAAGAAGGTCATGCTGCTGAGCCTGAGCAAGGATATCGCCGACATCCCGGTCGGTGGCACTTTTGATCTCTGCGCCGAAGCCCATGCTCTTTTTGTCGGTGCGCTTTTCGATTATTTTATCAAGCCCATCGAATGCGCCGCCGCAGATAAAGAGGATGTTGGTCGTATCGACCTTGATAAACTCCTGATGCGGGTGCTTGCGTCCGCCCTGGGGCGGAACATTGGCGACAGTGCCCTCAAGCAGCTTCAAAAGCGCCTGCTGCACGCCTTCGCCGGAAACATCCCTCGTGATGGATGTGTTTTCGCTCTTGCGAGCGATCTTATCGATCTCATCAATATAAATAATGCCCTTTTCGGCACGCTCAACATCAAAATCGGCAGCCTGCAAAAGTCTTAAAAGGATGTTCTCGACATCCTCGCCGACATAGCCTGCCTCGGTGAGTGTCGTAGCATCGGCGATTGCGAACGGAACATTGAGCATTTTTGCCAGAGACTGTGCAAAAAGCGTTTTGCCGCTGCCGGTGGGGCCGATGAGCAGTATGTTGCTCTTTTGCAGCTCAACATCGTTTGAGCCTGCATACAAAATGCGCTTATAATGATTATAAACGGCTACGGAAAGGACGGTCTTTGCCCTGTCCTGCCCGACAATGTATTCGTCGAGGTTTGCCTTGATATCCGCAGGCTTGGGAAGGCTATCAAACTCAAGCTCGGGGGTCTGCTCTACCGGTTCTACCTCGTCGACATCGTCGGCAATGATGCTCATGCACAGGCGGATGCATTCATCGCAGATGTATGCGCCGTTGCCGGCAATAAGCCTGTTTGCGACATTCTGCGTTTTTCCGCAGAACGAGCATCTTATACTTTTTCTATCGTCAGTTCTTGCCATAGTTTTACCTCAAACCGTGCTGTATAAATATGGGGGAACTATGCGTTCCCCCATCAGCTTTTAACGCTTGGTTATTACCTTATCGATAATACCGTACTCCGCAGCCTCCTGCGCAGACATAAAGTGGTCACGCTCGCAGTCACGCTCGATGACCTCGATAGCCTTGCCGGTGTTCTCGGCAAGTATGCGGTTCAAATTATGCTTTATCTTCAGGATCTGCTCAGCCTGTATCTGAATATCGGTGCACTGACCCTGGCTGCCGCCGGAGGGCTGATGTATCATGATCTCAGAATTGGGAAGTGCCAGACGCTTTCCCTTTGCGCCGGAGGAAAGCAGAAATGCGCCCATGGAGGCGGCAAGGCCGATGCAGATAGTCGAAACATCGGGCTTTATATATTGCATGGTATCATAGATAGCCATGCCCGCCGTGACGCTTCCGCCGGGGCTGTTAATATAAAACTGTATGTCTTTATCGGGGTCCTGTGCTTCAAGGTAAAGAAGCTGTGCAACAACAAGGCTCGCAGTCGCATCATTGACTTCCTCGGACAGCATGATGATGCGGTCATTGAGAAGTCTTGAAAAAATGTCGTAGGAACGCTCGCCGCGGCTTGTCTGCTCCACGACATATGGTACTAAACTCATAATAGTCTCCTTTCATATTTAGCCTATCCAGGAGATCATATCCGAATAATCCGATTATTATTCAGCTGCTTCCTCTTTGGGGGCAACGATCGCAGAATCCATAATGATCTTGGTAGCCTGCTCTCTCTTGTACTCGTTCTTTATAAATTCCTCGCCGAAGTAGTTGAGGATGGACTCGGGGGTAGCATCGACGGACTCGGCGGTGGTCTTTACATACTCGTCGAATGCATCGCCGGAAATGTCGATGTTCTCTTCCTCGATTATAGCCTCGAGCAGGAGCTCCTGCTTTACCTGATTAACGGCAACGGGACGGATGGTGTTGTTGAGCGACTCGTCGTCAAGGCCCATCATCTTGATGATATCCTCGGTGGTGAGCTTGGGGTCGGTGACGCCGAAGTTGTTCGCATAGGTGTGTACAAGCTCTTCGACCTTGGCGTTGATGAGCACCTCGGGGATATCAACGGTCATATTCTCGCACGCCTGCATGATAATGTCGGAACGGAAAGCGGCCTCGACATTCTCGACAGCTCTCTTTTCCATCTCCTTGCGCAGGTCTGCTCTGTACTCGTCGACGGTCTCAAACTCGGAAACGTCCTGAACGAAGTCGTCGTCAAGCTCGGGAAGCTCCGCAACGCAAAGGCTGTTGAGCTTTACCTTGAAGACAACATCCTTGCCTGCCAGCTCAGCGGTGTAATCCTCAGGGAAGGTGATGTTTATATCCTTAGTCTCGCCGACCTTCATGCCGATGATCTGATCCTCGAAACCGGGGACGAAGGTGTGGGAGCCGATCTCAAGGCGGTAGCCCTCGCCGTAGCCGCCGTCAAACTTCTCGCCGTCAAGGTAGCCGTCAAAGTCGATGCTTGCGGTATCGCCTTCCTGAGCCTCACGGTCAACATCGACAAAGCGGGAATTGCGCTTGCGGTCTGCATTGATCTCTGCCTCGACCATCTCGTCGGTGACGACTGCGTCGCCCTTCTGTGCGCTCAGGCCCTTGTACTGGCCGAGGGTGATCACGGGGAACAGGTCGACCTTAAAGGTGAGGACGAGGGACTTATCATCAGTGATCTCAACATCGGTCATGCTGGGTCTGCCGATCATCTTAAGACCGCTGTTATCGATGCCGTAGCCGAATGCGTCAGGAGCGGCGACTTCGATAGCGTCCTGATAGAAAGCGTCTGCGCCGTACATGCCCTCAACGACCGCACGGGGAGCCTTGCCCTTTCTGAAGCCGGGGATATTTATACTGCCCTTGACATTGTTAAAGGCTTTGTCGACAGCCTTGTCAAACTCGGCAGGATCAACTTCAACCTGAAAAGTTGCAGTATTATTCTCGTTCTTTTCTACATTTCTTACTTGCATTTATGTCTTCCTCCTAATAATGTTCTTTCAAACACTTAAGCATAATAGCAGATTATCCCGCTAAAAGCAATGTTTTTTATATTAATAATGTGTATTTACAGCAGCTTTTTGGGCTTAAACTGTATATAATCGGCAGAAACTAAGTCAAATTTCGTGCTGCCGTACATTCCGTTAAAGGCAAATGCGCAACCCGGGCCGTGGATATGGCCGTAAATGCAGCGCCTGACATCGTATTTGTGCAGAAGCTCAAGTATCTCGGGACACTCGTAATTGTAGTATTTCGGCGGGTAGTGCAGAAAGGCGTACTTCTCGCCCTCGCCTGCCGCCTTGAGCGAGGCATCAAGGCGCATTATCTCACGGTTCATGACCTTTTTGTCATGCTCATCACCCTTACTCTCCTCATAAAACCAGCCTCGTGTGCCGCACAGGGCTACATTTTCATATTTAAAGCAGTTGTTGTGCAGAATATCGATTGTCGTGATACTGTGCTCGGCAAAAAACTTTTTTGCCTTTGTTGCCGTTGTCCACCAATAGTCGTGGTTGCCCTTTAAGATTATCTTTTTGCCCGGCAGGCGGTCAATGAACTCAAAGTCCTCGAGCGTTTCGTCTATCGACATGCCCCAGCTTATATCGCCGCATATGACCGTGAGGTCATCGTCATTAAGCTCCGAAAAGCCTTCTTTAATTTTTTCAACATAGTTTTCCCATCTGCCGCCGAAAACATCCATCGGTTTATCGGTGCCCAGCGACAAATGCAGATCGCCTATCGCATATAAAGACATACTGCCTCCGTATATTCAGGTTTAATAAGCAGACAATAATAGTGCCTTACGGCAATACTATCGGAGGTATGAAACAATGAGTGAAAAGAAAATGAACCATAGTGAGATAACCGGCGTTGGCTGCGATGTAAGCACCTGCAAGTACAACACCATCGACAACAAGTGCGCCGCTTCCCAGATCAAGGTTCAGAACGAGAGAGCGACCACCAAGTCCGAGACCTTCTGCGGCACTTTCTGCCCCAGAGGCTGCTGCGACTGACAAAGCGGGACATTGTCCCGTACATATCACTCCAAAAAATCGGTGACCGCCTGCTTCATGGCCTGCTTTTCGATGACTGTTTCAAAGCGAACGGGGCGATTATCAAGGCCGCACAGAGGTGCAGGTGCTGCGCTGCCGGTGAATGATGCAAGCTTTTCGATAAGCTCCACGCCGGAAGCATCGGTCTTTTCACCGAGAGCGTCAAGCACGCTGTCGCAGAACTTAAACGGGCTTGCGGTCGAGACAACGACCGTCGGTCTGTCCGTTTTATGCTCAAGCATAAGCTTGTACGCAACGGCGGTATGTGTATCGATAAGATAGCCGTGCTCGCTGTAAACCTTGGCAATCGTCTCTTTAGTGTCGGCATCGGTGCAGAAGCCGCCGACAAAGTTATCGGATAAGACCTTAAATATCTCATCGCTTACGGTGTAGCTTCCATTTTCGTTCAGGCTGCGCATGTACTCGGCAACGAGCTTGTCGTCATCGCACACAGAGTACAGCAGACGCTCGAGATTGCTCGAAACGAGGATATCCATTGACGGGGATATCGTCGTGTGGAAAGCTCTGTTGCGGTCATATGTGCCGGTCTTGAAGAAATCTGCGAGGACATTGTTCTCGTTCGATGCGCAGATGAGCTTGCCGACGGGCAGCCCCATCTGCTTTGCGTACCAGCAAGCGAGGATGTCGCCGAAGTTGCCCGTGGGGACGGCAAAGTCGACCTTGTCGCCGAGCTTTAACCCATTTGAGCTAAGAAGATCGCAGTACGCCGAGAAATAATACACTATCTGCGGCAGTAGTCTGCCCCAGTTTATCGAGTTTGCAGAAGATAAGAACCAGCCCTTTTCGGAAAGCTCCATTGCAAGCTCAGCGTCGCCGAATAGGGTCTTAACGCCGGTCTGAGCATCGTCAAAGTTGCCCTTGACAGACGCAACGCATACATTTTCGCCACGCTGTGTGACCATTTGCAGCTTCTGTACATCGGAAACGCCGTTGTGCGGGTAAAATACAAGAATTTTTGTGTCCTCGACATCGGCAAAGCCCTCGAGTGCCGCCTTGCCGGTATCGCCGCTCGTAGCAACAAGTATGCACACCTTTTTCGTCTCGCCGCATTTTTTAAGTGATGCGGTGAGCAGGTGCGGCAGAATTTGCAGCGCCATGTCCTTGAATGCGCAGGTAGGGCCGTGCCAAAGCTCCAAAACGGCGGTCTTGCCGTCAATTATATGAAGCGGTGCAACGGCGGCATCATCGAAATTATCGCCGTAAGCTGCGCTGACGATGCGTTTTATCTCCGCTCGGTCGAACTCATCAAGGAACAGAGAGAGAAGCTCCTCGGCTCTGCCTCGGTAATCGGTCTTGCTGAGCGCCTCTATCTGTGCAAGGCTCAGCTTCGGCAGCTCCTCGGGCACGAACAGGCCGCCGTCAGGTGCAAGTCCGTGAACGATGGCATGTGCCGCAGTTACACGGCAGGTCTTATCTCTTGTGCTGTTATACATCATTTTGATCACCTGTTAAAACGCATTTTCGATGTGATTTATCCTGACCCTGCCCTTTTCGCCGTTGGGCGCATAGATCTCGATCACATCAAATCTCGGCTGAAGCTCCGTCTCGTTTTGCGCAAGCCAGAGCTGAGCCGCTATCATCACACGCTGCTGCTTTGCGGCGGTGACAAATTCCTTCGCCTCGGCGTAAGCGTCGTTTTTGCGGAGCTTGACCTCGGCAAAAACGATATACCCACGCTTTGAGGCAACGATATCAATTTCGCCCTGCCTGTAGCGGCAGTTCATGTCAACTATTTTATATCCGTGCAGGCGGAGATAATTTGCCGCCTTCCTTTCGCCCCATGCGCCAAGCTGTCTGTTATCCATCAGTGCATCTTCCTCAGAAAGCTCGGGCGGTGTATCTCGCTCGGGCCGTACTCTCGCAAAGCCTCGTAGTGAAGCTTAGTGCCGTAGCCCTTATGCTTTTCAAAATGGTACTCGGGATACTTCTCCGCCATTTCGAGCATGTAGCGGTCACGGGTAACCTTTGCGAGTATCGATGCTGCGGCAATATCGGCGCACTTTGCATCGCCCTTTATAACGCAGCGGCTCGGGATATTTATCGCACTGTTGCGGTTGCCGTCTATGAGTGCAAGCTGCGGCTGGGGCGTGAGTTTTTCGATTGCCCTGTTCATGGCGAGCATGGCGGCGTTCAGGATGTTGATGCTCTCTATCTCCTCAACGC
>DQDL01000092.1:0-1342 GCA_003533405.1 Clostridiales bacterium | reverse complement strand
CTCTCTATCTCCTCAACGCTTGCAAAGGCGATGCCGTAGGTAACGGCATTTTCGCAGATAACATCGTACAGCGTCTCACGCTTTTTATCCGTGAGCTTTTTGGAGTCGTTAAGTCCGGCTATCTCGATGTCTCTCGGCAAAACGACCGCCGCAGCGCAGACAGGGCCAGCAAGCGGGCCTCGGCCGGCCTCGTCAACACCGCAGATGAGGTCAAAGCCCTCGGCGTATATCTCGTTTTCAAGCTCCCAAAGCTCCGTCATTCCGGTTTCTCCAAGCTTATCCTGCCGAGCTTGCCGTCATGGTACTCGCCAAGCAGGGTATTTGCCATTCTTTCAATGTCGTATTCGCCCTTTGACACCAAAAAGCCACGCTTTTTTGCCGCTTCCTCAAGCATCTCGTAGCCGTTCATATCGGAGTCGGGGACGAATTTATAGCGCTGCGTCAGCGCATCGGGGTACATTTCACGCAGTCTGAGCATGAAATTAGCGCCCAGTGTCTCTTTATCGAGGACATCGGCCTTTATCGCATTTGTTATGGCGAGCATTTCGCCAACCTCCTGCGAATCGAACTTCGGCCAAAGTATGCCCGGGGTGTCAAGAAGGTCAAGGCCACGGTCGATGCTTATCCACTGCTTGCCGCGCGTAACACCGGGCTTGTCTCCTGCCACGGCGGCCTTGCGCTTTGCAACCTTATTTATAAATGTAGACTTACCGACATTGGGGATGCCGAGTATCATAACACGCAGCGGGCGGGACGCCTGTCCTTTTGCGGCGTAGTCAGAAATTTTATCCGCCAACAGCTCACGGAGCGCCGGAACAAAGCCGTTTACGCCCTTGCCGGTCTTGGCATCGGTCTCTAATATCTTTATCCCCTGCGCCTCAAAATGCTTTTTCCACTGCGCGGTCACAGCGGGGTCGGCAAGGTCAACTCGGTTTAGGATTATAAGCCTCGGCTTACCTGCGGCAAGCCTGTCTATATCGGGATTGCGGCTTGAGTTCGGTATTCTGGCGTCCAAAATCTCGCACACGGCATCGACAAGCTTGATGCTGTCCTCTATCATGCGCTGAGCCTTGGTCATGTGGCCGGGAAACCACTGGATATTCATTTTTTCAAAATTCGTATCTGCCATGGCAATTACTTATACGGTGAACCGATGTGGTCAAACGGGAAGGCGATGAACACGACCTTGCCGATGATGTCACGGGTATCGACCATGCCGATACGCTCATCACGGCTGTCGGTCGAGTCGTTGCGGTTATCGCCCATGACGAACACGCAGTGCTCCGGAACCACATGCTCCTCGCCGGAATGCCGGTCAAGCTTTGCAACTGTCGGAGCGGCG
>DQDL01000119.1:4128-4294 GCA_003533405.1 Clostridiales bacterium | reverse complement strand
CGGGTATAAGCTGACCGTGGATGTCGAGCCGGAAAGCGAGATGGAAAAGGTCCTGTACGCAGCCGACGAGCTCACCGGCCTTATAGGCGCGGTTGCACTCATGCGCCCGTCAAAGAGCGTCAGCGACATGGAAGTAAAATCGGTCAAGAAAAAGTACAAGGACAAG
>DQDL01000119.1:0-3954 GCA_003533405.1 Clostridiales bacterium | reverse complement strand
GTCAAGAAAAAGTACAAGGACAAGAAATTTGCCGCCGGCTGCTCCCGAGAGGTCATCGAGCGCGGTGCCGACATGCTCGGCTGGGATCTTGACAAGCTCATCTCCCAAACCATCCTCGCCATGCGGGCAAGCTCCGCAGTCGATTGATTTGATATAGATAACAAAAGAAACCGTCCTATGGACGGTTTCTTTTGTTATCTGCGCTTAAGAACCGGCGGTAGAACACAAGGCCCACGGCGGTGGTGACGGTTTCCGTCACGGGGAAGGTCAGCCAGAACCAATTCAGTCCGAAGCGGGAGAACAAATAGCCCAGCGGGACAAACAGCACCACCGTGCGGATGACGGTCAGTGTCGAGCTCTTGAGGCTCATGCCGGTCGCTTGGAAGAACACGGGGAAGATGAGCGAGGTCACAAGCGGCAGGAAGCTCACGCCGATGATGCGAAAGCCCACACGGCCTATCTCGACCACGAGCTCATCGGATGTGAACACCCGCAGCAGCTGCTCGGGAATAAGCTCGAAGCACAGTGTTCCGACCGCCATCAGTGCCATGCCGAACATAACGGAGACGGACATTGTCCTGCGGCAGCGGTCTATCCTCTTTGCGGCGTAGTTATAGCTTATCAGCGGCACGATGCAGGTCTCCATTGCCCCCAGAGGGATGAAGAAAAATGTCTGCCACTTGTAGTAAAGCCCCAGCGCCGTGACCGCCTCGTCACAGAAGGTCGAGAGGATGAGGTTGAGGCCGAATATATAAAAGGTGTACGCCGACTGCATGAGGATATTCGGCATGCCGAGGCGGAAAATTTTCTTTATATGGTGCGGGTACAGTGCCCTATCCGGTGAAGGTCTGTACGCCTTTTTCATCACGACCAGCGCTGCTACTATCTGCCCGGCAACGGTTGCGACCGCTGCACCGGCGATGCCCATTTCCGGCAGGCCGAGCAGGCCGAAGATGAGCAGCGGGTCTAAAATTATATTGGTGACTGCGCCGAGTATCTGCGCTTTCATCGGCGTTTTCATGTCGCCGACCGACTGTAAAATTTTCGTCCAAACGCTCTCCAAAAACAGGCCGAAGCTGAACACGCAGACGATGCGGCCGTAGACGATGACATCACGGATGACCGCTTCGGAGTTCGTGGACAGGCGTGCGTATGCGGGCATGAGCGCCCAGCACACGGCGGCAAATATCGCCCAGAGTATAACGGCAAGCGGCGTGCCCACTCCGGCGTATTCGTCCGCTTCCTTCCGCCTGCCCGAGCCGAGCTTGGCGGCCATGACGGTGTTGATGCCGACGCCGGTGCCCACGGCAAGCGCTATCATCAGAAGCTGCACCGGGTAGATGATGGACAATGCGGTCAGGCCGCTGCCGGAGTATCTGCCGACAAACAGGCTGTCGACGATGTTGTAAAGCGCCTGTATAAGCTGCGCCAGCATCACCGGCGGCGCCAGCCTCAGCAGTATCTTGCCGATCTTCTCCGTCCCGAACAAGCTCGTCTGCTCCATCGCACCTCACCTCGCCGACACTCAAATGATTTGACATTATACTCGGATTTTCCCCTAAGTCAATGCATTTTTCAGTAAAAAATCAGCCGTCACAGCGGCTGGTTTTTTCATCGTTTCAGTCTTGCTTCCCACTCGGAGGCTTTGAAGCCGACGAGGACGAAGTCGTCGGCGACGAGGAGCGGGCGCTTGACGAGCATGCCGTCGGTGGTGAGGAGCTTAAGCTGCTCGTCCTCGCTCATGCCGGGGAGCTTTTCCTTGAGGTTCAGCGACTTATACAGCAGGCCGCTGGTGTTGAAAAGCTTCTTGAGCGGCTGACCGCTGAGGGCGTGCCATGCGGTGAGCTCCTCATAGGTCGGGTTCTCGGTCTTGATATCCCGCAGCACTCTTTTCAACCGTTTAAGAACAAAACGAGGATCACTCGATGGTGATCCTCGTCTCGGGTTCGGCCTTGCTTTCTTCGGCCTTCGGGATGAGCAGGGTCAGAACGCCCGACTCATAGGTGGCCTTGACATCCTCGGGCTTTACCTCGCCGATATAGAAGCTGCGGGACAGTGCGCCTGCGTAACGCTCCTGGCGGATGATGCGGCCCTTCTTGTCTTCCTCATCCTTGTCAAGGCCCTTTGCGGCGTTGACGGTGAGGTAGCCGTCCTTGAGGTCAAGGACTATCTCGTCCTTCTTAAAGCCCGGCAGGTCGATGGACAGGCGGTAGCTCTTGGCATCGTCGGTCTCACGGACATCGGTCTTCATGAGGTTTCTGCCGTTCTTACCGAACAGCGGGTCACGGCCGGTAAAGAAGCCGTTGTCAAAAATATCATCAAAAAGGTTTTCACCGTAAATTCTCGGTAACATAATAATTCACTCCATTCAAAATACTCTTAAATCCTTTGCGGTGCGCCGCCGCATGTTTCGACCGCACTAAAAGTGCGGTCAACGGCACATCGACTTTCGATGTGCGCTTCTGATTTTGTGCCCATAGCTCAAATCACTGCCTTTTCTAGGGGGACTTTCAAATCCCCTTTCCTTCTTTCTGTAAACGATTTTACTCTTTTGGCTTGAAAGTGCAATGATCCGGGAGTATAATAAACCAAAATGTTGTTGTGCTCACAGCACAAAGGAGTGAGTGTATGTCAGAGCAAATGCAGGCGCTGTTGGAGGAGTTTTTTTCGCTGGACGATCTGCAAAATCTCACCTCGGACGCAGGGGCGCTTTTGGGCTGCCCCATCTTAGTTGTGGACGATGCGTTCCATGTCTCGTCGCAATTTGCCCCGCTCGGCTTTGCCGACCCGCTTTTCCGCACGGCGGTGGCGAGCGGCGAGATAAGCTACGAGGCGGGTGCAATGATAAGCCGCAGCGAGGCGCTGTCGGCGGGGCATGCGGACTTTTTCACCCTTGACGGCAGTCCGTACAGGCGGCGGTTTTCGCCGCTTATCAGCGCCGGAGTACGGCTAGGCTACCTTATATGTATCGAAACTGACGGACACCTCCAGCAGGTCTCGGACGAGACTTGGCGCACGGTCGAGAGCGTGCTGGCAAAGCAGCTTTTCATCGAAGCCAGCCGTCAGGATAAGCCGTTCGAGACTGCCGAGGATGTGCTCATGCACCTGCTTGACGAGGGCTTTTCCTCGGCGGCGTACTTCCGATTGCAGGCCGCATCGACCTATCTTGCCGACTTCCACCCGACGGGCTTTGCGCTGTTTGAGCTCACCGCCTACCACGACCGCTATATCGGCAAGCGCCGTCTGCGTGAGGAGATACTCGCCCGCTTCCCCGACTCGCACCCGTTTTTGTACCGTGGCGATGTGTTCATTTTCCTGCACGGCGACAGTCTCGGCGGCTTAAATGAGCTTGCAGACGAGTTCAGTCTGAAAATTATCGCCACAGACGGCTTGGGCGACCTTTACGAGCTGCCGCAGCATTACAAAACGGCGCACGAGGCGCTGGAGCTTATAACCGACGATAGCTTCCACGGCGGCAGCGTCTGCACAGTTGCGCAGCTTCGCACCGTGCTGCTGCTTAAAAGTCTGGAGGGTCGCCGTGACCTCATCCCGCCGCAGATACAGGCTCTCGCCGCCCACGATAAGGACAAGGGCACGCAGTATTGCGAAACGCTGTACCACTACCTGTGCAGCAGCAGGTCGCTAAAGCGTACCTGCGACGCAATGTTCACGCACCGCAACACGGTGCTTTACCGCATCCGCCGGATGCAGGAGGACTTCGCCGTGCCGCTGGACGAGCCGTATGCTCTGCCGCAGCTGCTGCTGGGCGTATCGATGGTTTTGTTTGAAGAAAAAGGGGCGGATTTTTTCCTGCCGCCGACGGATATGAAAGGACAATGACATGAAAGAAAACAGAAAGCTTCTCAAGGAAGTTCTCAAGGACATTCGCCACGACATGACCGACGAGGAGGTCTTGAATCTCCTTGCCGACAGCAAAATTTCCGCCCGTCCCGA
>DQDL01000059.1:14681-14801 GCA_003533405.1 Clostridiales bacterium | reverse complement strand
CGGTACGGGGTATCGGTGCACCGGCCGATTTCACTGCGGAGGTTTAATCCTCTGCGAATAGCTTGCACTGCGCTCGTTTAACGGACTGCGTCAGTTAGGCAGGTGCGAATAGTTTGCAGT
>DQDL01000059.1:0-14409 GCA_003533405.1 Clostridiales bacterium | reverse complement strand
TAACGGATAGCAGAAACTTACATGCGGATTGAAAAACCGGTCGGGCTGACGCAAAAACGATTACTAAAAGCCTAAATGCGTATTGAAAAACCGATAGGTTGATGGACGGGCTAAGATCTAGTGAGCACCAACCGGTCGAGCCGACGCAGAAACGAATAGCGGAAGCTTACAAGCGTATTAAAAAACTCCGAACCAAACGGTTCGGAGTTTTTTGCTCAGCAGAGCTTTTTGCAGAGCTTTTCGAAGCCTTCGCCCATGCGGCGCTTGGTTTTTTCGAGGTGGCGGTAGGGATCCCGGCCGGCGAGCTTATCTCCGCCGAAGCCACGGACAAAGCCGCTCTCGACAAAGGGCAGAAGCTTCTTGATGTCCTTGCTGTGGTGGATCTCGGACAGGTCAACGACCGATTGGAACCCGAGCCTCGTGAGTCTCAGCTTATCCTCGTCGCTGAGAGCATCGGCATCGGACACCATGAGCCTGTCGCCGAAATAATCGTGCAGAGCCTTGAGCTCCTCGTCGCTCGGGAGCTTGCCGCCGAAGTCGACGAGCAGCACGGGAGTTTCCTTCAGAAGCTCCACACCGTCGGTGTCGAGGATCTGCTTATCGTACTTAAACTCCGTGCCGAGCACGAGCTCCGGCATATCCTCGGCAACGACCCCGCCGTGGACGGAGGCGAAGGCCTCGTCACGCATTTCGATGAACTGTCTGAGATCGGTCCCCGGCTCATAAAACGGCATTGCGACCAGCTTATCTATGCCCGCTCTTTTTGCATAGATCATCAGCTGGATAGCCTTGACATGGCTGTCGCATTTCCGGTCGAGCCCGGGCAGGATGTGCGCTTTCCAGTCTATTATCATAGCATGATTTCACTCCTGTTCTTGCTTTTTGTGATCATATTATTAAGCTTGAGGCAGGGATAATAAAGCGCAATACCGAGAATGACGGCGCCGAGCAGCATACCGAGCAGCACGAGCATGTTTTCCCAATACACATTGGCATACATGCCGCCGATAGTCTCACGCATTGCATCCATGGCGTAGCGGAAGGGCATGAACTTATAGAGATCCTGGAATATCTCCGGCAGCACCTCAACGGGATAGGTGCCGCCCGAACCTGCGACCTGCACGACCATGACGATGACCGAAACGGCCATGCCTATATTATCCAGCGCAAATACGAGCGCA
Source organism: Clostridiales bacterium (assembly GCA_003533405.1). GTDB lineage: Bacteria > Bacillota > Clostridia > Oscillospirales > Oscillospiraceae > F23-B02. The sequence continues at coordinate 13,228 of DQDL01000059.1, read as the reverse complement.
TAGTTGATCATTGAAAAGCACAGACCCGTCAGCACTGCCGACAGCACGAATTTGAACGGGTACAGGCATTGTATCTTCACATACCACAGATCGCCGAGCGAGACGATGAGCGCCTGCGCCATGCCGACAAGGAAGAACAGGGCGTAGCGCCCGAAGAAGCGCTCAAACACATTGGGCTTTTCGATCGGGCAGCTGCGGCCGACCTGCGTTTTGAGCATAACTGCGCACAGCAGAGCACCGACCCACTGCGCAAGCACGGTGTAAAACGGTGCGGTGCACGAGCCGTTTGTGGTGATGTCGTACTCACGCACGGTCTCGCACTGAATGGGCGAGGCGAGGTAGCTGCCTATCTTGTCGCCGTTGCCGTCGACGGCCTCTATTATCTGCTTGAACTGGTCGGAGTTTTTAAACACCGTCAGAAACTCGGCGACATCCTTGAGCTCGGTCACTGCGCTCTGGGCGGCGGATTTAGCGCCGCCGAGACCGTTTTTGAGCGAAAGCACGGTGTTTATATAGGCATCGAGCGTTTTGGATATCGAGTTAAGGCCGGTCTTGGAATTTGAAAGTATCTTGCCCAGACCGTCGGACGCCGTGTGCACGGCATCGACCGTCTTGTTGACGGCGGGGGTCAGATCCTCGTTGACAGCCTTTTGCACGGTCTTGAGGGTGCTGCGGACGGAGCTTATCTCGTCGAGAACGCCGTTCTGCGCCGATTTAATTTCGGCAAGATTATCATCGTTTGCGGTCTTTAAGCTCTCAAGCTTAGAGCACAGCTCGCCGAGCCGGTCGCACAGCTTCTGCACCTGATTTGCAAGCGTGGTGAAGCCTGCGCTGTTAAGCGCCGTCGCCATCTCGGAGTAGCTTGCCTGCATGCTCTTTACAAGGGCGATGCGGGAGGCAAGGTCTGCCGAGACGAACTCGTTGTACTTATTCATATCGCCAAACAGCGACTTCATGCTCGTCTGCATGGAAGAAAGCTCTGCGTCCGTCTGCTTGATCGCCGCCGTAACGGCATCGGCCGTGTCGGAATATCTTGCGTTTGCGCCGTCGGCGGAGTTATCTATCTTATTAAGATAATCCTTCGTCGAATCGAGCGTGTTTGCGGTCGTACCCATGAGGGTGATGGTGGCTCTCATGAGGTTCACCGCCGAGTCGGAAAGCTGCGTGCAGCAATCGATGGTGGCAATGGCAAAGCCGAGCTTATCGGCAAGGGAGTTAACGCCGCTTATTATCTTATCAAGGCCGCTTTCGGCGCTTATGCCGTTTGCTTCGGCAACGGAGATGAGCTTGGTAGCGGAGTCTGCGATAGTCTCAAGGAACACGGAGTTTACCTGCTCCTGCACCGAGGTCTGCGCCTTGCCGGTTATCTTGGGTGCGATGGCGTTTTTCTTTTCGTTTTCATAGTATTTAAGCTCCGGGTTCTTCGGGTCACCACGGAGGATACTCAGAACGCCGGTAGTAAAATCCTCGGGCACGATGAGCGCCGCATAGCAGTCGCCGCTGCGCACCTGATCGAGCGCCTCCTCGGTGCTGTCGGAGAACACCCAGCCTATCTGATCATTGCTCTTGAGGGCGGAAATGACCTGATCGCCCACGCAGATATCAAGACCCAGAATGGTCTCGCCCTTATCCTCGGAGGCGACGGCGACCTTTATTCTCGAGGTCGATTCCGTGCCGTAGGGGTCCCAGTTGGAGAAGATGTTGAACCATGCATACAGGCATGGCACGACGCACAGGCCGAGCACGACGACGATGGCGACGACGCTGCTGAACACACGGCTGAGGTCGTTTTTGCAGATACTGAGTACATTTTTCATTTCTCATCCGCCTTTCCGTCAGCCTGTTCGGGTGCATTTTCCACTGCCTGCTGTGCCGCTGCGGCCGCCTGACCGGTCACCTGAGCGACCGCCTTTTCGACAGCCTGCGCAACGGCTTTCTCCACCGCCTGCGCAACAGCCTTTTCGACCACCTGCTCCACGGCCTTTTCAACGGCCGATGCAACGGGCTTTTCGACCGCCTTTTCTATCGCCTTTTCGATGGGCTTAGCCTCGGGCTTGGCCGGCTCGGGTGCCTGCTCCACCTTCACGAGCGCTTTTTCGGCGGGCTTTCTGCGGGGCTTTGCAACCGACCTGCCACGGATCTCAAGCAGGTTGTCAAACTCCTTCTTCTCGCTTTCGGACAGCTCGTTGAGCGTATCCTGCAATTGCCTGTCGACATAGGCAACGAAGATGAGAAACGCCGCTGCGACAAACATCGTGAGTATCCAAATTATAAGGAACACGACACGGGAGCTGTCGGTCAGAAGTCTTATTATGATGAGCAGCACCGGCAGCACCGCAAGACTGATAAAGCCGTTGCGGATGCGGCGCTTGTTGCCCATGTGCAGCTCTTCGGCGAATATTAGCAGCTTTGCATAAAGCTTATCGGTGTTGGACTTTTTCTTCATCACAGCACCTCCGTTTCCTCAAGCTCATGCTCGACAAAGGCGTTGACCTTGATAAACGGCTTGCGCACGAGCCGTCCGACCAGAACGCCGACCGCGCCGAAGATCATGAGTTCGCCTATGTAGATCCAGTAATCCATGCCGTAGAAGCCGCACAGCGCCTCACGCATGGCGTTGATGGCGTACGGGAACGGGAAGAACACATAGATGCTGCCGAAAACATCGGGCAGAAGCTCGATGGGGTAAGAGCCGCTCGAGCCGGCTATCTGCACGACCATGATGACGACGACTATCGCCTTGCCGATATCGCCGAAGGCAAGCGTCAGCGAATAGATGAGCGTTATGAACACCAGCGAGGTGAACGCACCGGCGCCCCAGAACGCAAGCAGGTTGTCGCAGCTGCAATGGAGCAGGTACACATCGCCGAACACGATGACCGCCGCCTGAAGCTGGCTTATTATCGCAAACAGCAGCCAGCGGCTCCAGTATTTCTGACCCTCGGTGATATAGTTTAGGGTCTTGGGCTCGGCCTCGACCTTGATGATGGCAACGAGGATAACGCAGCCGACCCAGATGGCAAGGCAGGAGTAGAACGGCGCCATTGCCGTGCCGTAGCTGCCCACGGGGTACACGGCGCTCTCGACGACCTTGACGGGCGCTGCGAGGAACTCCGCATAGCTTTCCGTGTCGCCGCCGAGCAGCGTGATGAGGGCGTTTATCTTGTCGTCGCCCTTGAGCTTATCTATCTTTGCGAGCGCCTCGTCGAGCGCATCTGCGCCCTTGTCGGTGACGACCTTGAGGCGGTTTAAAACGGCGGCAATGTCCTTGACGGTGTCGCCGGTCGTGCTCAGAACGGGTGCGATGCCGTCGATGGTGACGGAAAGACTGCTAAGCACCGGGCTCATGGACTTGAGCAGCGTCTGCATGGAATCGGTCATAGCCTTGACGGCGGGCTGCAGGGTGTTAACGAGCAGATCGTCCATAGTGCTGACGATATTCGAACAGGAATCTATAATTGCGGCAGCGTCGGAAACGGGCGTGCCGGTCTTGAGCATTTTAAGCTGCGACTGGAGCTGCTCGGTGCGCAGGATGAGCCCGTCGAGCGTTGAGCGGACATAGGTCGTGGCCGAGGTCTCGGGCAGAGCGTCCTTGAGCGCCGTGAGCTGGTCGTGCAGCTTGCCGGCGGCGTCCTCGGCATCCTCGAGCATCGCATCCCACTTTTCGCCGGCCTCGATGAGCTTCTTGTTCTCGGCAAGACGCTTGAGCGCCGCCGACAGCTCGTCGAGCTGCTTGTTTATCTCGGTCAGCTTGCCGTCAAGTCCCTTTTCGAGCACATTGAGGGCGTTTGCGGCCGAATCAATGCTCTGCTGCACCTGTGAAACGCCGGTCTGGCCGTTTTCGACAAGGCTGCCGATCGTGCCGGCGGTGTCGCCGATTCCGTTTAAGAGATTATCTATATTCTCGCTTTTGGCCGTGAAGCTGTCGATGGCCGTGCCGGTCTGGCGCAGGCTGTCACGCAGCGTGGTCAGCTGCGAAACGACCGAATTTACCGTGCTCTCGGGGTCTGTCTCGTCGGCGACCTGCTGGACATTTTTGAGCACCGTCTTGAACAGCTCGTCAAGATACTGCACCTGAACCGAGTGCTGCACGGTCTCCGCCGCCGTCTCGACTATCTTGTTGGCAACGGGGTTTTTCTTCGTGTTCTCGATGAAGCTCATGGCGGCGCCGCTGTTTTCAAGGGCGTAGTTTATGTCGAGCATACGGCGGCTGAAATCGTCGGCAAAGACGATGGCGGCGTAGTATTTGCCGCTGCGCACGGCCTGTCTGGCCTCGTCGCCGCTGTTCATCACGACCCACTTGATGCTTTTGGACTCCGTAATGGTCTCTATGGCCTCTTGGCTGAGGTCACGGTCATTGTATCCCTTGTCATCGGACGCAATGGCTATGGCGACATTACCGGTGTTCCCGTACGGGTCCCAGTTGGCGTAGATATTGAACCACGCATACAGTGCGGGTATTATCGTGATGGCGATAATGATGACGAAGGCGAAGAAGTGCCTCGTTATCGCCCGCACATCACCTGCGAACAATTTAAAAGTATTTTTCAAGTGATCACCCTGATAAAATATTTTGCATTTTATTCTATCAAACTTTTCACAAGATTGCACGCACAAATCTCCCCAAATGCACAAGATATCGAAAAAAAGTCGCCGACATATTGGCATTTATTAACTTTTCTTTGTTTTGCCGAAAGAAAAGTTTTTTCAATAGCGAACGGACGCTTTAACAATTTGCAACTACGCCAGCCCGAATCTTAACGCAATGCGAGCTTTCGGTGCAGCCATTCTCCCATCAAGATGACAAAAATTTTAAGCACCACCCTTTGGAATCCCGGTACGGGGTATCGGTGCACCGGTCGATTTGGCTGCGGCGGTTTAATCCTCTGCGAATAGTTTGCAGTTCACCCGTTTAACGCCCTGCGTTGGTAAGATAAGTGCGAAAAAATTGCAGTGTCCCGATAGGTTGATGTACAGGCTAAACTCTAGCTTGTACTCACAGGTCGGGACACCGCAAAATCGGTTAGTGGAAGCTTAAAAGCGTATTGAAACTTAGCTGCTTGGGATAAGCTTTTATTTCAAAAGCTTATCCCAAGTTTTTGCTCCCACTATGCCGTCGGAGCCGTTAAGGCGGTTTTTCTGGAATTTGCGGACGGCGTAGTCCGTGGCGGGGCCGAAGCGGCCGTCGATCGACAGGACACGACCGCTTTCGTCCTTGTAGCCTAACTGTTTCAAAAGCCGCTGGAGCGTTTTGACCTGCGCTCCGGCGCTTCCGCGGCGCAGCACCTCAAGTGCGACCTCGGTCGTGCGCACAGGGGGCTTTTCCTCGGTTTTTGCGCCGTCAAAGCCCACGCCGAAGCAGCGGCACACGCCCTTTGCTATCGCCTCGCCGATGGCGGTCGTGTTGTTCACTATCCACTTTGCTATCTCGGCGTTGTCGTGGAAATCGACCTCGAGATACACGCACATGCCCGTGGTGTAGCGCAGCTCGTAGTAGCGGGCGGTTTTCACGCCCCTTGACGAGCCGTAGGGCGCTATCGCCCTGACCTCGTCGTAGATAGGCTGCGCTGCGGCAAGGCGGCGTTCGCTCTTATCGAGAATGTACGCCTCTGCGCCCTTGCCGCCGCCGGCGTTGGTGTGGATGCACAGGTGCAGATCCGCACCCCAGGTGTTCGATTCGGCCACTCGGGTGTACATGGCGTTCGTGCCGTCTTCAAAATTCGTGCGCACGGCAAAGCCGTTTCGCTCGAGCGCCGCCTTGCAGGCAGACGCTATTTTGCGGCACTGCACCGCCTCGTTCGTGTCGCCGTAGGCATAGATGTTGCGCACCTGATCCGACGGCGAAAGATATATCTTCTTCATATTTTTCATAATTTCACCTCTCAGCTATTATATTCAGCTGACGGGAGTCGAGCCCCTATCGTCTGTCGGTGCACTCATTCGGCTTTTTTCGACCTTTTTAAGGGAAGCCGAAAATTTCTTAAATTCTCGCCGACAGATGCCTTGCAGTTTTGAGGGAGCAGATTTTCGTTCAGGCAAAGATAAAGCCCGACGGCCATAATGGATATATATGGACTAGGGGTTTAGCGAAGCATGGGCGGAAAGCTGCCCGTCAAAACCGATATGGGATTGGCTACCGTCAGCTCAAGTATTAGGCAAACCAGAAGCCCGTGATGTAGATATCATAGTTTTTGATGCCGCTTTCGAGCGGACGCAGGGAGATAACTCCGCTGCTTTTCGCAAACGCCTGCGCCGCTTTGCTGCTTTTGACCGCCAGGGCGGCGTGGGAGTTGGGCAGCCGTGCGCCGATGTTCATGATGTCGTAGTCGTAGCCGGTGTTCATGTCGGCGTTGACCGTGCCGTAGATGCGCACGAACACCATGCCGAGAAGCGAGGAGTACCGTGCGGTGTACGACACATTCGTGAGTCTGCCCGATGCCACCGTGAGCGCCACATTCTCCATGCCCTCGACGGCAGCGAGCCTGCTTTTGACCGCCGTATCGTCGTACACGGTGTCGGTGTACTTGGGGCTTGCAGGTATCGCATCGACCTTCGCCTTGGCGGCGTTTGTGTAGTCGTTTGTCGAAAGCCCCTTGCCCGTGACCTTATCGACCTTGCCGCTGTCTATCGTGTCCTGCGCACTCGCCGTGCGGTAGGTGCTCGGGACGGCCTGCAATGCGGAGTCTGCCTTGCCCAAGCTCGTCTGCACGGCGGACGCAAGGTCTGTTTTCGGGATGCCGCCAGCAGGCTTTGAGTATGTGCCCGTATTCTTCGTAAAGCCCCAGCCGGAGACGGTTTGTTCGGTCACGGCTTCGGGTATCGCGGGCTTGTCCGTAAGGTCGTTGTAGCTGCCGCTGAAGCTTGAACCTGCCCCGATGCCGGCAACCTCGTTTTCGACGGCGGTCAGGCGGTTCTTGACCGCCGTATCGTCGTACACGGTGTCGGTATACTTGGGGCTTGCGGGTATCGCATCGACCTTCGCCTTGGCGGCGGCGGTGTAGTCGTTTGTCGAAAGCCCCTTGCCCGTGACCTTATCGACCTTGCCGCTGTCAATGCTGTCCTGCGCACTCGCCGTGCGGTAGGTGCTCGGGACGGTCTGCAATGCGGAGTCTGCCTTGCCCAAGCTCGTCTGCACGGCGGACGCAAGGTCTGTTTTCGGGATGCCGCCAGCAGGCTTTGAATATGTGCCCGTATTCTTGGTAAACCCCCAGCCGGAGACGGTTTGTTCGGTCACGGCGGCGCCGGATTTGAGCTCGTTTATCGCCGCAACGAGGCTGGTTTTTGCTGTGGTGGTGAGATTGCCGAGGTTGCCGAGCTTGTCGGAAAGCTCGCTGAGCATTTCGACCGTCACCCGTGCGGTCACGGTCGTCTCCCAAGAGCCGTCCTGCTTTGCGGTGAGATAGGCAAGTATCTGCTCGTCGGCAAAGCCGACAAAATCTATCTCCGCCGGGCTTTTGTCCAGCAGGAAAAACCACAGCACATCGCCGTCGGAATGCACCTTCAAAACCGGCTTTCCGTCCGCAACCGCCGCCTTGACCTGCGCAAAGGTCTTGTCGGCGGCGAGAACGCCGTCGGCGCTCGTGAGCGTGACCTCAAATACGCTGAGACCATCTGCCCGCTTGAGCTCGTTTATCGCCGCAACGAGCTGGGATTTATCGTTCGTCTCGAGCTTCGACAGGTCACCTATCTTCGCCGCCGTCTCGTCGCAGACATCGGGCGTGGGCGTGCCGGTGCCGGGGACATCGCCGTCATCGCCGCCGAGCACCGTGCCGAGGTTTGCTTCGTTCGTGCGCAGAACCAGCCTGCCGTCGGAGCCGATGCCCCGCACATAGCAGGTGATGTCACCCTCGGCCTTGAGCAGCTCCCAAGGCACGGTGCATACGCCGACCTCGGCGCTTATCCGGCGGGTCTCGCCGCTTTGCTCGTTTGTGAAATCTATCTGCTTTGTGAATATCGCCCATTCGTCGGAAAAACTGAGGCTTATCTTATTGAGCCCCACCGTGCCCGCCAACAGCGGCTCACGCTCCGAAATTTTGAGCTCTACGCCGTCTATTCTTGCTTTTATCATATCATTTTCCTTTCCTGTCACCTGCGTCGTCGGCCGCATCGCGCAGCCCCGACACGAGCTTTTTCAAAAAATCCGGCATGGGTGCGCCGAGCTTCGCAGCATTCTCAATTACGCTGCCAAGCTCCGTGAAGATGTACCACGCCGCAACGACCGGCGTTATGATGCAGCCGCAGTCGATGCTTATAAAGCCGTCGCCGAGCTTGCCTGCGATGACGCCGAGAGCGATATCGCACAGGGCGGCGACCAAGACCGCCGCAATGCTGCCGAGCTTGTGCCACAGGCCCTGACTTGCCTTGCGGCTCGTCCATTCGCCCATGTAGATCGCCGCAAACGAGCCCGTGAGGTAGTCGAGCACCATGGCGCACAGCCAGATGACTATCACCCAGCCGACCCAGCCGAACAGCGCCGTTCCGAACGCTATCGCCGCCGAAAATGCGGCTTTTATCCGAACAGCCCTATCGTTTACTTCCATTGTTGTCACCTCCAAACAAAATAGTTGACGGGAGCCGGACACTGTCGTCTGTCAGCGTACCCTTGCGCTGCTTTCCGTTGCTTCGCCTCGGCGGACGGCCGGTTTCGCCCCAAAAAGCAGCCCTGACAGATGCCTTGCAGTTTTGAGGGAGCAGATTTTTGCTCAGGCAAGGCGAAGCGTGAAGGGAATACTCCCGTATTGGCAAGGGCTTCAACGCAGCATGAGCGAAAAGATGCCCGTCAAAACCGACAGGCGTTCGGCTCTCGTCAGCTAAAGCCCTTCACTAATAGGCTGCATTAAGGCGAAAGTTGTACGTTTGCGTACAACAAAAAAGTTCTCAAGGCAAAATTTTTTGAAAATTTAGCTGTTTAAACAAAAAAAGCTTGTGAGAAATGCCGAAAAGTGATAAAATCATGGGGCAGTTTATCTGCGGAATAGAGAGAGGAGTTTCCCATATGGAAAAAAGATACGGATTGCCGACCGCCATATCGATGGTCGTCGGTATCGTCATCGGCTCGGGCGTGTTTATCAAGGGCGGCAAGGTCCTCAGCCTGACCGGCGGCAACCTGCTGCAAGGTATTGCAGTCGTTGGCATCGTTGGCCTTATTTGCATCATTTGCTCGCTCGTTTTTGCCGAGCTCGGCTCGAGGTACGAGAAGGTCAACGGCATCGTTGACTACGCCGAGGTCGCACTCGGGCCCAAGTACGCTTACTATGTAGGCTGGTTCACCACCGTCATTTACACCCCCGCCATCGTCGCCATGCTGGCATTCTTTTCGGCGATGATGTTTTTGCAGCTGTTCGGCATCTCGGCCATTGACTTTGCGACAGGTCAGGTCAACCCCGTGGCCATCGGCGTCGGCGCAGGCTTCATGATGATCGACTACGGCATCAATGCACTCAGCCCCAGGATCGCAGGTAAGCTTCAGGTCGGCATGACCGTTATAAAGCTCGTTCCCCTGCTGCTCATGGGCATCGTCGGCACCATCGCCGGCCTCGTAAACGGCACGACCCTTGAGGTGCTCAACTATGTTAATACCCCCGAATACACTCCGGTCAGCGGCGAAGGCTTCTTCAAGGCGATCGTCGGCTTTGCGTTTGCGTACGAGGGCTGGATACTTGCGACCTCGATAAATGCCGAGCTTAAAAATGCCAAGCGCAACCTGCCGCTGGCTCTCATCATCGGCTCGGTGTTCACCATCCTTGTCTATGCACTGTATATCTTCGCAATGAGCTGTGTCGGCGATGTCAACACCATCATCGGCACCTGGCCGTTCGGCGAGACTCTGCCCCGCATCGCATTCTCGAAGCTGTTCGGCAATGTCATCGGCACCATCGTTTATGTGTTCATCACCATAAGCTGCCTTGGTACGATGAACGGCCTTACCATGGCGTCCTGCCGCGGTCTGTACTCGGTCTCCGCCCGTGGTCTCGGCCCCAAGCCGGAGTTCTTCGGTCACATTGACCATCAGAACAATTTCTCCATCAAGTCCGCCGTGTTCGGCATGATGACCGCCGGCTTCTGGTACGCATGGACGGTCATGATGTGGATGGGCGGTCCGGAGCTGTTCGGCGCCGTGCACACCTGCGAGTGGCTTGCGTGGGAGCCCGATGAGATCGGCATCATCTGCCTGTATGTAATGTATATCCCGATGATGATCGGCCTGATGGTCAAGGCAAAGGATCTCGGCTTCTTCCGCCGCTTCCTGCTGCCGGGTCTGGGCCTGCTGTGCTGCCTGTTCTTCTGCTATGCGATATGGAACGGCTACGGCGCAAAGACCTGCTGCGGCTTCCTGATCTTCTTCGCCGTCGTCATGTTCATCGGCTACCTCGTCAAGGGCAAAACCCCCGAGAAAGTTGAAAATACAGAGAGCGCAGAACAAACCGAATAAACTATCAAGCCCTCGACGGATATTCCGTCGAGGGCTTTTTACCGCTTACCGCAACGACAGGTTGACGGTCAGCCGCAACTTCTGCCTGCATTCACCGGTCCGGCTGACGAAAAAGCGATAAGCGGAATAGTAAAAGCGGATTGAAATGTTGACGCAGCTATATGCTCCGTGATATAATAAGTAGACTTTACTATTAGGAGTGTGTTAGTCCGAAATGGATGACGGCAGTCGATTGTCGCTGATAATCGTAATTGTTCTTTTAATGTGCGCCGCTTATTTTGCGGTTGCGGAAACGGCGTTCGCCTCGGTGTCACGGGTCAGGATAAAGGTCCGTGCCGAAAAGGGTGAGGCCAAGGCCCTTCAGGCACTCGAAGTGCTGGATAACTTCGACCGTGCCATCAGCAGTATTCTTATCTGTACAAACATCGTGCACATCGCTGCGGCGAGCATCGTCACGGTCAATGTCACCCGCATCTGGGGACTGAGCGCCGTCACGCTGAGCACGATCATCATGACCATCGTGGTCTTTTTCGTGGGCGAGATGCTCCCGAAAAGCATTGCTAAAAAATACAGCGAGCGACTGTCCTTGGCAGTGGCCGGTTCGCTGTGCTTTTTTATGCGCATTTTGCGGCCGATATCGGCAGTTCTGTCGGCCATCGGCAACTTTGCGGCTCGCTTCGTGAAGGCCGACCCCGAGATATCCGTCACCGAGGACGAGATATACGATATCATCGAGGATATGACCGAGGACGGCAGTCTCGGCGAGGAGCGGGGCGAGCTCATCTCCTCTGCGCTCCAGTTCGGCGAGACGACGGTCGAGAGCATTCTGACCTCCCGTGTCGATCTTGCGGCGGTGGATGTCGAGGAGCCGCCCGACGAGGTGCTGGCTTACATCCGTGAGCAGAAGCACAGCCGCCTGCCGGTCTATGACGGCAGCATCGACAATGTCATCGGCATTCTGTCGATACGCAAGTACATAAAAGCCTACCTGCGTGAGGGCGAGAACATCGACCTGCGCACGCTTTTAGACGAGGCGTATTTCGTGCATCAGAGCACGAATATCGACGATCTGCTGCCCGTTATGAGCAAGAAGCGGCTGAACATGGCCATCGTCACCGACAACTACGGCGGCACGCTCGGCATCGTCACCGTGGAGGATATCCTCGAGGAGCTCGTGGGCGAGATCTGGGACGAGGACGACGATATCGAGGAGCCGTACATCGCTCTGGACGACGGCAGCTGGGACTGTGACGCCGAGATGAATGTCGGCGATGTGTTCGAGCTTCTGGAGTTTGACGACCCCGAGGAGGACGACGAGTTCACGAATAAGCTCCTCGGCGAGTGGGCTTATGAGCAGTTTGCCGCCATCCCGACGGTCGGCGCAAGCTTCGACTATCACGGCCTGCATGTGACCGTGGGTCAGATGCAGCATAACCGCATACTGCGGCTGAATGTCCGCAGAACGCAGGGAGGTGACGAGCAGTGATATATCTTTGCTTGGCGGGACTTCTCCTGTGCATCATTGGCTCAAACTACTTTTCATCGTCCGAGATGGCGTATTCAAGCTGCAACCGCCTGCGCCTCGAAAGCGCCCGTGACGGCGGCTCGAAAAGAGCGGCGATAGCGGTCAGGATAATCGACCGCTTTGACGACACGCTCTCGGCGATACTCATCGGCAACAACCTCGTGAACATCGCAGCGTCGTCGATAGGCTCGGTGCTCGTTATCCTCATCGCCGGCGACGACAAGTACGCTTGGGTGTCCACCGTGGTCATCACGGTGCTGGTCATAATCTTCGGCGAGACGATGCCGAAGATAATCGCAAAAAACAGCGCAAACCGCATTGCGCTCAGCCACGCTTATTTTGTCCGTGGTCTGACAATAATCCTGATGCCGCTTATCTGGGTCGTTGTGGGGCTTACAAAGCTGATAACCTCCGGCTTCAAGGGTGAGGAAGCAGGCAGCGACGAGGAAGCGGCGGCGATGGAGCTTTCCTCCATCATCGAGACCGCCGAGGACGAGGATGTCCTTGACGAGGATCGCTCGGAGCTCGTGCAGGCGGCGATAGATTTCTCCGATGTCATGGCATCCGAGGTCATGACCGCCCGTGTCGATGTCGTGGCGCTCGACATTGACGACGACTGGAACGAGCAGCTTGCCACGATAGACTCTGCGCCGTACTCACGCATCCCCGTGTACGAGGACAGCATCGACAATGTCATCGGTGTCTTGTATCTCAATCACTTTTTGAAGGCGCTCACGGACGAGAAAAATCCCGACATCCGCAGTATGCTGATGCCGCCCTGCTATGTATACAAGACGATGAAAATGCCCGCCGTGCTGAGTGAGCTGCGCCGTGCAAAGCAGCATCTTGCCATTGTCACCGACGAGTACGGCGGTACCTTAGGCGTGCTGTCGATGGAGGATGTGTTAGAGCAGCTCGTCGGCGAGATCTGGGACGACACCGACGAGGTCGAGGAGGAGATAGTCGAGCGCCCCGACGGGCAGTATGAGCTTGACGGCGACATGGTCATCTCCGATTTCCTCGAGCTTGTGGGCATCAAGGAAAAGGACTTCGAGGCAGAGAGCGAGACTGTCGGCGGCTGGACGATAGAAATGTTCGGCGCATTCCCGAAGCCCGGCGACAGCTTTGAATACGAAAACATGTCCGTGACCGTCCTCGAAATGGACGGCCTGCGAGTAGAAAAGGTTTTGGTAAAAATCAAACCGCAGGACGAAGAATAAAGCAAAAGGCAGCGCAAAGGGCGAATTCAGATAAGGATAATTCGCCCTGTA
>DQDL01000035.1:41900-42057 GCA_003533405.1 Clostridiales bacterium | reverse complement strand
GTCCCAGCGCTTGTCACGGTCCATTGCGTAAAATCTGCCTTGCAGGGTAGCAATTCTTGCGTTGCCGAGCTGTTCGCACTTATCGGCAAGCTGCTTTACATAGCCCGCTCCGCTTCTGGGCGGCACATCACGGCCGTCGAGGAAGCAGTGGACATAG
>DQDL01000035.1:41402-41621 GCA_003533405.1 Clostridiales bacterium | reverse complement strand
GCCGCAAAAATGTGGCTTATATGGCTGTGCACACCGCCGTCGGACAGCAGCCCCATGATGTGCAGCGCCTTACCGTTTTGCTTTGCAGCATCCATAGCATCCGCATATGCAGGGTTTTCAAAGAAGTCGCCGTCCTGAATCGACTTTGTTATCTTCGGCAGATCCTGAAACACGACACGGCCTGCGCCGATATTCGTGTGGCCGACCTCGGAGTTGCCC
>DQDL01000035.1:40887-41200 GCA_003533405.1 Clostridiales bacterium | reverse complement strand
CTCGGAGTTGCCCATCTGCCCCTCCGGCAATCCCACATCAAGGCCGGAGGCGGAAAGCTGCGTGTACGCATTCTCGGCAAAGAGCTTGTCGATATTGGGCGTTTTCGCAACGGATATTGCATTGTACTCCGAGGCGGGTGCAATTCCGAAGCCGTCCATTATAACCAGTACCGCTTTACTCATTTTCTGCCCCCGTAGCGGCGATTATCGTCGCAAAGTCAGCAGGCTTGAGCGATGCTCCGCCTATGAGGCCGCCGTCAATGTCCGGCATGGCGAGCAGCTCGGCTGCGTTCTTGGCGTTCATGCTGCCGCC
>DQDL01000035.1:36848-40697 GCA_003533405.1 Clostridiales bacterium | reverse complement strand
CTTGGCGTTCATGCTGCCGCCGTAAAGAATGCTGACGCTTCTTGCGGGGCGTGCTCCGTAAACTTCTCTTATTATTGAGCGGATCTCACCGCATACCTCCTCGGCCTGCTCGGCGGTAGCAGTCTTTCCGGTTCCTATCGCCCAAATGGGCTCGTAGGCTATGATGCAGCGGCGAAGTCCGGCAGTGTCGATGCCCGCAAGTGCCGCACGAACCTGATAGCTTATGTGAGCCATGGTAAGTCCGGCCTCACGCTGCTCGAGCGACTCGCCCACACAGATGATGGGGCTTACGCCGTGCTCGAGAAGCTTCTTGGTCTTGCAGTTTACATCAAGGTCGGTTTCATTGTGATAAGCTCTGCGCTCGGAGTGGCCGACGATGCAAAACTTTGCACCGACATCGGCAAGCTGGGATGCGGAGACCTCACCGGTATATGCGCCCTTGTCGTGGCAGGAGACATCCTGCGCACCGCAGGCTATCTTGACCTCCTTGCCCGCTCTTATCATAGCGGGAACATTGACTGCCGGAACGCACAGCACCGTCTCACAGGTCTTTGTCTTGGGAAGCAGGGGCTTGAGTTCCTCGATAAAGGGCTTGATATCACTCACGAGCATATTCATCTTCCAATTGCCCGCAATAACCGTTTTTCTGTACTTGGTATTCATGGAATGACTTCCTTTCTTATTTGTCAAGCAGGCAGGCAACACCCGGCAGCTCCAGTCCTTCAAGGAACTCAAGTGATGCGCCGCCGCCCGTGGAAATATGCGTCATCTTATCTGCAAAGCCGAGCTTTTCGACAGCCGCAGCAGAGTCTCCGCCGCCGACTATGGTTATAGCGCCGGAGTCGGCAAGAGCCTGTGCCATTGCCTTGGTGCCCTTAGCGAATGCGTCAAACTCAAATACGCCCATGGGGCCGTTCCAAACGACCGTGCCTGCGTTTTTGATAGCGTCAGAGAACAGCTCGATGGTTTTGGGACCGATGTCCATGCCCATCCAGCCGGCAGGCATAGCCTTGATGTCGACTATCTCGCTGTCGCAGTCGGCCTTAAATTCATTGCCGACGGCGGTGTCGACAGGCAGCAGCAGCGAAACGCCGTTGCGCTTTGCCTTCTCGATCATCTCAAGAGCATAGTCGAGCTTGTCGGCTTCAAGCAGAGAGTTGCCTATCTCGTATCCCATCGCCTTTATGAATGTGTAGGCCATGCCGCCGCCGATGATAACGGTGTCGGCCTTTTCAAGCAGATTGTTGATAACGCCTATCTTGTCGGAGACCTTGGCACCGCCGAGAACTGCGACAAAGGGGCGCTTCGGGTCGTCAAGAGCCTTGCCCATTACCGACAGCTCCTTTTCAACGAGCAGGCCTGCGTATGCGGGAAGGTACGCCGCAACGCCTGCGGTGGATGCGTGTGCACGGTGCACCGTGCCGAAAGCGTCGGAGACATAGACCTCGGCCATGTCGGCAAGAGCCTTTGCAAAGTCTGCGCCGTTTTTCTCCTCACGGATATCAAAGCGCAGGTTCTCAAGCAGCATTATCTCGCCCGGCTTCAATGCTGCGGCCTTGGCCTTGGCGTCATCGCCGATGATATCGTTTGCAAAAATGACCTTCTGACCGAGAAGCTCGGAAAGGCGCTCGGCAACGGGAGCAAGCGTCAGCTTCGGCTTCCACTCTCCCTTGGGCTTGCCGAGGTGGGAGCACGCTATCACGGCTGCGCCGTTTTCAAGCAGATACTTGATCGTAGGCAGTGCGGCAACTATGCGCTTATCGCTGGTTATCGCTCCTGTTTCCTTGTTCTGGGGTACATTGAAGTCACAGCGCAGCAGCACCTTCTTTCCCCGAACATCGGCATCGAGAACGCTTTTTTTGTTGTAATTCATTTTTTGATCTCCCTTCCGTCAAGTGATCTGAATTTATTTGATAAGCCGAAAACCGGCTCAGTCGGCACTCATAGAGCCTTCCCCGTTTAATCCCGGGAAGCCCTGCTGCCGCAGCGCCTCATAGGCAAGTATTGCGGCGGAGTTGGATAAATTGAGGCTTCTTGCCTCGCTTCTCATGGGTATTCTTATGCAGCGGTCACGGTATTTTTCACGCAGCCATTCGGGCAGCCCCGCAGTTTCCTTGCCGAGCATGATTGTCACATCCTCGGTCGTGAAGTCGGCCTCGGCATACGACCGTGGTGCTTTTGTCGTTGCAAGCCAAAGATTCTCATCGCCGTTTTTGGCAAAGTAATCGTCAATGTCTTCATAGACATTTATATCCACCAGCCACCAGTAATCAAGTCCCGAGCGCTTGACGGCTTTATCGGATATATCAAAGCCCAAGGGCTTTATAAGATGCAGCCTTGCGCCCGTAACGGCACAGGTGCGGGCTATTGCGCCGGTATTATGCGGTATCTCCGGCTCGACCAATACGATGTTCAACATTTAGCTTTACCCGATTCGTATCTTTTTAACTGTTCTTTATTGCATTTTAGCACATTTTCTTTAAAAAAGATGCACTTTTTTATGAATTATTATATTTGTTGCATTTTCGACAATTTTTTGTTATATTCAAAGCTGTAAAGTGCTTAACAAACAGCAAACTGCACATTCAAAGAAGGTCTGTTATGATTTGCAACGACTGTCCGAGGCATTGCGGACAAATTAGAGACGATAATACCGCTGCCGGCGTGTGCCGCTCTCCGAGGCTGCCGCGCATCGCAAGAGCCGCCCCGCACTACGGCGAGGAGCCGTGCATAAGCGGCGAGTGCGGCTCGGGAACGGTGTTTTTTTCCGGCTGCAACCTGCGCTGCGTGTTCTGCCAGAACCACGAGATAAGCCGTGGTAAAGTCGGCAAAACCGTTTCGGTCGAAAGATTGAGCGATATTTTTCTTGAGCTTCAGGACAAGGGTGTGCACAACATTAACCTTGTCACCGGATCGCACTATGTGCCCGAGATAGTCTCGGCACTTGAACGGGCAAAGCTAGATATCCCCGTTGTGTGGAACAGCTCCGGCTACGACAGTGTCGAGATGCTGCGGAGATTAGACGGGCTCGTGCAAATTTACATGCCCGACCTTAAATATCTCTCGTCGGAGGCCGCCAAGCGCTACTCCGCATCACCCGACTACCCCGAGGTCGCCACGGCGGCGATCGGCGAAATGTTCAGACAGGTCGGCAAATTTGTGCTTGACGGAAATGATATGCTCAAAAGCGGTGTGCTCATCCGGCATCTTATCCTGCCCGAGAACGAGGAAAACTCAAGGGCTGTCATAAAATATGTCGCAGAGCATTTTCCGGGTGACAGCGTGCTGTTTTCGCTCATGTGCCAGTTCACGCCCATGCCGAACACGGAGCGCTTCCCCGAGCTTCAGACCACGGTGTCTAAGGACTTAAACGACAGGCTGTGCGATTACATGGCCGAGTGCGGCATCGAATACGGCTTCTGGCAGGAGCCGGAGTCGGCAACGGATGAGATGATACCCGATTTTGATTTAACGGGAATTTGATCATAGAAAAAACATAGGAGGTTCGTTATGAATTACAATGAAATCTTAGCTTCTGCAAGAACTCAGGTCGGTCCCTACTGCAAGGCTTGCCCCGTGTGCAACGGACGAGCCTGCGCAAACGCAATGCCCGGTCCCGGCAGCAAGGTTCCCGGAAACGGCGCTGCCCGCAACTATGACAAGTGGCAGGAAATTTTCGTAAATATGGACACTCTGTGCCCCAACGCCGAGGTGGACACCACCTTCGAGCTGTTCGGTAAAAAGTTCGCTGCCCCCATTTTTGTCGCCCCTCTGGGTGCAGTCAATATGCACTACGGCGATAAGCTCAACGATATCAGCTACAACGGCATCCTTGTCCCCGCCGCTGCC
>DQDL01000035.1:36328-36656 GCA_003533405.1 Clostridiales bacterium | reverse complement strand
CCTTGTCCCCGCCGCTGCCGAATACGGCATCTGCGCTCTGACCGGTGACGGCGTTGACCCCGAGGTCATGAAAAACGCCGCCAAGGACATGGCGAAGGTCGGCGGAATCGGCATCCCGACGATTAAGCCGTGGAACAAGGAGTTTGTTTTTGAAAAGATAGACCTGCTCAACGAGGTCGGCACCTTCGCCGTTGCAATGGATGTTGACGGTGCGGGGCTTCCCTTCCTCAAGGCAATGAACCCCAACGCAGGCTCAAAGTCCGTTGAGGAGATGCGTGAGATAGTAGACCATGCCAAAATGCCGTTTATCATCAAGGGCATCATGACC
>DQDL01000035.1:35139-36133 GCA_003533405.1 Clostridiales bacterium | reverse complement strand
TTTATCATCAAGGGCATCATGACCGTTAAGGGTGCAATGAAAGCAATCGAGGCCGGTGCCGACGCTATCGTCGTATCGAACCACGGCGGCAGAGTTCAGGGCAACACCCCCGCAACCGCCGAGGTCCTGCCCGATATCGTCAAGGCGGTCGACGGCAAGATCAAGGTATTCGTCGACGGCGGTATCCGCTCGGGTGTCGATGTGTTCAAGGCTCTGGCATTGGGCGCTGACGGCGTTCTGATCGGCAGACCCATCGTTCCCTTCGTCTACGCCGAGGGCAAGGAGGGCTTCAAGGTCTACATGGACAAGATAGTCGCCGAGCTCAAGGGTACGATGACCATGTGCGGCACGCCCACTCTCAAGGATATAACCGCAGATAATATTTTCATTGCAAAGTAATATACAATTTGATATGCAAAAGCTCATGCTTTGGTTTATCCAAAGCATGAGCTTTTTGTTATTCGGAAACGGGGATGCATATCTCGGTCACGAACTTTTCCGGGTCGTTCGTAACGCCGTAGTCGATGAGCGTTATCTCCCGTGAAAAGCCGCTTATGCGCAGACGGTGATCTGCTATATACGCAAGGAGCTTGTCGTAGTGCTCGGGTGCCTCGGTGTGGCTTCCGCAGAAGCGCAGGCGGACGCACTGCATCTCGGGAAGCGTCATGGTGTCCTCGTTGTAGATATCCTCATTGTCGAGCATGAGAAAAATGCCATCGTAGCGCCGGGTCTTGCCCTCCACGAGATGCTCTGCCGATATGCCGAGTCCCACCTTGCCGAGAAACACAACGGCCTCGGCATCGGAGCGGTCTAGCCTGCGTATCGGAGCTTCCATGTCGAGCGCACCGTCTATCTTCATAGCATCGTCCATCCAAACTATGCGGCAGGCAGGTGTTCGGATGAGCGACACAGTGTCTAGCGGAACGGACTGCGCATCGCTGAGCCAATCGAGCCGATGGTCTATCTTTCGCTCGATGCGCTCAAGCTCACGCCG
>DQDL01000035.1:34416-34960 GCA_003533405.1 Clostridiales bacterium | reverse complement strand
CTCGATGCGCTCAAGCTCACGCCGCTTCTTTAGAACCGCCGCCTTTTGCTGGCGCAGCTTTTCATCGATGCGGCCGATGTCACGGTTTTTAAGAAAATCCTCAATTTCCGAAAGCGGCAGGTCGAGCGCACGCAGATAGCGTATGGTGTTGAGTACCTCGAACTGGCCGACACTGTAATAGCGGTAGCCGGAATCGGGTGAAACATACTCTGGTGTGAGTAACCCGATATTTTCGTAGTGTCTGAGGCTGCTCACGCTGATGTGAAACAGCTTTGACACCTCGCCGATGGGAAAAAGCTTCGTTTTATCCATCCTAAGCCTCCCGTACCGCCGCCTTGCGCCTGAGTATCGCAAAGGCTATGAGACACACGGCAACGGACAGCAGCGAGCCGCCCGCAGTCGCCAAGCCCATTGGGAACAGCGTTGCCGGGAAAAGCTTCGATGTGAGGTACGCTCCCGGGACACGCACGAGCGTGACGGCGAGGATGTTGTGCAAAAATGATATCCCCGATTTGCCGATGGCGCAGAAATAACCGCTGAAGCT
>DQDL01000035.1:33980-34172 GCA_003533405.1 Clostridiales bacterium | reverse complement strand
GAAGCTGAAGTGGATGCCCGCAAACATGCAGTCCCAGATATAGCCCCGGAAATACTGCCCGCCGAGGCGTATGGCCTTGGCATCATCCGTAAACAGCGCAACGATCTGGTCTGCCACGAACTGCGTGCTCACGGCGACAACAAGGCCGAAGCTCACGGTGATGATTATTGCATAGCGCAGTGTTTTTATCGC
>DQDL01000035.1:32910-33711 GCA_003533405.1 Clostridiales bacterium | reverse complement strand
GCCGACAGCATCGACGACGGGACGAGAAACAGGAAGCTCATTATCTTCTCCACGATGCCGACCGCCGCCGCATCGTTCAGCCCACGGCGGTTTGCGATAATGGTGATGATAATAAACGCAACTTGGATAAGCCCGTCCTGCATGGCAACCGGCACGCCGATGGACAGAAGCTTGCTCATCTCCGCCCGGCTGGGCTTGAGATCTGATCTTTCAAGCGTAATACTGTGCTTTTTTCTTATAGACACGAGTGCCACTGTCACGCTGACAGCCTGGGAAAGCGTCGTGCCGAGGGCAGCGCCCGTCGGACCGAGGTGCATTGCACCCATGAACAGGTAGTCGAGCGCAATGTTCACGACGCATGCAACGGCGATAAAGTACATGGGCGTTTTGCTGTCGCCCATGCCACGGAACACGGAGCTTATGATGTTATATGCCGTGATAAACGGGATGCCGATAAAGCAGACCGTGAGATATGCCACCGTACCGTCCACTGCCTGCGTCGGCGTGGACATGACGGAAACAATGGGATCGACAAGCAGCAAAAGAACGACGGTGAGCGTCACGGACACCGCCATAAAAAGCGTCACGGTGTTGCCGATAAAGTGCGATGCCTTGCGCTTGTCCCCCGCTCCGACGGCCTGACCGATGCTGACGGTAGTGCCCATGGCAAGGCCGACTATCATGACGGTCAGCATATGCATGACCTGCGAGCCGACGGAGACTGCGGTCGTGCTCGCAACCCCCTCATACTGGCCGATTATGAACAGATCCGCCATACCGTAGAGCGTCTGCAAAAAGTAA
>DQDL01000035.1:32435-32698 GCA_003533405.1 Clostridiales bacterium | reverse complement strand
GTAGAGCGTCTGCAAAAAGTAAGACAACAGATACGGCAGCGAGAAAAATATCAGGTTTTTGGCGACACTTCCGGTCGTAAGATTTCTTTCCAAGTGCTTGCCTTCTTTGCATCAAAACTGTATATATTATAAACTCTACAACTACTATAGAGTCAAGCTAAATTTTAAATATTAAAAAAGAGACCGAAAGGTCTCTTTTCAGCGCTTGCGGCGCTGCGATGTTGAGGGGATGTTAAGCTCTCCCCTGTATTTTGCTATTGTTC
>DQDL01000035.1:28813-32248 GCA_003533405.1 Clostridiales bacterium | reverse complement strand
TCCCCTGTATTTTGCTATTGTTCGTCGTGAGATGTTCAGGCCGAGCTTTGTAAACATGCAGCGGAGCGTCTCGTCGGAAAGCGGGTGCCGCTTGTCCTCATCGGAGATAAAGTTTTGCAGCTGGCGCTTTATTGCGCTCGGGGTAACGGCTCCGCCGTCATTGGAGCTTAGGCCGGAGGCGAAAAAGCTGCGCAGGGGCAAAAGCTTGCTGCCAAAGAGGATGTATTTGTCACTGACCGCACGGGAGACCGTGGAAACGCAGCAGCCGAGCTCCTGCGCCACCTCGCTCATAGTCAGCGGCACGAGATCGGCGCAATGCAGAAAATACTCCTGCTGGCGGCGGATAACGAACCCGATGAGCCTATCGAGCGTTTTTTCACGCTCGCCTAGCCCGTAGAGCACATCCTTGGCCTCACTCATCGCCTTTTTCAGATAATCGTGCGCATCGCTGTATTCGTCCTGCCCGAGCATATCGCAGTATTCGTTTTGCAGCTTCACCCGTGGGAATGCCCTGCGGTTGAGCTCGACCGTGAGCTTCCCATCCTCGCAGCTTACCGTCGCCTCGGGGATCACATACCCCGTGTTGTTTCCGTTGCCGAATCCCTGCGACGGAATGGGGTTTAAACTGCGCACCGTGTCGACGGCCTCACTAAGCTCGGCATCCGAAACGCCGAGAAGCCTGCGGAGTCCCGCCATATCGCCGCTTGCAAGCAGCGGAAGCCCTCTTTGGACAAGCGCAACATTTACGGCATTGAACTTGCTGCTCTGTGCAAGCTGGATAAGCAGGCATTCCGAAAGACTGCTTGCCCCAACGCCCGGTGGATCGAGCATCTGAATGACATAAAGCGCCTGCTCAAGCTCAAACTCGCTCACACCCGTGACCTCGGAAAGCTCCTTGAGCGAGCAGTCCATATAGCCGGACGAATTAAGGCAGCCGACGAGGATGCGGCACTGCTTCAGCTGCCGCTCGTCAAGCTCCTTCATTTGGCCGAGCTGATCCAAAAGATATTCGGAAAAGGTTTTTTCGCTTAAATAAACATCCGTAAAATCGGTGTCCGTTGCCTCGTTCTGCCGTGAACCGTCTCGGCGGAACACCTCACGCACGCTTATCTCGTCGGTGTCGGGCTTTTCGATCCTCGCCTGCGGGTAAGGTTCCCCGATAGGCGGCATTTCAACATCCAGCAGTGGATTACGCATCGACATCTCCTCAATATAAGACGAAAGCTCCTGAATGGGCATTTGAAGATATTGCAGCGACTGCTTAACAGACGGTATCAGCTTGAGCTTTTGGGTCTGCACGGTATTTTGTTTTATCTTCACAGCTTCCACCGCCTTCAGCTTATATTATTAGTCATATCGTAGGCCGCAGCTTTACTGCGGCTTTCAAAGGACAGCCAGCACCGTAAAGGTGCCGGCCGCTTTGAAGGGGGTGTGTAGAAAAAGCCTGTTAAGTCGGAATTACAATTTGAAAGGATGTGAGGGGAGGATCACAGAGAAAGGGCTTAACAAGCATTTTTACCGAATTAATATGCGCCGAAGCTATTTCGGCAGAAAGTATCTGTTTACGCCGGACTTGTCACGCTTGCGTGTCACCCTGCCGGTTATAAAGAGCCTGTCAAGGTGCGCAACGGTCTCGCTTTGTGCGAAAAACTGCTGACTCGGCGGGAAGAGCGCCCAGCTGTCGGCCTTTATGCGCCATTTCATGCGTGAGGCTATCTCGTATGCGTTGAGCCCGGGCTCACGCCCGATGATGCCGACGGCCTCATTTAGCCTGCGCTCATGGTGGGCAAGCAGCGCATCGATCCGGTCGTTTAAGCTGATGCTGCCGGTGGTGCGGTGTGCCGGAAGGGGAAGCACAACATCGTAGGTCTTTATCTTCCGCAGACTGTGCAAATACATGCCCAGCGAATCGTGCATGCACGCCCAACAGCAGATATTGGGGCTTATATCAAACAAAACATGGTCGCCGAGCAGCATCGTTTTGCTGTTTTTATCGTAAAGGCACATGTGTCCGGGTGAATGTCCGGGGGTAAGGATGCACTCAAAGTCAAAGTCGCCGTAGTGCAGCATGTCGCCGTTATAGACCTTCTGCGCCTCGAACATGCCCGAGGTGTACACGACCGATTCATCGTTTTGGCGTATCTTCTCGAACATATCCTTCGGAAGTCCCTCGCTTTGGAGAAGCTCCATGCAGTCTCGCCAGCGTGCATCGGGTCCGAACAGCATAAGATCATAGTCAAGCGCACCCATTATCATTTTGTATCCGAGCTTTGCGAGATATCCCGCATTGCCGACATGGTCGGGGTGAAGATGAGTTAGGAAAACATCGGTGTTTTCGGGTTTGAGGTCAAGCACCTCGATGCCGTGCATCAGAGTGTCAAGACACTCGGGACGGTAAAAGCCCGTGTCGATGATGAGATTTCTCCCGCCCTCGGGAGCCTTAACAACATAGGTGTTAAGGTTCCTGAGGGGATTTGCGGGAAGCTCAATGTCAATCGTCCAAAGGCCTTTAATTATCTCAACAGGCTCGTTCATGACTTGAGCTGCGCTATCATTGCGTCGCAGACCTCGTCCATATCGCCGACGATGCCATAGTCGCAGTAGTTGAATATCGGTGCGGATGCGTCCTTGTTGACGGCGATGAACTTTTCCGCATCAACGCCGGTGACATGGTTTACGGCACCGGAAACGCCGAAGCCTATGTAAAGCTTGGGCTTTATCATAACGCCCGACTGGCCGACCTGAAGCTTGACGGGCAAAAGCTCTCTGTCGCACACGGGGCGTGTGCCTGCGAGCTTGCCGCCGAGGAGCTTTGCAAGCTCACGGTATTTGTCAAGACTCTCGTCCTTCACGCCGTTGCCAACGCAGACGATGGTATCGCACGAGGCAATATCAAGCTCGGGGTCGAATTCGTTTGCTCTGTACTCAAGGAGCTTGGTGCGGATCTTGGCGGGGTCATAGTCGATGTGCTCCTCGATGAGCTCAAATTCCGCCTTTTTGCCTGTGGGGACTGCCTTGAAGGTGCCCGGACGGATGGTGCCTACCTGCGGGCGCAGGACGGGGATGGTGATGACCGCCATGATCTTGCCGCCGGCAGCGGGCTCGACGAACTCGATATCGGTCGTCTCGGGATTGTAGATAAGCTCGGTAGCGTCCGAGGTGCAGCCGGTCTCGAGGCAGGCTGCAAAGTGCGGAGCAAAATCTCTGCCGTTTGCGGTCGCACCTATAAAGATGGCCGAGGGCCTGTACTTTTTGCTGAGCTCCACATAGAGATTTGAGAAAGCCTCGGTGTTGTAGCGATCATAGCCGGTGCCGGAAACGACGATAGCGCCGTCGATGCCGCATTCCTTGAGCTTTTCCATTTCGCCGACGGGGATGCTTCCTGCGATAACGCCGATAAGTTTGTCGCCCGACTGGTCGCACAGCTTGCGTATC
>DQDL01000035.1:28117-28675 GCA_003533405.1 Clostridiales bacterium | reverse complement strand
CACAGCTTGCGTATCTCGCAGCACAGCTCAAAGGCGGCGGAGCAGACCTTGCCGTCGGAGTGCTCTATATGCACCCACATATTTTTAAATTCATGCTTATCCATGTCTGCACCTCCTTAGTCCTTTATAAGCTGCATGAGCTTTTTGACGGAAGCCTCAACGCTGCCCTCGTCGATGATGATGCCGGGCTCCGGCATCACGGGCGGGAACATGCGGGGCACCTTTGTGGGTGAGCCCGGGTCGCCGATGCGGCCACGGTCAAGCTCGGGGATATCGTCTGCCGTAATGGTCGTGATAACAGCCTTCTTTGCCGCAAGCTTGCCCTTGAGATTGGGTATGCGGGCGGGGTAATTTGTCTTTTCCATGGTGAAAAGGCACGGAAGCTTGACCTCGAGTACCTCGACACCGTCCTCAAGCTCACGCTCGACAACGGCGGTCTTTGCCTCCTCGTTGACTTCCTTTATGAGCAGTGCGCCCGTGACCTGTGCGGTACCGAAGCGCTGGGCAAGCTGAGCGCCCATCTGGCCGGTAGCGCCGTCAAGCGACTCTTTACCGCAG
>DQDL01000035.1:27593-27921 GCA_003533405.1 Clostridiales bacterium | reverse complement strand
CCGTCAAGCGACTCTTTACCGCAGAAGATCATGTCGAATTTATCCTGCGTATCGGCTGCCGATAGTATCGAGTAGCTCGTTGCAAGCGTGTCGGCATTTCCGAAGGCACGGTCGGTAACGAGAATGGCCTTATCGGCGCCGACTGCAAGGCACTCACGCAGAGCAGCCTCCGCATTGGGAGGTCCCATCGTTATGAGGGTGACCTCGCCGCCGCAGGTCTCCTTGACCTTCATTGCAGCGGAAAGTGCGTTTGCGTCCTGCGGGTTAAGTATAGCCGGAACACCGGCACGGATGAGGTTGCCGGTCTCGGGATCCATGCGCATCTGGT
>DQDL01000035.1:20596-27376 GCA_003533405.1 Clostridiales bacterium | reverse complement strand
TCGGGATCCATGCGCATCTGGTCAACATCGGGGACCTGTTTTACACAGCACAGTATTTTAAGCATCAGTCTGCCACCTTTCCGGGATTGAGTATGCCCTTGGGATCGAGCTCGGCCTTTGCGGCCTTGAGCTTGCCGCCTGCCTCGCCGGCGAAGGGTGCTTTTGCGTAGCCGATGCCGTATTCGCCTCGGATATCGCCGCCGAGAGCGGTGCACTTTTCGTACACGGCCGGGCTCAGCTCGTTTATGAGGCTCTTAAACTCGTCTCTTTCACCGTCGAATGCGATGTGGATATGCATTCCGCCGGTGCCGACATGGGCATACGCCATAGCCTTCATGCCCTTTTCCTCTGCTGCGGCCTTGACCCACTCGACCATCTCGGCAATGTTCACTGCCGGAACGGTGATGTTATATTCAAAGGAGTTCTTTGCGCCGCTTTCCATGGAGGTGTGGAACGCATCGTGCGCAGCCCACATATCACGCTTCATGGTCGTGGTGTCGCCTACGAGGATATCAAGGCACTCAAGCTCCTCTGCAAGCTCGGCTATGCTCTCCATCTGCTCCATAACAAGGTCGTCGTCCTCGCCCTCGAGCACTGCCATGAGGGTCGCTGCGACTCGCTCGCCGTCCATCTCCACGGGAAACACGGGGTTTCCGGTGACATTGCCGGAAAACTCGACTATATCGGTGTCGAGATAATCGACTACCGCAGGTGAGCAGCCGGTGCCGAGAACGGTCTGAGCCGCCTTGACGCAGCTTTCGGTGTCCATAAACGGAAGCAGTAAAATTGCGTCGGCCTTGGGTTTATCGATAAGTCTGAGGGTGAGCTCGCAGATAACGCCGAGCGTGCCCTCGCTGCCGATGATCTCCTCGGCATCGTTGAGTTTTTTAACGCTGCCGTCGGCAAGAACGGCCACTCCGTCGACGATGTAGTCACGGGTGCTGCCGTATTTTACTGCGCAGGGGCCGCCTGCGTCGGTCGCAGCGTTGCCGCCGATGGTCGAGGTCTTTTCGCCGGGATCGGGAGGATAGTAAAGGCCGTGGCTCTCCGCCTCGGACTTGACATCCTGCAGCAGAACACCGGGCTGAACACGCAGGGTGCGCTCGGCTTCGTTAAACTCAAGGATCTTGTCCATTCCCTTGACCGACAGGACAACGCCGCCCTTTATTGGGACAGAACCGCCGACCTGACCCGTGCCTGCGCCTCTGACGGTCACGGGCACTTCGTTTTCGCTGCAAATTTTGAGGACTGCCGCCACATCGTCGGTGCTTTGTGCCTCGACGACGGCATCGGGAGCGAAGTTTCCGCCCGGGTACTCGTCGTGGCAGAAATCTGCGCCGATGGCATCGCCCGTGAGCACACGGCCTTCTCCCAAAGCAGCCTTTAGGTTTTCGATAACATTGGTATTCACTGTAATTACCTCACAACTGATTGTTATGCGTCAAATCTTCCGAGTGCCTTGACGCACTCTGCCATCATGGTGTCGATGACCTCCTGAATCGAGATGACGCTGTGGCACAGGCCGCCTGCCTGACCGTAGCTGATGACGCCGCAGTTTTCGACATCGCCGTTTTCGTAGAACATCTTCTTTGCGGTAGCGCCCGCAACGGCCTCGGCAATGGCCGCAAACTCGCAGCCGTTCTTTTCCTTTTCGAGAGCTTCCTTGACGACATTGCTCTTGTAAAGGCGAGTGGTGTTTCTGAACGCACGCAGAAGATAGGTCGTGCAGGTCTCGTCGGCGTTTTCGGCAAGGTATTCCTTGACGCTGTCAAGTACAGGGCATTCCTTTGTCAGCAGCATGCGGGTGCCGAGATAAACGCCCTCTGCGCCCATCATGAGCGCTGCCGCCATCTGCTTGCCGTTTGCAATGCCGCCTGCGGTGATGACGGGGATGGAAAGCTCCTCAACGCAGCGAGGGGTCAGGACTATAGAGCCGATATCGGTCTCGCCGGAGTGACCTGCGCACTCGCAGCCGTCGGCAACGACCATGTCGCAGCCGATAGACTGTGCCTTGAGGGCGTGCTTAACGGTGGTGCACTTATGAATTACTATCATGCCGGCCTTTTTCATTGCCTCCATGAGAGGGGGCTTTGCGGGCATGCCGGAGGTCTCGATGATCTTAACGCCCTCTTCGATGCAGACCTTGAGGTACGAGGGATAATCGACGCTTGCAAGAGACGGCATGAAGGTGAAGTTGACAGCGTAGGGCTTATCGGTGAGCTCCTTTATCTTCTTGAGCTCCGAGCGCAGAGCGTCTGCGTCTGCGCAGGTGCCGGAGGGCAGGATGCCCAGACCGCCCGCATTTGCAACGGCTGCGACCATCTCGGCGTTGACTATCCACGCCATGCCGCCCTGGAAAATGGGATATTTGATACCGAGCTTTTCGGTAACTGCGGTTTTAATGACTTTTGACATTGACATTATAATTCCTCCTTGATCATTCATTCGACACTGGGAGGTCTCCCTCCCGATGCCGATACTGTCAGTTCAGCAATACTTATTCAATGCCAAATTCCTTGAAAACCTCTTCGTTATCCGCACCGGGAACGCCGCAGGTGGTGTGCGGGCGGGGGCCAAGGCCGTTGAAGCGGAGAGGCGGCTTGGGGATGTAGACCGACTTGCCGGACTCGTAGGTGAACGGTACGATGTCCTCGTTGGCAATGGCCTGCTCACTGGCGTAAACATCCTTGAAGTGAGGCATCTTGCAGTAAACAAGGTCTGCCTCGGCAAGGCGCTTGAGGACATCCTCGGTCTTGCACTTGATCGCATGTGCGGCTATCGCCTTGATGCACTCCTTGCGGGGCTCAAGAGCAACGGTAGTCGCCTGATGGCTGAACACGGGGTGATCCTTGAGCTCTTCCATGTCGTAAACATAGCAGAACTTTGGCCACTGCTCGTCGTACTTGCTCATGCTGGTCATGATGTAATCGCCGTCGGCGGTCTTGTACGGGCAGTTCGTGGGAGGCATCTGATAGTAGCTGCGGGGCCACTGGTAGCCGTATTGGGTGCCGATGCTCATCTGAGAGAATGCCCAGATGCCTGCGCCGTACAGCGGGCAGGTGACATAGCCGCCCTGGCCGGTCTTTTCACGCTGGTACAGTGCTGCGCAAATGCCGCCTGCTACCCAGCCGCCGACTGCGGTGTCGCCGCCGCCGACAGGACCGTTGACGGGAAGACTGTCGCCCGCTTCGTTCTGGATGACCATGTCCATAAGGAAGCCGGTCTCTGCCCAGTAGGTGGTGTTGTCGTAGCCGGGGTCGGTCTTGCGGGGACCCTTTTCGCCGTAGCCGGTGACACATGCGTACACCAGACGGGGGTTGCGCTGCTTCAGGCTCTCGTAGTCGAGACCCATTGCCTTGAGTGCGCCTGCACGGTAGTTGACGAGGAATACATCGGCCTTGTCGATGAGCTTCTTGAGCTTTTCAAGCTCGTCTGCGTCTCTGAGGTTGAGCTTTACATGCTTTTTGCCGGAGTTGAGGCTCTCGTAAACGGGGCTCTCATTCGGGAGGATGGGGCTTGCGTACACACGGGGAGTGGTTCTCCAGTTGTCGCCTCTGTCATTGGTCTCGACCTTGATGACCTCTGCGCCCATCTCATAAAGTGCCTTGCCGCAGGAAGGTGCGGAAATGACCATTGATAACTCGATGACTTTTACGCCGTCTAGGGGTCTATTCATTATAGTTTCTCCTTCTTAAGAAATATTTTTCCGAATTTAAGCTTCTTCGCCTGTCCCTCGGCGCACCCTAACGCCGGCGGACAGTTTGCGAACAAATATACTACCCACCCTATTACAAGCAAAAACCGTGCCAAGTATGTCAAAAAAGCGGCACACCCATCGAAATTCGGGTGTGCCGCTTACTTCTTTTAGTTCAATCTACATCAATATTAAGTTTTTTGAGCCTGCGGTAGAGTGCCGGTCGGGACATGCCGAGTTCGTTTGCGACCTTGCTCTTGTTACCTTTATACTTATCAAGAAGCTCGATTATCTGCCGTGTCTCGGTGTCCGCTTCGGACATTGCCGCACCGAAAATGCCTTCGTCCGATATCTCCGGCTCGTCCGGCTCATCGTCTGTGTCCTGAGCGAGCCATGCAATGTTGTCGGGAATGTCGTTTATGGTTATCTTCTGCGCCGCCGCAAGGTTCACGCCGTACTCAACGGCATTGCGCAGCTCACGCAGATTGCCCGGCCAGTCATAGGCCTTGAACGCCTGGAGAACATTTTGAGATATGTATGTCACATTCTTGCCCATCGCCTTGCTGCACTGGCTAAGGAAGCAGTACGCAAGGTCGGGTATATCCTCCTTGCGGTCACGCAGAGCGGGCAAGCGAATAGTGAAAACATTTATCCTGTAATACAGGTCAAGTCGGAATTTCCCTTGCTCCACAAGGCTTTGCAGGTTCTGATTGGTTGCGACTATTATGCGCACATCGACCTTTCTCGGCTTGGTGTCACCAAGGCGGGTGACCTGCCTGTCCTCGAGGACCTTAAGCAAATGCACCTGCAGGTCGAGCGGCATATCGCCGATCTCGTCGAGAAACAGAGTGCCGCCGTCGGCAAGTTCGATCTTGCCGGGAGAGCCGCTCTTGCGAGCGCCGGTGAACGCACCCTCGACATAGCCGAAAAGCTCGCTGTCTATGAGCTCACGAGGCATGGCTGCGCAGTTGAGCGAGACAAACGGGCGGCCACGGCGGTCGCTGGCGTTGTGGATAGACTGGGCGAAAAGCTCCTTGCCGGTGCCGGATTCGCCGAGGATGAGCACGCTGCTGCTGCTTTGCGCAACACGCTGCGCCTTGTACACGGCGGTGGTGAAAGCCTTTGAAAAGCCTACAAGATTGCTGAAGTTGTACTTTGCGACATAGGCGCTGGATTTTGCCGAGGTGGTTCGCCTGTCGGGTACATCGGTATCGGTCAGATGATCAAGCGATTTGAGCTTCTGCGCCAAAAGGTTGGGATCTCTTGAAAGGAACATAACAGAGCCTATGGTCTCCCCTGCACTGAGCACATCCTTTTTCTTGACATAGTAAGGCCCCACCTTGAGCATCACACGATGCACCTGCGTAGGTGCATCGGCATTAGCATCCTTTTCCGCTACCTCGGCAAGCGAGGGCGAAAAGTCCCCAAGCTTAAGGCCGATTATCTGATTTAGCTTGATATTTTGGCAGGTCAGGACATTGTCGCTGACATCGATGATGGTGTTGCTGTTATCGATGGCTATGTAACACATTCCGCTTTGGGCGATAAAGAAGTTTATGACCGCATTGTACATGAGATAGTTGGAGTTGAGGATGCTGTTCTGACGGTACATGTGGGTCTTGAGGATATAGCTGAATATCGCATCCATCCCCTCGAAAAAGCGCTCCTTCGGAACGATTATCATGCAGGGAAAAACTATGCCGACCCTGTCGGGCTTTGATATCTGCGGACAGGTCGCAACGCAGACATAATCCTTGAGCGCATCAAGGTAATGCTCGCTGCCGTACACCCACCTGTCCTGCCCCGATTCAAAGGCAAGCGCCAATGCATTCGTGCCCACTCTCGATTCTGCAAGGTTTGAACCGAAACGGAAGTTCTTCGCCCTCAGCTCATCCTTGAGCTCCCGGCTTCCCCTTATCGCAAAAACATCAAGATGGTCGTCAACAAACACTATCGCCGCACCGAGATAATCAAGCATTTCGGCCTCGGCATCGTAAAAATACGAGTCTCTTGTATTGAGCTGCATGATGACATTGGTCAAAACATCACGGTTGAGCTTCCCCGGAAGCACCTTTGAGGAAGCGTCCACGCCGAACTCGGCAGACTTTTTCCACGAGGCCGCAATGTCCTCCGGAACACATTTGTCTATCTCTCCTGTTTTGATAAAATTTTGTCTTGCAAGTTCAATTTCGGACTGGTCATTTAAATTTTTCAAAGCAATTTCTCTCCATCTTGTACATTTCATTCTAAATTGTCAAAACATAGTGTTCATGCGGTCAAAAAA
Source organism: Clostridiales bacterium (assembly GCA_003533405.1). Taxonomy (GTDB): domain Bacteria; phylum Bacillota; class Clostridia; order Oscillospirales; family Oscillospiraceae; genus F23-B02. Next base: position 21,398 of record DQDL01000035.1, on the reverse strand, counting down.
GTGTCCGCTTTCCGTTCGGTGTTCGCCAAAATTGTAACGCTATTTTGTATCGTGTGTCAAGCCCCTTTCGCAGTATTGAAGCAATCGAAAATATTTTTTCTAAAATTTTTTTAATCATTTTCTGCACAAAACATATATTAATCGTTTATATTGTTAATTAAATAATTAGCGTTTTCGACCTTTGCACTCCTTTCTGCGATATTTTTTGCATGTGTTCGACCGATACTGGCACACTTTTTGCTTTATGTATGTCGTAAGGGTAAAAAACCACAACACCACAACATGTATCATCATGAAAGGAGTCAATTACATGATCGACTTTAAACTTACCGAAGAACAGGAACTGTTGCTTGAAAGCGCAGAAGAGTTCATCAAGCAGGGCAACTACGACGAGTACTTCAAGGAGTGCGACCGTGAGCACAAGTACCCCGAGAAGGCTTGCAACGCTTTCGTAGAAGCCGGCTTCCACCGCATCGACCATCCCACCCAGTTCGGCGGCGACGGCCTCGACCTCGTTACCACCGTCCTTCTCAAGCTCAAGTTCTATGAGAACGGCTGGCCTGCACTGTGCATCCCCGGCGGCAGCCTTGAGATCGACAACATCATGGCATACGGCACTCCCGAGCAGCAGGCAAAGATCCTTTCCTACGCATCCAAGGGCATCAAGTCCTACACTCTCGGCTTCACCGAGCCCCAGGCCGGTTCCGACAACAGCGGCATGACCACCAAGGCCACCCACGAAAACGGCAAGGTCTACATCGACGGTCACAAGACCTTCAACACCGGCGCTACCGTTGCACCT
>DQDL01000035.1:18518-20384 GCA_003533405.1 Clostridiales bacterium | reverse complement strand
CACCTTACATGATGTGCATCGCCCGTGAGTATGAAAACGAGAACCCGTACAAGGATATGTCCTGGTACCTCGTTCCTCTGAACGCACCCGGCGTCAAGATCTCCGTCCTCGACAAGATCGGCTGCCACTGCATGCCCACCTGCGAGGTTTACCTCGACCATGTCGAGCTTGAAGAGACCGACCTCGTCGGCGTTAAGGGCAAGGGCTTCTACCAGCTGATGAAGAACTTCGAGACCGAGAGACTGTTCACCTGCGTTTCCAATGTCGGCATGGCAATGTGCGCATACAACGACGCTCTTGCATACGCAGGCACCCGCAAGCAGTTCGGCAAGAACATCGGTGACTTCCAGATCATCCAGCAGAAGCTGTGCGACATGAAGATCAAGTGCGACAACATGTACAACATGCTGCTTCGCTGCGCATGGAAGAAGCAGAACGGCGAGCAGCTCGGCGTTGACGCTTCCCTGCTCAAGCGCTACACCGGCAAGGCCGCATTCGAGGTCATCGACGACGCAATGCAGGTCATGGGCGGCATCGGCTACACCAACGACTGCCGTATCGCACGCCTCTGGCGTGACCAGCGCGGTGCCCGTATCTACGCAGGTACCGAGGAAGTCATGGTCCACTCCTCCGCAAGAGCACTTATTAAGAACGGCCCGTCTACCTTCTGCAAGTAAGCGAAAGGCCGCTATCCCATTGGAAAGGACTCCAAAATGAAAGTAGTAATCTGCTATAAGCTCGTACCGGATGTATCAAATGTCAAGGTCAAGGCTGACCGGACGCTCGATCTGTCCGAGTGCGAATGGTCGATAAGCCAGTACGACCTCAACGCCACCGAGGCAGCAAACAGACTTGTCGCAGCCAACGAAGGCAGCACCCTCACGGCACTGACCTTCGGCGGCGATATCACCGACAACTCCAAGCTCCGCAAGGCGATCCTCGCAAGAGGCCCGCACGATCTTGTCATCGTGAAGGATGAGGCGGCAGGCTCCGCCGACACCTATGCGACTGCAAAGATCCTTGCCGAGGCGATCAAAAAGATCGGCGATGTCGATGTCGTTGTATTCGGTGAAGGCTCGGGCGACATGTATGTTCAGCAGACCGGCAGCATGGTCGGCGCAATGCTCGGCTGGAACACCGTTAACTCCGTGAACGCTCTGAGCGTGGCAGACGGCAAGCTCAATGTCGGCCGCCTCGTTGAAGAGTGCACCGAGAACCTCGAGCTCACCCTCCCCGCCGCTGTCAGCGTTACGAGCGATATCTGCCCGCCGAAGATCGCAGCAATGCGTGATATCCTCGCAGCAGGCAAAAAGCCCTGCGTCGCATGGATGAGCGAAGATGTCGGCACCGGCATCGAGAATAAGTCCGTGACCGAGAGCATTCTTGCTCCCATGCAGACCGACCGCAAGAAGATCGTCAGCGGTGCAGCCGACGAGGATCATATCAACGCCGTGGCCGCCGTGCTGCGCAGCCTGATGTAAGGAGGTAACTATAATGCTTAATAATGTTTTCGTTATCTCCACCAAGAAGGCAAACAGCTTTGCACTGTGCCTTGAGGCCGCAAAATACGGCGAGCATGTCAGCCTCATTTACGCAGGCGAGAAGGACGACGCAGTCAATGCCGAGAAGGCATACTGGCTCGGCTCCCTCGACAGCACATCGTTTGTGACCTACATTCCCGAGATCGTAAAGCTCGTTAAAGATCACAAGCCCGAGCTCGTGCTCATAGAGCTCACGAAGAACGGCCGTTTGGCGGCAGCTCATGCGGCAGTCGCACTCGAGACCGTCGTTCTGACCGATGTCAGCGAGCTGAGCGCAGCCGACGGCAAGGTCACAGGTAAGAGAATGGTCTACGGCGGCAGCGCC
>DQDL01000035.1:13626-18303 GCA_003533405.1 Clostridiales bacterium | reverse complement strand
AGCGGAAGCGCCGTTGTCTGCCTGTCCGTTCAGGCCGACAAGGAGGCTCAGCCCACGGCGGCAGGCGAGATAATCGAGCTTGCAGCCGAAGGCTGCGAGGGCATCGCCTTCACCGGCAAGACCGAGCGTACCGTCCAGACGGTTAACCTCAATGCGGCAACCAGAGTAGTCGGCGTCGGCCGTGGCTTCTCCACCGAGGAGAGCCTGAGCATTGCAAGGGACTTTGCGGCAGCTTTTGAGGCCGAGATCGGCTGCACACGCCCCATCGCCGAGGAAGAGCGCTGGATGCCCACCGAACGCTACATCGGCGTTTCCGGTGCGATGATAAAGCCCGCCGTGTATGTTGCGGCAGGTATCTCCGGTCAGGTTCAGCACACCGTCGGTGTCAACGAGGCCGGTCTCATCATTGCAATCAACAAGGATGAGCACGCACCCATATTCAACAACTGCGACTACGGCATAATAGGCGATGTGGCACAGGTACTCCCGCTGCTCGCCGAAAAGCTGAAAGCATAAGCCACAGCATCGCAAAACCGGGGACACGGCCGCTTCGGCGGCCACTCCCGGACTGCGTCACCAAAAATCTTACTACCCCCCCTCCAACCACCCTAATACACCTACCCATGCATGAACGATTGTCAAAGTTTTGACTTTGGCAATGCCTCCATGCAACCCATATAAGAATATAATCATAGGATTAAAGGAGATAACATGATAGGAATTATCGGAATCATTCTTGCAGTTGCTCTGTTCGTATTTATGGCGATCAAGGGCTACAACATGGTCCTCGGCGCAGTCCTTGCGACCATCGTCATGGCGCTGTTCAACTCGCTGCCCGTCTACGAAGTCGTGATGGGTACATATGTTGCCTCCGAAGGCGCAGCCGGCACCGGCTTCATGGCCTTCATGGCAGGCTTTATCAAGAACTACATGCTGCTGTTCGTCCTCAGCTCCCTGCTCGGCAGGATCATGGCTGACGGCGGTGCGGCGCGCCGCATCGCTCTGAGTGCGGCAAAGCTCGTCAACAATGCCAGCGAGGCAAACAAGAAGTTCGCCTGCGCAGCTCTCGTTCCCGTGCTTTACTTCATCCTCAGCTATGTCGGCATCTCCGGCTTCGTTCTCGTTTTCACCATCATGCCCATCGCAAAGGAGCTGTTTGAGAACACCAACACTCCCTGGCGTCTGTACTGCTTCGGCGGTCCTCAGGCTGTCGGCGCTACCATGCTGGTAGGCTCCCTCCAGGCAGGCAACATCTACGCATCCGATGTCTGCGGCACCACCACCATGGCAGGTATCGCTCCCTCTCTCATCGGTATCGTCGTTTGGATCATCGCAACCGTCATCCTTCTTAAGGTCATGCTCAAGAAGTCCGTTGACAAGGGCGAAGGCTTCCTGACCGACGGCGCAGCCATCAAGGCAGCAGCAACCTCCGCACAGCTTCCCGAAGAGAAGCTCCCGAACTTCTGGGTCTCCATCCTGCCCCTGGTTCTCGTTATCGTTCTTTCCGCAGCATTCAAGATCCCCGTCATCCCCGCACTTCTCTACAGCTGCGTCCTTGCGATCCTCCTGTTCTGGAAGAACATCTCCAAGACCCTCAAGAGCACTCTCGCAAACGGCATCACCAGCTGCTTTGGCGCTGTATTCACCGTTTCCGCAACCTTCGCAATGGGTTCCGTTATCAAGATCCTCCCCGCATTCACCCACATCATGGGCGCTTTCAACTCCCTGCCCGGCCTGCTCGGCGGCGTCGGCCTGACCATCCTCTCGGCATTCATCATGGCCTCCGCTTCCTCCAACATCGCAGCATTCGGCTCCACCATCCTTGAAAGCATGACCACCGCCGGCATCGAGAACGGCATCGCACACCGTCTGATGACCATCAACGGCTTCTCCTGCATGGGTCCGCACAACGCCGGTATCGCAAACGCCTGCGCCGTTACCAAGATCGAGTACAAGCGCTGCCTGACAGTCTACATGCTCGCAACCTGGATCCCCGGCGGCTGCGCAGCCATTGTCACCGTCGCACTTGCGGCACTCGGTGTATTCTAATTAAATCTTTACCGAAAGCAGGCAAATTATCTGCTTGAAGAGCATCGGCCTGCTTGCGGATTGAGATCTGTAAGCAGGCCATTTTAAAGCCGAATTTTCTCTCGGCTTCCATATTACAACTGAAAGGATATCTCATATATGAAACCTCTTGAAGGCGTAAAGGTCGTTGACCTTTCCACATATGTCGCCGCTTCTTCCTGCGGCAGAATGATGGCCGACTGGGGTGCCGATGTCATCAAGGTCGAAGCTCCCTCCGGCGACGGTTACCGCAAGTTCGGCCGTGCATACAAGTGCCCCGTTGACGATGACTGCAATCCCCTGTTCGACTCGCTCAATGCAAACAAGCGCGGCATAGTTATAAATCTCAAAACCGAGGAAGGTATGGCCGTCATGCATAAGATGCTCGAGACCGCCGATGTTTTCCTCACCAACACCAGAAACCAGTCCCTCGTCCCGATGGGCCTTGACTATGAGACGCTTATGGAGAAGTACCCCCGTCTCGTCATCGCAAACCTCTCGGCATACGGCGAGAAGGGTCCCGAGGTCAACCGCCCCGGCTACGACACCATGTCTCTGTGGACACGCTGCGGCTTTACCCACGATGTCTCCTTAATTAATGAAGGCCACTACGCCCCTACACTGCCCCTCATGGGCACCGGCGACATTCCCGTTGCAATGGGTCTTATGGCGGCTATCAACGCTGCGCTTCTTGCCCGTGAAAAGACCGGCAAGGGCGACCGTGTCGCACTCAGCCTCATGGGCACCGGCCTTTGGATGGGCTCGCAGATGATAGAGAGCACCCAGTTCGGCCATGTTTACCCGAAAAATCGCTTCACACAGTCCCCTGTCGGCGCAGCGTACGAGTGCTCCGACGGCACTTGGTTCAACTGCAATGTCGTCAACTTCCCGAAGGACTACCCCAACTTCCTTCGCCTGATGAACCACACCGAGCTTTTGGACGATCCTCTCTACAACAACCGTCCCAACATGAACAAGCCCGAGATCGCCGAGCATCTGTACAAGCTGTTCGCAGCCGAGTTTATAAAGCAGCCTGCTTCCTACTGGAAGGAGCAGTTTGAGCTCAACGATCTGTGCTACGAGGTCGTCGGCACCTTCAGAGGTGCTCTTGACGATCCCACCGCATGGGAAAACGATTTCCTGTACAAGATGAAGCACGATAACGGCACAGAGAGCGTTCTCGTACGCCCCTCGATGACCAGCGTAAACCTTGGCCTGCCCGAGTATAACAGAGCCCCCAAGCTCGGCGAGCACACCAAGGAGGTTCTTGCGCAGTACGGCTACAGCGAAGCCGAGATCGACAAGATGCTCGCAGACGGCGCAGCAGTCCAGCGCTAAGACACATTTTTCATTACTACAACAAGGAGGAACGTTTTATGGCAATCGTAGGACCTCTTAACGGAGTAACGGTAGTAGAGCTCGGCAATCAGGTCGCAGCGGCAACCTGCACCCGCATGATGGCCGATCTCGGTGCAAATATCATCAAGGTCGAGAACACCGCCGGCGGTGACACCTACCGTTCATGGCCCCGTGCTATCGGTGCCCCCATTGAGGACGACTTCAACCCCATCTTCGATGTTCTCAACGCAAACAAGAGAGCTATCTCCCTCGACCTTAAGTCCGAAGGCGGCAACAAGGTCATGTACAGCCTTCTCGAGAAGGCCGATATTTTCATCACCAATGTCCGTACCAAGGGTCTGAGCCACATCGGTCTTGACTACGACACCCTGAAGGTCAAGTTCCCGAAGCTCATTATGGGTCAGCAGGTCGGCTACGGTGAAAAGGGTCCTGATAAGGACAAGCCCGGCTACGACAACACCGCATTCTGGGCACGCAGCGGCTTCCTGTACGGCCAGAAGGTCGATTTTGACGATTCGGATATAGAATCCTACCCCGTATACATGCCCATGGGCATGGGTGACACCGCCTGCGCAATGAGCATGATGGCAGGCTGCATGGCTGCCCTTCTGCACGCCCGTGAGACCGGCGAGGGCGACCGCATCATCATCCCCCTGTACGGCACCGCAATGTGGATGGCAAACATCCAGATCGACGGCACCCAGTTCGGCTACAAGTACCCCAAGACCCGCAACATCTCCAGTCCCTTCGGCGCTCCCTACAAGTGCAAGGACGGCCGTTGGTTCATGCCTCAGGTCGCAAACTTTGCAAAGGATGTCCACAAGTTCTTCAAGTGCATCGGCGTTGAGGATATGGAGGAGAACCCCGCATACCTCGTTCGCCCGAATTACAACAAGGCAGATTTCAATGCTCCCGTTATCGCCCGCTTCGAGAAGATATTCGCTACAAAGACCGCCGACGAGTGGTGCGATGAGTTCAGAAAGTACGACCTGTGCTTTGAGAAACTCTACAGCTACGAAGAAGTCCTTGCCGACGAGACTGCCGAGGTCAACGACTATGTCTACACCATGCAGTACCCCAACGGCAAGAACATCAAGATGGTTCGCCCGAACATCCGTTCCCAGCGTACCGGCATAGTCGAGATCAAGCAGGGCCCCATGCTCGGTGAGCACACCGTTGAGCTCATGAAGGAATACGGCTACAACGACTCCGAGATCGAGAAGATGCTCGCAGACGGCGCCGTAAAGCAGC
>DQDL01000035.1:0-13435 GCA_003533405.1 Clostridiales bacterium | reverse complement strand
CGCAGACGGCGCCGTAAAGCAGCACGATTAAGACAGTCAGGCATTCCCCTCCCCGGTTCTTTTGCCGCTGTGAGACCGTGATAGGACGGTCGACAGAAATTATAAATGAGGCAAGTCATGAACAACAAACTTTTTACAAAACCGACCGGCTTCGGTCAAATAACAGACGGCACCGTTGCCCGATGCCCCGAGCGTGAAGCCATCGTCTACAAGGACTGGCGCATCACCTACGGCGAGATGGGTACGCTCATCAACCAGACGGCACATTATCTGCGCTCGCTCGGGCTGACCAAGGGCAGCAGGCTCTCCGTCATTTCGAGAAACTGCCCCGAATGCCTTCTCATCGAGATCGCTGCGCTTAAGCTCGGCATAATCCCCGTCAGGATCAACTGGCGTCTGTCGCCCGAGGAAATGGAATATATCATCGACCTCAACGATGTGAACATGGTATTTTACCGTCCCGAAAACCCCGAATGGGGTAAGGCGCTTTCCGAGCACTATTCTGATGCATCCCACGCAGGAAAGATATTTGTAAACCTTAATGACACCGACAAGAAGTCCGTTCTCTACGATCTGGTCACCGATTTTCCGGACGACAGCATAGAGATCGAGCTCAGTCCCGACGATGAAGCCGTCCGTATGCACACGAGCGGCACCACCGGCAGACCAAAGTGCGTTGTTTATACGCATGGCGGCATGCTCGGTGAGATCGAGAGCGTCAAGGATATCTACGAGTACACCGACGGACAGCGCTATCAGTTCATCGCACAGCTGTTCCACACCGCATGCATAGGCGCATATCTGTCCCTGTGCACCGGCGGCACGCTCGTGCTCATGGACAGATTCGACCCAGCGACCTATATGCAGAGCCTTATAAGCGAGCACATCACCGCAATAAGCGTCGTCCCGACCGTTCTCAAATGGATACTCGACGAGGCGGATAAGCACGGCTACGACCTCAGCGAGCTGCGTGTCGTGCGCTACTCCACCTGCCCCATCCCGCCGGTAACGCTGCACCGTGCGATGGAAAAGCTCCACTGCAATTTCTATCAGTCCTACGGAATGACCGAGATGGGCAGCATCGTAACCGCCTTGGTCTCCGAGGATCACTTCACCGACAACGGTGCCCATCTTGACAGCGTCGGCCGCCCGATACCGGGTGCACAGATGATGATAGCCGACGAAAACGACAACGAGTGCCCCACCGGCGTAGTCGGCGAGATACTCGTCAAGGGTCCGGGCAAAATGAAGTGCTATCTCGGTCAGCCGGAGCTTACGGAAAATGTGTTCCGAGGCGGCTGGTATCACACGCATGACATGGGCTTTATCGACGAATACGGATATCTGCACATCTCGGGCCGCAGCGACGACATGATAATCTCCGGCGGAGAGAATATACATCCGGCAGAGATAACGAATGTCATCATGGCAATGCCCGGTGTGAAGGAAGCCGCCGTTTACGGTCTCCCCGACGACACATGGGGCGAGAAGGTCAAGGCAAGCGTTGTGCTCTACCCCGATGTCAGCATCACAAGCGAGCAGATCCGTGCTTTCTGCAAACAGAAGATCGCAGGCTTCAAGGTGCCCAAGGAGGTCGAGGTGCTTTCCGAGCTGCCCAAGACTCCGAGCGGAAAAGTAATCATACGTGAGCTTAAAGAGCGCTCCATGAAAAAGTGAGCGCAGACAAGGAGACTCAAATGATCAAAACCAAACTTACCGAATTGCTGGGTATTGAGTATCCGATCGTGCAGAGCGGCATGCAGTGGCTGGCTGTTCCGCAGCTGGCTGCGGCAGTCTGCAACGCAGGCGGCATCGGCACCATCAATGTCACCTGCTGGCCTACTCTCGATGAGTTCGCCGACGCTCTTGACGAGATGAACTCCCTGACCAGCAAGCCCTACATAGTAAACATTTCCCTCGCCCCGACCCAGCGTCTTGATGACGAGGAGATCCGCAAGACCATCAGGCTGTGCGGCGAAAAGCATGTCGCAGCTATCGAGACCAGCGCAGAGGATCCCCGTGAGTTTATCGCCGACATCAAGTCCGCCGGTATGCGTCACTTCCACAAGTGCCCGAACTACAAGGTCTCCATGAGCATGGAGCGCAAGGGTCTTGACGGCGTTATCATCGCAGGCTACGAGGTAGGCGGCCACCCCTCGGCCGACGGTGTCGGCACCTTCGTCATCGCACGCCGCTGCGCAGCCGACATGAATATCCCCGTCATCGCCGCAGGCGGCATCACCGACGGCCACGGTCTGGCAGCTGCCCTCGCTCTGGGCGCTTCCGGCGTTGCAATGGGCACACGCTTTGTCTGCACCGACGAGTGCCCCATTTCCGATAACCACCGCCAGTGGGTCATCGACCACACCGAGAAGGACACCGTCCTGTGTCAAAAGACCATCGGCAGCATGATGCGTGTTACCAAGAACAACGCATCCCTGCTCGCAAACGAGATCGAGGAGCGAGGCATACTCACCGGCAAGGGTGCTATGGACATTCTCAAGGAGCAGATGCCCGTCATCACCGGCCAGAAGACCCGCAAGTCCTTCATCGACGGCAATGTCGACAGTGCAATTTTCTGCACCGGCATGGGCATGGGTCTTATTCACGATGTCGTCCCCGTCAAGACGCTTCTCGACCGCATGGTCAAGGAAGCCGAGGAGACCATAGACGGCATGAAAGCAGCTTTTAATTAAGGAGAATAAAATGTACGAAAATATTGAAGTCATAAAAGACGGCAGAGTTGCCACTCTGGCTCTCAACCGCCCCGAGGTACTCAATGCTATCAGCCAGCCTGTTGCACTTGAGGTCACCGCAGCCATCAAGGAGCTTGATGCTGATGCAAGCATCGGCGTTATCGTCATCACCGGCAGAGGCAAGCATTTCTGCGCAGGCGGAGACATTAAGAAGATGAAGAAGCTTGTCGACTCCAAGCAGTTCCTGTCGGCAGAGAGCATCGCCGACTGCGACGCAATGGCAGCAGCCATCCGCTACTGCTCAAAGCCCGTCATCGCAATGGTAAACGGTACAGCAACCGGCGCAGGCTGCTCTGTCGCTATGGCCTGCGATTTCCGCTTTGTCGCACCCGCCAGCAAGCTCGGCATGGCATTTCTTAACATGGGTCTGCCCGGTGACACCGGCGGCATCTATCTTCTCATGCGTCTTGCAGGCCCCACCAACGCCACCCGCATCATGATGACCGGTGAGCCCGTCGGAGGCGAGGAGGCCGTGAAGCTCGGTCTTGCTTCCTTCCTGACCGGCGACGACGATCTCGAGGAGGCGACCTACGCCTTTGCAAAGAAGCTCTCCCGCAAGTCCGCCACCGGCATGGCAGCTCAGAAGAGGATCATCAACAAATACTTCTTCGGCGAGGAGATGCAGCAGTACTTCCTCGACGAGCAGAAGGAAATGGTCTGGGCATCCAACCAGCCCGACTTCTCCGAGGCCGTTAACTCCTTTATCGAGAAGCGCCGCCCCGAAATGAACAAGCAGTAATTTTCGCAGCCGGCGGTTCTTAACTGAGACCGCCGGCATTTTTCAATGCAGAAAGGATCGAATGCTATGAAGCCTTTGGAAAACATCAAAGTCGTTGAGCTCGGAACTCATGTCGCAGCGCCCGTGGCAAGCCGCATCATGGCCGAGTGGGGTGCCGATGTCATTAAGGTCGAGACGACAAAGGGCGAGTCCTACCGCACCGTCGGCCGTGCATGGAAGGTGCCTACGACCGAAGATAACTCCCCCATTCTCCAGACTCACAACGGCTGCAAGCGCAGTCTGAGCCTCAACCTCAAGGATCCCGACGGCAAGGAAGCCCTGCTCAAGCTTCTCGAGACCGCCGATGTCTTTATCACGAACACACGCCCGCATGCTCTCGAGCGTCTGGGCATCGACTACAACAGCGTAAAGGCACGCTGCCCGAAGCTCATCTACGCACTGTTCACCGCATACGGTCTTGAAGGTCCCGACCAGGATGCCCCGGGCTTTGACACCGCAGCATACTGGGGTCGAGGCGGCATGCTGCTCGACTGGACGGCAGCGGAGTATACCCCGTTCCGTGCGCACCCCGGCTTTGGTGATGTCACCGTCGCATCGGTCGTGCTCTCCGGCATCATGGCGGCACTTTTCCGCCGCACCGTCACCGGCGAGGGCGACTTTGTCACGGGCTCACTGTACGGCAGCGCACTGTGGTATAACTTCCACGGCATAGTAGAGTCGCAGTACCCCGGTCACGATGTCCCCGTGAGCCGCTTTGCCGCAACTCAGCCGTCGGCACCCATGTACAAGTGCGCTGACCGCTACTTCTTCATCGTTGAGCAGCAGTACGACGCAAAGTTCCCCGAGTTTTTCCGCAAGATAGGGCTTTCCGAGATTGCCGACGATCCCAAGTTCGTGACCGTTGCCGAGTCGAGAAAGCACATGAAGGAAGTTGTTGAATATCTTGACGAGAAGTACGCCTCCATCCCCTACGAGGTCATCGACAAGGCCTGCTCGGAGCTCAACATGGTGCACAGCTATGTCGCATCCTGCTCCGAGGCCGTGAACGACCCGCAGGCATGGGCAAACGATTATCTGCGCATGATCACCCTTGAAAACGGCGATGAGCTGACCGTCCCCGCACCTCCCGTGAGCTTCGGCTCGTTCAAGGCCGATGCTCCCACCCTCGCTCCGCACCTTGGCGCAGATTCCCGTGACATTCTACGCTCGCTCGGCTACAGCGACGAGAAAATAGACGCAATGCGCAGTGTCGGAGCCGTCAACACCCACGAAGATTAAGTTTACAAGGAGGAAGTCATGAGCAATTGCTATAAACCGCTTGAAGGCGTAAAGGTCATTGAGCTTGCAACGATGATGGCTGCGCCCTCATGCGCACGCTATCTTGCCGATTGGGGCGCAGATGTCATAAGGATCGAGCAGAAAAAAGGCGATAACTACCGCACATATCCGCCGGTCATGGGCATGCCCAATGCTCAGGACTGCAACCCGCTGTACGACAATGTTAACGCAGGCAAGCGTGGCATCGTCCTCGATATCAAAACACCCGGGGGCATGGAAGCAATGCACCGCCTGCTTGCAAAAAGCGATGTTTTCGTAACCAACAACCGCCCCAAGGCGCTCGAGAAAAACGGGCTGGATTACGACTCGCTAAAGGATAAGTACCCCGGCCTTATAATGGCACAGATCTCGTCCTACGGCCTTAAAGGCCCGCAGGCGGATCAGCCGGGTCAGGATACGATAGCGTTTTGGGTCAGCACCGGCTTTAATGCCGACATGATGGTGCAGACCGATAACTCTTTCCCCGTTTACGGCACATCCGGGCAAGGCGATTTCATAACCGCACTCGGTCTTGCATATGCGGTGGTCTGCGCACTGTATAAGAAAAAGGAGACCGGCGAGGGCGACTATGTCGTAAACTCGCTGTACGGCATGGGTCTGTGGACAAACAGCAACTACAACATCGGCTGCCTGCCGCAGTACACATGGAAAATGCCCAAGACCCGCTATAACGGCGGCCCGGGCAGTGTCCCCTATCGCTGCTCCGACGGCGAATGGATAATGTGCACGATAGTCGATATCAAGGCTCACTGGCCTCGCTTTGCAAACGCAGTCGGCCGTCCCGACTGGATATGCGACGAGTACGGCTCCGTGGCCGGTCAGCGCTCGAACGAGACACGCAGGTATCTCATCAGCGAGTGCGAAAAGATTTTCATCACCAAAACCTCAAAGGAATGGGACGAGATACTCACAAAGTACGATATCGTACACGACACGCTCGCCCACTACGGCGATTTTGCCAAGCGTGAGCAGGCGTTTGTGAACGATTACGCCTTCAACTATACCTACCCCAACGGTCACCGGACCACTCTCATTCGTCCCTCGATGGCCAGCCGCAAGATGGGCACTCCGGAGTTTGTCCCAGGTCCGATGACCGGCGAGCACACCGAGGAGGTCATGGCCGAGCTCGGCTATACGCCCGACGAGATCGACGAAATGGAAGAGAGTGGCGCTATCGTTCAGATAGACAAAAGTCTTTACAACAAATAAAAATCAGGAGGAAACAAAAATGTACGAAATCACGCCCGAAGTTTTTGAAGCCGCAAAGCAGTCCGTCACCCACGGCAAAATCAACTACCTCAATGTCGCAGGCATCATCCCCGAGGTCGCCGAGGAGCGCCATGTCCGCTACCGCCTGCCCCTGACCTCGATGCATGTTAACCATGTCGGCATCATGTACGCAGGCAGCTTCTTCGTGTTCGCAGAGTCCACCGGTGCAAGCCTCATCAAGTGCACCTACGGCACCGCCTATGTCCCCATCATCAAGAGCGTTTCCGTTGACTACCTCAAGCCCGCAACCACCGATCTTGTCATCGACATCTCCATGACCGAGGAAGAGGCCAAGGAGCGCATCGCATATGTCGAGGAGCACGGCAAGGGTCAGTATCCCATGACCGTTCCCATCATGACCGCCGACGGCGTTCACACCGCAAATGTGAATATCGTCTTCTACCTGATGAAGAACAAGAAGTAATTCTCCTTTCTTTTCCCTTCCCCAGCAAGGAAACGGCGCAGCAAATGCTGCGCCGTTTCGTTTATTATCAAAGCTTTTCAATTGTATATATTGCACTGCCGAAGTCGCCGAACATGTGTATTCTATCATTATAGCCGGTACCTAGGAATTGGTTGTTGAGCTTTATGCCGGACATGAGCGCTGCACCGCTTGCTTCAAAGTCCTCCGCACCGTCGGGCATGGCGAAGAATTTGTTTGCCGTGCGGAGGATAAAGCCGTCGGGGTTTAATTCAATCGGCATGACATGCTTGACCAGGCCGCCGAGCCGCTTAATAAAAAGGCTCTGCGTTTTGCATTTGAGCCTGTAGCGGGCGTTTTTGTCAAGCCCCTTGACCGGCAGCTCGTCGTAGCCCTCGGAGGCCGTGCACAGCTTCTGAAAGTGTCCTACGATGTGCTCCGAGCCGTCGGGGGCGGATATCTGCCAGTGAACCTTGTTGTCCTTGCGCTCGTCAAAGCGGTAAAACCGCCCGAATTGCAGCGTTCTGCGGTGCTTTTTATAAAACTCTATCTGCCCTTTTATCTCCTTGAGCTCAACTCGGCTCATGTACTTAAACTCCAGCTCATAGCCGAGGGCACCGAAGGCAGCGACATTGAAGCGTGTCGAAAGCGGAGTGTCACGCAGGGTCTGCTGGTGCGGCGCAGCGGAAACATGTGCGCCCATGGTCGACTGCGGGTAGAGATAGCTCAGGCCGCCCTGAATGTCGAGCCGCTCAATAGGGTCTGTATCGTCAGACGACCAGACCTGCGGCGAGTAGCACAGCATACCGAGGTCAAATCGGTTGCCGCCCGAGGAGCAGCTTTCAAACAGGATATACGGCCGAGGCTCAAATATACGGCCGAGTATCTCATACAGACCGAGGATATAGCGATGGTAAAACTCGCCCTGATTGTCAAGCTGCTTGGAATAAGCATCCGACATATGGCGGTTCATGTCCCACTTTACATAGCTTATCTTCGCCGAATCGAGGACATTTCCGACAGACTCGACGATGTAGTCCCGAACACAGCTTTGCGTCAGGTCGAGCAGCAGTTGATTGCGGCCGAAGCTCGGCTCGCCCTTGGGCGGCTTTATCGCCCAGTCCGGGTGCGCACGGTAGAGCTTTGAATCAACGTTCACGCTCTCCGGCTCAAACCACAGGCCGAAGCGCATACCCATATCCTCAATGCGCTTGGAAAAATCACCGAGGCCGCCCGGCAGCTTCCTCAGATTAACATCGTAGTCACCCAGCCCTGCCGTATCGGTGTTTCGATCGCCGAACCAGCCGTCGTCAAGGACGAAAAGCTCCACGCCTAAAGACTTTGCTTTGCGTGCCAGTTTCAGAAGCTTTCCGCGGGTGAATTTAAAAAAACAGGCTTCCCAGTCGTTTATGAGGACGGGGCGCTCGATGTTTTTCCAATCGCCCCGAACGATGTTATTGTTGACAAAATCGTGAAAGTTGCGGCTTAAGCCGTTGTAGCCCTCATCGGAGAAGGTCATGACCGCCTCGGGCGCTTCAAAGCTCTCGCCGTCGTGCAGCGTCCAGTCGAAACAGTGCGGGTTTATGCCAAGCTGCACACGCACAAGGTCATGATTTGATTTTTCGACCATGCCGAAGTGGTTGCCGCTGTAGACAAGGTTAAAGCCCCATACCCTGCCGTAGTCGGCGCAGGCGTTCCGTTCAGACAGCAGGAAGCCCGGGTTGTGTCGGTTTGACGATGCGCCGGTGGTAGATGAGTTTACATACATGCCGTACTCAACGGGGCGCACATGGCGGTGCGTCTCCTTTATCCAGCCGCCGTCAAAGGTCTCCATGGTAAAGCCTCGGTCAGCCATGTCAACGGACATACTCATAAATCTGCGCAGTGAAAGATCAGCGCCTGTGGAGTTTATAAGGGTGCTTCTGCGGGCGATGACATTACTGTGCGGAAAAACGGTGTAGTAGAGCTTGAGCTTCACGGCATTGCTGCGCTCGACGAGCGTTACAACGAGCGTTTCCGCCTCGTCTTCATCGTCATAGGCGTTGGGAAGGCTCTGCATGGGCATGCAGCCGGAGACTATCTCGTGGCTGTCGTAGAGGAAGTCGCAGGCAAAGCTGCCGTCGGGCATTTTGAGCTCTATCGGAGTTTGGCGATAGTCTCCCCTGCCGACGCCCGACCACTCAAGGCACAGGTTATCTAGGCAATAGTTATCGTCCGACGGGTCGTACAAGATGCTGCTGCCGAGCTGGATATCGTGCTTGACGGCAAGGGGCTCGGCATCCGCCTCGGGCATTCTCTCGCCGAAGTGGATGTGCTCCAGGTGCTTAAATTTTGTTATGCGGAATATGTAGCTTACGGTATCGGTGCAGAGTGAAAATACCCCTGCATTAAATGAAATACTCATTGGCTCACCTCAAAAACAGGATACCATACTCTGCCTGAACTTACAAGTCGCAATCGTCGTGCTGCGTGCCTGTTGGCTTTTTGCGCTGCGCAAAATGCGCCCGAACCCGTGTGACGATGTACGACACCAGTGCACCGCAGACTATCGGGATAATTGCCGCAAGAAAAATTTCGCCGCCCATGCTTTTCACCTCATGGCTATTTTGGCTTTTATCTTCGCAAAAAATCCGCAAAGGCATTGCCATTTGAAGCCAAACTATGATAGAATAAAGTTTATCACAAATTTTGAGGTGAAGTGCATGATCACAGTCAACGATTTATCGATAAATTTTGCGGGCAACATCCTGTTTTCCCGTGTCGACCTGCAATTTACCGCAGGCAACTGCTACGGCATTATCGGCGCAAACGGTGCCGGTAAGTCGACATTTATAAAAATTCTCTCAGGTGAGCTTGAGCCGTCGACCGGCTCCGTTAATATCGCCCCGAAAAAGCGCATGTCCGTTTTGAAGCAAAACCAGAACATGTACGACGAGTACACGGTCATGGACACCGTTATCATGGGCAACCAGCGGCTTTACGACTGCGGCAAGGAAAAAGACGCTATCTACGACAAACCTGATTTCTCCGACGAGGACGGCCTGAGAGCCGCCGTTTTGGAGGAGGAGTTTGCCGAGCTCGGCGGCTGGGAGGCTGAGTCCGATGCCAGCCGCATTTTACAGGGCTTGGGCGTTTCCCCCGCTTACCATGACACGCTCATGAGCGACATGGATCCGAGAATGAAGGTCAAGGTGCTGCTTGCGCAGGCGCTGTTCGGTTCGCCGGATATCATTCTGCTTGACGAGCCTACTAACAACCTCGACCTTGCAAGCGTCGTGTGGCTCGAGGACTTCCTCATGGATTACGAGGGTACGGTGCTCGTCGTGTCGCATGACCGCTACTTCCTTAATAATGTCTGCACCCACATAGTCGATATCGACTACGGCAAAATCAAAATGTATGTCGGCAACTACGATTTCTGGTACGAGTCCAGCCAGCTCATGCAGAAGCTCATCAAGGACCAGAACAAGAAGGCCGAGCAGAAGATCGCCGAATTGCAGGGCTTTATCGCCCGCTTCTCGGCAAACAAATCGAAGTCCCGTCAGGCGACCAGCCGCAGAAAGCTTCTTGACAAGCTCACCGTTGAGGAGCTGCCCGCCTCCGGCAGGCGCTACCCGTGGGTCGGCTTTAAGGCAGACCGTGAGCCGGGCAAGGACAGGCTGTTTGTCACCGAGGTCAGCAAGACCGTTGACGGTGTGAAGCTTTTAAATAACATCAGCTTCATCGTCGGCAAGGAGGACAAGATAGCCATTATCGGCAAAAACGAGCTTGCAGTCACGATGCTGTTTAAAATTCTCATGGGCGAGGAGGAGCCCGACTCCGGCACCGTCAAGTGGGGTGCTTCCACCACACAGGCGTACTTTCCCAAGGATCACAACAGCTTCTTTGAAAACTGCGACTATGACCTCATGGACTGGATGCGCCAGTTCAGCGACGACAAGCGTGAAAGCTACCTGCGCACCTTCTTAGGCAGGATGCTTTTCTCCGGCGACGATGTGTACAAGCCCGTCAAGGTACTCTCGGGCGGCGAAAAGGTGCGCTGCATGATAAGCAAAATGATGCTCTCGGGCGCAAATGTGCTGCTGTTTGACCAGCCGACGAACCATCTTGACCTTGAAAGCATTGCGGCGCTCAACAACGGCATGGAGGCGTTTAAGTATAACATAATCTTCTCCAGCCACGACCACCAGCTCACGCAGACCGTTGCAAACCGTATCATCGAGATAACCGACGACGGCATCATCGACCGTATGTGTTCGTTTGACGAATACATGAACCTGACCGGTCAGGAGACGCCGACAAGATAATATAATTAATTATGAAACCAGCCTGCTGCGCTTGCAGCAGGCTGGTTTTGTTTACAGATCACAGATTCAAGATTGAAACCAAGAGCGGTATCGTTATCATAGAAAGCACGGTGCACAGGAACACCGCTTCCGACGACTCTATGCCGTCTCGGCCGTTTTCAATGCCGAGGATGGTGCAGACGACAGCCGAGGGGCAGGCCGAGATCACGACTATCGTGCCGAGGATGACGGGGTTCGTGACAAAGAAATGCATGATAAACCACACGACGAGCGGCGCAACGACAAGGCGCATGAAGCTTAGCGCATACAGTCTCGGGTGGACGAAGGCATCCTTGAGCGACACGGAGCCGAGCGACAGACCTATGCACATCATCGAAAGCGGCACGGTCGCAGCCGCAATAGTGTCGACCGTATCGTCTATAAGCGTCGGCATGGGTATCTTGAACACGAAGATGATGACCGCAATGAGCGTTGCGATCATGGGGGTATTTATCGCATCCTTGAGCTTAAACTTCTCTCCCTGCCCGTCCTCACGCAGGAACATGACACCCACGGAGTACAAAAGCAGGTTGAACGGGATATTCGACAGTGATGCAAAGAACACGGCACCCTCGCCGTAGATTGCGGCAACGAGCGGAAAGCCCATGAAGCCGTTATTCATAAACGAAACGAGCATGCGGTACATACCGCGGTCGCCGTTTTTTATGCGGAGCACCGTCGGGCTTATAAAGCCGATGCCGAGGCAGATAAGCACCATTAAAGTCAACATCAGAAAGCCGGTCAGCGCCTCGGAGCCGGACAGCTCCATGTCCTTATTGATGACCGAGGACAGGATCATTGCGACCAAAAACAAGTTCATGACGAGCTTGCTCAGTCCCTTGTTGAACTCAGGGCCGACAAGCTTCATCCTTGCGCATAAGTAGCCTAAGGCAAGCAGGATGACCAGCATTGCCATTTTTTCAAACAAAACTATCATATATGGAGAAACACCTTTGCAATTTCAAGATAAATAAGCAGTGACACTGCGTCGGAGATGGTGGTTATGAGCGGCGTTGCCACGACCGCAGGGTCAAGTCCTATCTTCTCCGCCAGCATGGGCAGGAAGCTGCCGACGACCTTGGCGAACATGACTGTGAACACGATGGCAAGGCTCACTATCAGCGCTATGGTGTAGTCAACATCGGAGTTGCCCAAAAGAAGATTATCCACCAGCAGCATTTTCACAAAATTGACCGCAGCAAGCGTAAGTCCGCACAAAAGCGCAACTCGCCATTCCTTCCAGATGACCTTCAAAGCGTCCTCGGGCTCGGTATCGCCGAGGGACAGGCTTCGGATAATCGCCGTCGAGGACTGAGCGCCGGAGTTGCCGCCCGTGCCCATGATGATGGGGATAAATCCGATGAGCACCGCCTGCACGGCAAGCGCATCCTCAAAGGAATTGAGTATCATCGTGGTAAATGTCGCCGAGAGCATGAGAAACAGCAGCCACGGCACCCGGTTTTTCCACATGTCGATAGCTCCGGTGCGTGAATACGGCTTATCAGACGGCGTCATTGCGGCCATGATCTCGAAGTCCTCGGTGGTCTCCTGCTCGAGGACATCGATGATATCGTCAACGGTAACTATGCCGACAAGGCGGCCTTCCTTGTCGACAACGGGTATCGCCATTAGGTCGTAGTCGGAGATCTTCTCGGAGACCTCCTCCTGGTCGTCATGAGTCATACAGAAGATGACATTCGTGTCCATGATATCCTCAATGACAGTCTCATCGTCATTTAAAAGCAGATCCTTGACGGACACAACGCCCTCAAGCTTGCGGTCGGCGGAGGTGACAAAGCAGATGTAGATGGTCTCCTTATCCTCACCGATGCGCCTGATGCGGGCAATGGCTTCCCGCACATTCATGTATTTTTTAAGGTCGACAAACTCTGCGGTCATGATGCTGCCTGCGGAGTTTTCGGGGTAATTGAGGTACTGGTTTATAAGCCGTCTGGTTTCGGGCGTTGCCGTGCGCATGACACGCTTGACGACATTCGCCGGAAGCTCCTCCATCATGTCGACAGCATCGTCGACATACAGCTCTTCGATAATAGCCGACAGTTCAGAGTCGGTTATGGAGTTTATTATCTGCTCCTGCTCGGGAGCGTCGAAGTTTGCGAAAACATCGGCCGCCGTCTCCTTTGACAAAAGGCGGAACACCATCGGCATTCTGTTGTCCCCTATCTCAGACAAAAACTCCGCCACATCGAATTCGTTCATGTCCTCAAGGCGGGTTTGAAGCTCCTTCATGCGTCGGGAGTCTAGTAGCTCCATCAGCTCATCGGACTGCTTTTCGTGGATGGCTTCAAAGTCTATGTTCTCAATGTTATCCATTGTCGGACCTCCTTCCCGGAATTTGCCTTGGCAGTATTATTTGCCGAGATAGTCGGCCTGAGCGCGGCTGAGTGTGTCAATCTCAACGCCCATTGCCTTGAGCTTGCGCCGTGCAACGGCTTCGTCTATATCCTTTGGTACGGCAACGACATCGGCAGCCAGTTTGCCCTTATTGAGCGCTAAGAACTGTGCCGAAAGTGCCTGAATTGCAAAGCTCATGTCCATGATCTCC
>DQDL01000084.1:9648-14765 GCA_003533405.1 Clostridiales bacterium | reverse complement strand
CAGCAAAATTTCCGCCCGTCCCGAATCGGGCAAAACGAAGGTCACCTTCGGTCAGCGTGCCGCCGATGCTATCGCAAAATTTGCCGGAAGCTGGGCGTTCATCTTTGCATTCACCGGCGTTTTGATACTGTGGATGATCGTCAACGCCGTGCTGGCGGCAAAGGCGTTCGACCCGTACCCGTTTATTTTGCTCAACCTTGTGTTGTCCTGCGTTGCCGCCATCCAAGCGCCGCTGATCATGATGAGCCAGAACCGGCAGGAGGAGAAGGATCGCCGCCGTGCCGAGAACGACTACAAGGTCAACCTCAAGACCGAGATAATGATAGAGGATCTGTACGACAAGGTAAACGCCATCCTCGCCAAGCAGTCGGCGCTCGAAAAGAAGCTCGATAGTGATAAGCACAACGGTGACAGCCATGAAAACTAGACCCGACCCAAACACCGTGCACCCCATTTTCGGGTACGAAAACGAAATATACGTTAAGCCCACGCTCAAAAATCCGAACATTTGCGTCGGCGAGTTCACCTACATCGCAGACTCGAATTTTGAAAGCCATGTGACGCACCTGTACGACTGGAACGGCGACAGGCTCATTATCGGCAAGTTCTGTCAGATAGCCGCAGGCGTAGAGTTCGTTATGAACGGCGCTAACCACCAGATGAACGCCGTCACGACGTTCCCGTTTTACACCTTGGAAGGCTGGGACATGTCGCCGCCGGAAAGGCACGACCTCCCGCTCAAGGGCGACACCGTCATCGGCAGCGATGTGTGGATAGGTCAAAACGCCGTCATCCTCCCGGGTGTGCATATAGGCGACGGCGCTATCATCGGCGCAGACAGCGTCGTCGGCAGCGATATTGCCCCGTACACCATAGTTGTCGGCAACCCCGCAAGGCCCCTGCGCAAGCGCTTTGACGATGAGCTCATCACCCTCCTGCTCGACTTCAAATGGTGGGACAGACCCATCGATGAGATAAACTCCCTCATCCCCCTACTCACTTGCAGCGACCTTGAAAAGGTCAAGGCAGAGCTGAAAAAACTCCTCTGAAAAATCAGAGGAGTTTTTTCATCCAATCGTCGAGAAACTGCATTTGCTCGGGCGTGTGGAACCAGTGCTCGCCGCCGGGCATGACGGTGAGGTCGGCGCTCGAAAAGAAGCTCGACGGTGAGAAGTACAACGAAAAAAACCCATAAGATGACGCAAAGCCGTCTCCGATGCCGGAGACGGCTTTTTCATTATTCATGCAGCAATCTTTCCGCAAGGCTTTTTATCAAAAGCCGGTCGGAGCTGTCAAGCTTTGATATGAGGTCTGTGAGCTCACGGCCGAGCTTCGGGTCATCGTCGCCCTCGGTGAAAAATTCGGAGAGCGTGATGCCGAAATAATCGCATATCGCAAAAAGCTCCGCCACCGACGGCAGGCTCTTGCCGGAGGATATGTTGTTTATATATCCCCTGCTGTGACCGAGGTCGTAGCTCATCTGATATTCCGAAACGCCCTTTTTCATTCTCAGGCTCGTTATGCGTTCACGCACAAATTCACTGTTCATTTTATCAGCTCCTTTGAAAAAAGGATAAACGAACAGGCCGGGCTATTATACATCTTATAGATGTTTTTAACCTTGACTCATAGTTTTTAATATGTTATTATCGTTTTTAGATAGGCTATTTTAGCCAAAACAGCATTTTTTAGACGATGTAAGGAGAAAAAATCATGAGCAAGAATAAGTGGATCGAGTTTAAGCGCTAAGGAGGCGGAGAAAGCTATGGAAAAGAACAAATACAGCGGAATAATACTGCTCATAATCGCCGTCGTCGCAGCCATCGTGATATTCGACCCCTTCGGCGGCAAGATTGAGGGCGAGTGGCTGCTCACGAGGACGATTCGCAACGGTGACATAAGAACCTATAATTCCATGCAGACCGAAACATGGGTATTTTACGACGACGGAACTATGGCTAACCTCGGCTCATTCGACGATTATCTTTTCACCGGCAAGAACGAATCGCACAACTACTCATACAGCAAGGGAAGGCTTGCGCTGGACGGTGTCATATATGAATGCGACCTCAGCAAGAATGAAATGACATTGACCCTTAATGACGGTAACGACAAGGTCGTTTACGAATTGCAGCGAAAAAGCTGAGAGGGCGGAAAATGAAAAAACTCATTCCCATTGTGCTGATCGCCGTAGCTCTGTTTTTCATTTTCAATGACGGCAGCGGCGATAATATCTTCGGCGGCGACAAGCACGGGTCGTCCGGCAAGGTGCTCGGCAGCAGCGATGTCCCCGAGGCGCAGCTCATTTCGGACATTTCCGCAAGCAATCACGACATCGGAAGCTACGGTCTTTCCGTAACCGACATTGATGTTCTTTCCTCCGACTGCGACAAGGACTTGGGCGTATATTCGTACTTCGTCAGCTACTCCGCCACGAACGCCGATGTTAACTACAGCGGCAACATATCGCTCACCTATATGAAGCACAACGATGTTTGGTCGCTTTCAAAATACGAGGACGGCGACACCGCCTATGAGCCTAAGGGTAACTGCGGCGAGAGTATGGTAAAGGAATACATACAGAACGCATACAAGAAGCTCGGAGTGTCAGACAGCGCAGTCATGAAGCTTGAATATAAAAAGGCCGCCGAGGATCCCAACACCATTCCCGATGCGGTTGACAACACGAGCAGCTGGCAGGCATTTTCATACACCGTTTCCGGCAAGGAAAACAGCATATGCTCATGGAGCGACAGTTGGCATGTGAGCTGCTTCTTTGATATCGAAAGCGGCTGGAGCGTGGTGGATGCCACAAGAACCCGCCAGAGCGAAAAGTGGGATGTCTGCGGAAAGTACACCTTTAAAAACGACAAGGTGAACATGGCCGTTAATATCAGCGCCTTTGACCTCGACTATAAAAACCAAACCGCCACGGTCACCTACTCTTGGGAGCTGACGGCGTATGAAACGGACGATTACAACTGGCAGATACGCCCGTTCAACACGAAGTGCGGTGAAGGTCCGCTGACCGTAAAATGCTCGCTCGACGAAAAGGGTGCGTACCTGCTTATAGACGACACCTTAGTCAGCCATGCCAGCACCATATGCATACAAGCCCGAGATTTCAGTCGCTGGGGAAAGGGCGGCAGACCCGACGGAAGCAACGGAGACGGCATCGGCGTTTGGGTAGACCTGTGCACCTACAAGGGTGAGATCTACAGGTATTCCGAAAGAATGTGGCTCACAAAGAAATGACCCGATATATGCAAAAACTCCTCTGAAAATCAGAGGAGTTTTTGTCAAGTTGATTTGCCCCGCCGTGTGTGGTAAACTGAGTGCGATGGGAGCTGATAACTATGATTTGTGAAATTTGCAGGGACGAAGGATTTCTCGCGCAAAAGGCCGAGGCGGCTGGGGTCGGGGATCTCGGCACGGCGCAGGATCTTCTCGATACGCTCATCGCCCACAAGGACGGCTGCGTGGGCATGGCGGCAAACATGATCGGCGTATGCAAGCGCATCATCGCCTTTGACAACGAGGGTAAATTTGAGGTCATGCTAAACCCCGAAATTATAAAGCAGTCGGGCGCATATGAGGCCGAGGAGGGCTGCCTGTCGCTCGACGGCACCCGCAAAGCTCGGCGCTACCGCACGATAAAGGTGCGCTGGCAGAACGAAAAGCTCCAAGAGCGCATCAAGACCTTCACGGGCTTCACCGCCGAGATAATTCAGCACGAGATAGACCACTGCGAGGGGGTCATCATTTGACTTTGGTTTTGATTCTTTCCGTCCTCGGTCTTGTGCTGCTGGTTTGCGGCTTCTTTGTCGCCGCATCTCTGCGCAGGGTCGAGACCCAAACGCCGCAGGAGCGTGCCGGTGCGCAGGGCGAGGCGGCGGTCAGCGCCGTGATACGCTCGGTGCTGCGTGAGGGCGACACGCTTTATAATAATGTGCCCGTCGAGTTTGACGGCAAGGCGGCGGAACTTGACAATGTCGTCGTGAACGAATTTGGCGTGTTCATCATCGAGGCGAAAAATTACTCCGGCGTGCTCGCAGGCGGCGAGGACGACTACGAGTGGGAGCAGCAGAAGCTGACCGATGCGGGAAACTGGTACACAAATTCCGTCAAAAACCCCATTCGGCAGGTCAGACGGCAGGTCTACATTTTCGCAAACTACCTTAAATACTACGGCGTGGATGTATGGGTCGAGGGCTACGCCTATCTTGTGTACTCAAACAGCCCCGTCGAGAGCCCGCACATTCTCCGCACCACCGAGGATATCGACCGTGCGATACACCGCCCCGGCAGCCGCCTCGACGCCAAAGCCCTCGCCTCAATAGACTTCCTGCTAAAAAATTAATGCTATGCACCGGGTGCATAGCATTTTTTATTTTTTATCCTCACTCAAATATTCCCTATATCCCTCGATGGTTTGCTCGTTTGTGTAGGGCTTTTACAAGTCCATACTGCTATCAATTTACCATCGTTTGCACGATTCGTCAATTGCGCAGTAGAATGTAGTGAGCCGTGGGCTCAAGGAGGGGTCATGTTAAAAAATATCATAGAGCTTATAAAGGTCAAGACCATCGTGACTATTATCATACTGGCCGTGTGGGCGTATCTTGCCGTCACGGGCACGATAAACGCCGATGCGGTGAACAATGTCACCCTGATGGTGATAGCGTTCTACTTCGGCACGCAGCACGAAAGGCAAAGCAATCAATAAACAAAGCCCTCCGATATCGGAGGGCTTATGTTATTCAACAAGGCCGTATTTGACCTTTATGCGGTCGAGCTTTTCGAGCATGGGCTCGGCGGCGATGTACAGGAAAAACACCGTCGCAAAGGCGTGGATGCAGTCCATGGGGAAGCCCGTGATGTAGTAGGTCAAAATCATTTTTGCGTTTATCGACCCGCTGCCCCACAAAAGCACCGAGGCGGGATTCATGATGCCGCCGTAGATGACGATAGCGCACAGCGCACCGAAAACGCACATCGAGCCACGGGTGCGCCGGAGCAGTCCCTTGCGAAACAGCACGCCCGCAAGAAAGCCCGAGATGCCCATGGCGAACATCTGCCACGGCGTCCACGGTCCCTGCCCGAACAGCATGTTCGAG
>DQDL01000084.1:9236-9493 GCA_003533405.1 Clostridiales bacterium | reverse complement strand
TGCCACGGCGTCCACGGTCCCTGCGAGAACAGGACATTTGATGCAAGCATGGTCATTGCGCCGACCAAAAAGCCGGTCTCGCCGCCAAAGGCGATGCCTGCGATTATAGTCAGCGCAAGCACAGGCTTAAACTGCGGCAGCATGAAAAATGCGGCACGACCCGCCACGCCGATTGCGCACAGCACGGCGATGATGACGAGCTCCCTCGCCTGCGGCCTGCGCCCCTCGAAGATCATGAAAAACGGCAGCATACACTC
>DQDL01000084.1:8809-9042 GCA_003533405.1 Clostridiales bacterium | reverse complement strand
CATGAAAAACGGCAGCATACACTCTATAAGCACGAGCGTTGCCGTTATAAAATACTGCTTTTTATCGAGGTAGTACACGCCGAAAAACAGCGTCAGCGGAACGAAAACGAGCACCAGAAGGGCCGCTGCGGCGGTGCGCTTGGTGAGCCTGCGGCGGCTTTCGGGGGTCTGCACGGTGACTGGCGGTGCCGACCTGCGCCCGATGGCGAGCATGAATACCAAAAGCGATGCAC
>DQDL01000084.1:8011-8586 GCA_003533405.1 Clostridiales bacterium | reverse complement strand
GCATGAATACCAAAAGCGATGCAATGAGCGCAGCGTAGAGCTTCACGGAGCTGAGCCCCAGCTTTGTGATGCCCTCGGCATTTACAAGTGCGCTGAGGTCTGCGGTGCACACGGCATAGACGAAGATTGTGAGCGCCGAGGCGAGCGACAACAGTGCAATGATTTTACGGTGCAGCGGCAGGGGCTCGGGCTTTTTGTCGGGGCTCTGCTCTGCCGTGCGGGTATACTCCGGCACATCTGGAAGCTCCGGCTCGGGCGGGAGCGTTCCGCCGCATGCGAGGATGACATCCTCGGCGGTGACGGCATCGGCTACGATGCCGCGGGAGATGCGGTTTGCCGAGCTCGTGTAAAAGCTGTTGTCGGAGAAAAAGCGTGTGGGCGTGCCCTGCGACACGATGCTGCCGTCAAAAAACAAGGCGCAGCGGTCGGCGTAGGCGGCGGCAAACTCGAGGTCGTGCGTGACGGTGACGACGGAAACACCACTTTGTGTGAGCCTGCCCAAGATTTTCGCAAGCAGCCGCTTAAAGTGCGCATCGAGCCCCTTTGTCGGCTCGTCGAGCAGCAGCACATCCGGC
>DQDL01000084.1:7469-7779 GCA_003533405.1 Clostridiales bacterium | reverse complement strand
TCGTCGAGCAGCAGCACATCCGGCTCCTGCAGCAATATCATTGCAAGCGCAGCACGCTGCTGCTGGCCGCCGGACAGGTCATACGGATGGCGGTCTAATAGCTCCGTCAGGCAGCACAGTGCGGCGATATTTCGCACTTTTTCGTCATTTTTCGACACGGCGTACAGGTCCTCGTACACGGTCTTTTTGACGAAAAGCGTCTGCGGGTCCTGCGGGAGCATGGACACCCTGCCCTGCGTTTGAAGCTTGCCCCGATACGGGGTCAGTGCGCCGCAAAGCAGCTTGAGCCTGAACTGCGGCTGTGCCGTGA
>DQDL01000084.1:6858-7363 GCA_003533405.1 Clostridiales bacterium | reverse complement strand
GGATTTGCCTGCGCCGTTGCCGCCCAAAATTGCGAGCATTTCGCCCTTTTGAACGGTGAGGTCGAGCCCTTTTATAATGTCCCGCCCGTCCTTTTCGTAGCGAAACCAAAGCTCCTTTGCCGAAACAACGGTCTCGCCCGCAGGCTTTGCGGGTTTTACGGGCACGGGGGAAATTTCGTGGTGCTCGGCGTACTCCGAAAGAAACGCCCTGCCCTCGGAAACGGTCACGGGGCAGTCGGAGCTCGTCTCGAGCCCCGCCCAAATGCGCATGGCGGCGGGCATGGCGTCAAACATGGTGTGCTCCATGCCCTTGAGCGCCCTGCCGACAGCTTTGACATTGCCGCAGCAGATAATTTTGCCCTTATCCATGACGGCGCAGCGGTCGGCCATGGGCAGTGCTTCCTCGAGCCGCTGCTCGGTCAGGAGCACGCTCGTGCCAAGCTCACGGTTTATTCTGCCGAGCACGGCGAGAAAATCACCGGCGGCGATGGGGTCAAGCTGGCTC
>DQDL01000084.1:6461-6624 GCA_003533405.1 Clostridiales bacterium | reverse complement strand
TAAAAGCTGCTTCTGCCCGCCGGACAACTCCGAGACATTTTTATAAAACCAGTCCTCGATGCCGAAAAACGCAGCCATCTCGGCGGCTCGGCGGCGGATGACCTGCGTGTCGAGTCCGAGGCTTTCAAGCCCGAAGGCGAGCTCGTGCCAGACCTTGTCGGTG
>DQDL01000084.1:0-6231 GCA_003533405.1 Clostridiales bacterium | reverse complement strand
AGCTCGTGCCAGACCTTGTCGGTGACTATCTGATTATCCGGCGATTGCAGCACAAAGCCGATCTTGGCACTTTGCGTGCGCCGGTCGACATCATGAAGCGGTCTGCCGCAGAACATGATGCTGCCGCTTTTTGTTCCGTGCGGGGCAAGGGCGGTCTTGAGATTGCGCAGAAGCGTCGACTTGCCGCAGCCGGATGCGCCGCACAGGACGAGAAATTCGCCCTTCTTGACGCTCAGGCTCACGCCGTCAAGCGCCCTTTCGGTCTGCTCGGGGTAGGCGAAGCTTAAGCTTTCGATATTAAAGACTTCCATCTTCGCTCCTCCCTCAGATCGATAACAGTCGGCGTTAAGCACAGCGCAAGATACGCTGCGAGCGCACAAAATGTCATGGGGCTCAACGAGCCTCGAATGTTCGGAAAGTACCGCCAGCCAAGGCCGCCGGTGAAGGCGGCAAGGAATATTATCGCGCCGCACAGCAGAAGCCACACGAGCATGAGCATGTCACGCTTATCGAAGCGGTAAATTGAAAACGAGCTGCGGTGCTTTAGCCCGTAGCCACGGCTTTTCATGCTGTCGGCAGTGTCGATGGCATTCTCTAACGACCATGTCACCATGCCCGAGAGCACGGTTATCGCATTTTTCGTGCGCTGCAATACACTGCCGTTTGCCGTGTCGCAGCCGACGCTGCGGCGAGCCTGTCGGACAAGGTCGAGCTGCTTTTTGAACTTCGGCACAAAGCGCAGGGTCATGCTCAAAATGAGCGCAAGCGAAGGGCTGACCCGTCCGAAAATGTACACGAACTTGTCCGAGGAGAGTACCTCGGTGCTGCAATAAAACCACATAAGCACCAAAGCGAGCATCGCTCCGGCGGCAAAGCCGTATGCGATGCTCTCTTTTGTTATGGGGTTGCCGTTTGACAGGTAGACCAAAACG
This sequence comes from Clostridiales bacterium, assembly GCA_003533405.1. Classification (GTDB taxonomy): domain Bacteria; phylum Bacillota; class Clostridia; order Oscillospirales; family Oscillospiraceae; genus F23-B02. The sequence continues at coordinate 5,299 of DQDL01000084.1, read as the reverse complement.
GTCTCGCCTGCGTGGTTGAAGGCGGGGTTTATGACCACCGCCAGCAGCACGACCGGCAGTATGAATTTCACGCCGAAGCTTGCCGCTTTGCGCCCCGTGAGGCGCACGGCATAGGCCACTGAGCCGAAAACGGCAACGGCAAGGCACGCCGGATGCATGAATATCATGCCGAAGAACAAAACCAGCGCAAAATATATGAAGTTTACCGTCGGGTGATAGCCCGAAAAGGTGTCGGTATTAGCCATTTCAGTCGCTTCCCATTGCGTAGCCGCCGCCTATATCGTCGCCGTAGGCGCAGGTGTAGCGCCACTCGACGGTTTCGCCCTGCTTGAGCTGATAGCGGCTGCACCCATAATTGGGGTACCAGCCGTCGACACGGTACATCCAGCCGGAGGCCTGTCCGCAGTCGAACTCATACAGGTTGTGGATGCCCTCGACATAGGCGCTGTTGTACATGGGCGTAAAGGACGCTTCCATGTGGATGCCCTTTTCGGCGCAGATGCGCTTTAACACATCGTACACCGACTCGCCCTCATAGAATGTGACCGTCTGCGCAGGCAGGATGATGCCGTCAGACGGCACGGCGTCGAGCTTGTCCGGCTCGAGCATGTCAAGATTATTGAGTATCGTCGAGCACTCTATAGAGAAGGTGCAGGTATACTTTGTGCGCTTGTCGACCGTCGTGTCCTCCGGCTCAACGGGCATGGGCTTGCCCGCAGGCACGGGGTCGGTCTTATACTTATCCTGCTCGGTCTGCTTACCGTCGGACACGACCCTGTCGGTCGATGCGGAGGGTGCGGGCGTTGCGGGGATATCGTCGGGCGAAACGAGCATGTTAGGCGTGACCTCGGTCACGGCAAAGTTTAAAATACTCGTCTTTTCGCCGGTGACGGACGCAGAGCACATCGGCGTTTTCTCATCGGACTTGTACACCGTCGCCGTCCGGCAGTCCCACTGCGTGTCGAGGTACACGGACAAAACCGGCGCAAAGCCGAAGCTCTCCGTGGCATGAAGGTCAATGTAAATGCCGTTTTCGGCGTTATCGATATCAAGTCCGAAGTCGAGCGCCTTGACCTCGGTAATATCGCTGCCGAACACCGTCCACTCGTAGCGGTAAGCGCCGCTATTGCCGCAGAACACGACTACGGCATTTTCGTCCTTTATCTGCCGTACGGTGCTTTCGGGGACTATGCCGTCCTCGGCAAGATCAACGCTCCCCTGCAAAACATTTTCGTTTGCGGCAAGAAAATTATCGCAGCCCGTGACCGAAAACAGCGTCACTAGGCAAAGAAGAAGGCATATAAATTTTTTCATGTCAGTCTCCTATGACCACTCTGCCGCTGCGGGTCTTGAGCGTGTTTTTTACGGATGCAAGGCTGTCTTTTTCATCGCTTGCGGCAAACACCGCATCGGCAAACGATATCTCGATGATATCGCCGCTTTGCACGCTGCCACGGAGCTTGAACCTGAGCCTAAAGAGCACCCTGTCCCCGTCGGGCAGCAGGTCTTTCGAGAATGCCCGTCTGCCGCCGGAAAGGTCAATGTACATGACATTTATCTGCCCTATCTCGTTGCTGCGCTCGACATTCACGCCCCAGTCGGGAAGCTCGGTCACGGCGCCGTTTGCCTTTTTTTCGCACGGAACGACGACATTGCCCTCCTCGAGCCCGAGAAATTCGAGCTTGTTCGAGTCAAAGTTAATCGAGAAGCTCGCCGCCGGATACAGCCCGTCTCTGAGATCGGAGAGCGTGACATCAAGCGTGAACTCATCCCTGTCGCTTTGGCTCATCTTATTCGGAGTCTCGACGGTGACGGCGGGTGCAAGAGATAATGCCCCACCGTCCCTGAACAGGAAAAACGCCAGCACCGCAAGTGCCAAAAGCACGAGCAGAACGATGATTATTGTTTTTTTCTTGCTGTTTTTCTTTTCTTCCATAGCTTATGCCGCTGCTTTTGCGACAACGCCGAAGTCATCGCCGTTTACGAAGTTCTCAACGATGCCCAGTGCGTCGGAGGTGTTGATGCGGCCGTCGCCGGTGACATTGGTGCGCAGGATGCTCTCGTCATCGGGAGCGTCGGTCTTGCGCAGCCATGCGTTTGCGGCGTTGAGCGCATCCTGAGCGTTTATAACGCCGTCGGAGTTGGTGTCGCCGAAGTCGAGTGCATCGGCAGTCTCGTTCTCGTCATAGGTGTAGTTTGCGGCATCGGAAAATGCGCCAAGGTCGGTGTCTGCGGAGACCATTGCAACATAGGTGCACACGCCGAGCTTCTCAGAAAGCAGGCGGCTGTAATGAAGCTTCACAGCGCCGTCCTTGTAGCTTATCTGCGAGCCGTTGCAGAGCTCGGTGGCGGACACGGCGATAGCCATTTTATCGGTCGAGATGAGGTCAACGCCGTCGCCGACATACAGGCACTTTGCGCTGAACGACACGCCCTTGACAACATCGGAGGTTGCCTTGGCGGTGGCGGTGTTAACGACGGTGACTGCGCTGTCGTCGCTCTCGTCCGAGCTCTTTTTGAGGTTCATTTCGTCAACGCTGATAGTTATCTCGCCCTTGTTCTTGACGCTGATATCGTCCGTGAGCTCAAGGCCGATGATGAAAAACTCCGCCGGGAAGCTTGTGCCGCTGACTTCGACGGTGCTGTTTTTCTCGGCATCGAAGTAGACTATGCGCAGCTTGCCGTTATCGAGGTTGTACATGACATTGCCGCCGGAGACACGGCTGCCCACGGTGACGCCGGTGACGGTGACATTCTCGGGGACGCTGAGGGTCGCGTCAACGAGCTTCCAGCCTGCTTCGCTGTCCCAATCGGAAACGCTGACGATTGCGTTGAAGGTCGTGCCCTTCTTGTTGCTGATCTCGGCGGGCAGGGAGATGCTTGCGGAGATGCCGGCAGGCTCGGGGCGGGCGACATCGGTCATGTCATAAAGTGCATTTTTATTGTTTACAAAGCGGTCGTATGCAACGAGTGCGTAGCAGGCCTGATCGGTCGCCATGGCGTTGACCTCGCCGCCAGTGTAGCCGCCGGTGGTCTCGAGAACATGGGCAAAGCCCTTGCCCTCGGGGATGTAGAACTCAAGCAGAGCGTCAACTGCCGAGCCGCCGGATTTGACAAAGCGGCTGTCGGTGCTCGGGTCGATGCCCCAAGCGGTGCAGGCAACGATGACCTGTGCGATGCTCTCGGAGTTTACGCTGCCCCATGATGCGTAGCCGCCGTTATCCTTCTGGATGCTTGAAAGAGCTGCAAAGCCACGCTCGGCTGCGGCCTTGACATCGGCGTTGTCGGCGTAGTGTGCCAGCGCCTGAAGCGCCATTGCGGTCATGTCGGGGTCTGCGGTCGTGCCGGAAAGCGCCCAGCCGCCGCCGGATAGCTCCGCCTCGAGTATGTAGTTCACACACTGCTGGCGGATGGTTGCATCCTTGGTCTTGTAGTTATATGTATCAAGGGCGATGAGGGCAAACACCGGCCCGTTGAGCCCCTGCTTCTTTATCCAGCTGAAACCGTTTGCACTGTATGCGCCGACAAGGTCAACGCCGCCGACCTTGGTCGGGTCCTTGCCAATGGCGGAAAGTGCCATGATGAGGCGGGAGTTTTCGGTGCTCTTTACCTTGTGGAGTGCACCGTTTAGGTTGACGGAAGCCGCCTTTTCCTTGACAGTCTGCTCGATGCGGGAGTAGTAATCGGCAAAATACTTGCTGTCGGTGGGGTAGTAGCCGCCTCTTGCAAGGGACAGAACGCTCCACTCGCCTGCGCCCGTACCGAAGCTCGGCTCAGTCACGGTGGCGGCAAGCTGTGCCATGGTCTCGTTGAGGGCGGTCTTGTAATCTGCCTTGTCGCCGCTGTCATCGGCGGTCAAAACTGCGACTGCTGCGTCTACCTCGTCCTGCGTTGCGGTGAGGTTTTCCATGACGGACATGACCTGCGCCTTCTTGGCGGCGTCGGTGCAGTCTGCGTATGCTGCGTACAGTGCAGCCTTCTTTGCGCCCTCAAAGTATGCGGGCATGCCCCAGCCGGTGTCAACGCCGAGGTCGGCGCCGTAGCCGTGCAGGGTGAACTGCCAACGGACGACATAGGTGTTGCCGAGGTCGGACGGGCAAAGCGCCTTCTGATCCTCATTTTCAAGGTACCAGCCTGCGCAGCCGACATTGATCATGAAGTCGTTGACGGTGATCATCCATCCGGACATGCTGTCGTAGTCAAACTCGCCGAGGTACTCGTCGTTGTTGCCGTCGTTCTCGTCATTTGTCGGGCCGCCGTTTTCGGTGATGACCGAGGGGATATCAAGATAGCCCTTGTCGATGTCCTTGATGCCGGACACATAGGCGGTGTCCGCCCAGTCGCCGGTCATGGTGTAATCGATATTGTGATCGATGAAGAACGCAAGCGTTGCAAGGCCTGCGGTCACCTCGCTGCGGTCAAGAGGTCCGTAGCCCTCCTGCGAAAGCAGCGCATTTATCTCATCGAGCGTGTACGCCTGCGGCTCATAATACAGGCCCTGACCCAAGGTCAGACCCTCCATGGACACGACGACCTTAAATTCGTCGTCATCTTCCTGCGCCGCAAATGCTACGAACGACAGCGATGCGAGCATCACTACCGCAAGCACGGCGGCGAGCAGTCTTTTGCCGGTGTTTTTCATATTATACCTCCGTAAAAAAATACACTCTTTCTTCTAATAATGAAAGAGCGCATCGATCTATCCCCGGAGACGGGCATCACAAGCTTGGCCTTAGCGTGAGGCATAAAAAAACGAGCGCCCCGACCAAAGCCAAACGGACAATGATAAATCGGCTGCACTCTTCACGCCAAAGTAAATGTAAACCTAAAAAGCACGGCAGGTCTCCTGACTTATGACCGGAAAGCCCGCCTTCTCAGTGTGCCCGCCGACAGACAGACAGCACCAATGGCATAAATGGACTCCCGTTGTGTCAAATACAGTAATGGCGGCTGTTCCGGACTCGAACCGGATTCCCTTTTAATCAAAACTCATTTCTACAGCTTTAGAACCGTACTTCCATATCAATTAAGTTGTGAGGTCATTATAACTAATAATTTCTTATTTATCAACAGTTTTTGCGCAGGACGCAGGAAATCGGAGAAATTTCTTTCTCCGACGGCTTTATATTACCACATTTTGAGGAAAATTTCAAGTCTTGTATTCTTCTTTCGGCGGGTGTAGTAAACATAGTAAAGGAGCGTGACGCAGGGACTCGCTTTTCCTGCCAGAAAAGCAAGTTGACGGAAGCCGAACCCCTATCGTCTGTCAGTGTGCCCTTTCGGTTATTTTCGCCTTTTT
>DQDL01000010.1 GCA_003533405.1 Clostridiales bacterium | reverse complement strand
TTCGGTATCGGTCCAGTTATAGGGCTCGTATGCGCACTCCATGCCGACTCTCAGAACGCCGTTGGTGGTCTCGGGTGCGGGGCAGCTCACGGCAAACTCGGTGACCTCGCCGCCGGATGCGAGGGTGACTATCTGCTCCATGAGCTGGGAGCGCTGCTCATCGGTGATGGTTGCGAGGATCTCGTTGATCTGAGCGGTGAGAGCCGAGCCCTTCTTGAGGCCTACTGCGATGCCGACATCGGCCGCCGTTGCGGTAAAGCCCGTGTCGTTGTTCTTCAGCGGGATGTAGGTCAGGCTGTCGTCGGACTGGCAAACGGAAAGAGCCGTCGGCTCCTCTGCGACATAGCCGTCGATGGCGCCGCTCTTAAGGGCGGTCAAGAGGTCTGCAAACTCGGGGTAGGTCGAGGACTGGACATTCTCGATCTGCTCGAGAGCGTCGGCGTGGAAGGTACCGGCCTGGGCGGCTATCTTGCGGCCTGCAAGGTCGGCAAGGCTCGTTGCGTTCGTCAGATCCGCTGACTCGGAATCATTGCTGCTGCCGCAGCCTGCAAGCAGGCAAAGGCACATTACTGCTGCCATGAGCAGTGCGATCAGGTTTCTTGTTCTCATTTTTCAGAACTCCTTTTTTAAATTAATAAGCCTGCGACCCGAAGCGGTATCGCAGGCTTTGAAAAAAGAAATTCCAAAATTAAATTGCCTTCGATAGCTCTCCACATAAATGTGACAGTCCAACGCTTGTTCAGCGAAGTCCCAGCATACAAAACGGCGGCAACCGTTCTGCGCTTCGGCGGAATTGCCTTTCTTCCACAGCCGCTTGCCGGCGTATACCGTGGAATACTCATCGTTTCCGCAACCTCTATCAGGTGCTGTCTTATTTGGCTCGAAGTATAGCGCCAAGTTTTTTCGTTGTCAATACCCTTTTTGCACTTTTAACACATTTGCATGAAAGGCATGCTTTTCTACACACAAAATTTATAGGTTTAAATATAAAATCCGCAAAAAAGACGGCACGAAAAAATTCGTGCCGTCTGTGCTGTGTTTGATTACTTGAACAGGTTTACATCTATCTGAGATACGAAGTTTGCCTGACCTGCGGCATTGTGATGGATGCCGTCGGGGGTCTGCGAGGGTATCAGCTGGGTGGGATCGGCGGGGTCTGCCATGCCGCTGAGGCTGATAAAGCCGTCTGCGGGGCACGCTTCGCTCGACAGCCATGCGTTTATATCAACACGCAGCTGGTCGATCCCGGCAGTCCACTGGACATCGTCGCCTGCGCCGAAAACATTGCGGGTGTAGCCCTTCCACGGGGTGACCTCGCAGAAGTAGATCTCAACGCCCTGAGCGTGAGCCATGGCAATGAGCTTCTGATAGCCTGCTATCATATCCTCAAGGCTTGCATAGGGAGCCTTGCCCGCCTTGGATGCGCAGTGCGGATGCACGACATCGTTGATGCCGAGCTTTACGATGACCTTGGTCACGCCTGCCTGTCCGAGGACATCCTCGGCAAAGCGGTCAACGCCTGCGCTGCCGAGCAGCTTTGCGGCCTTGCCTACGCCGTCGGCGACGAGGCGGTTGCCCTTGATGGCTTCCTGGGTCACGGAGACATTGTTTATGCCGTTATCACGCAGCTTTGCCGCCAGCAGGCGGGGAATCTCGCTTGCAACGGTGGAGTCGCCGAACACGACACAGGTCTCGGTGCCTGCGGCTGCCTTGACATCCATCTCCTTGAGGGTTGTGGTTATCTCATATGAGCCGGAGTCTGCCTCATACTTGAGGGGGATGGGAACGACCCTGTTTGAGTGGGTGGTGTTGCCGATGCCGATGTAGGAATCTGCACCGATGAGGCCGATGGTGCGGATGGCGGTGACATCCTTGTAGTAGATGTTCACGCACAGCTTCTCACCGGCGGTGACCTTCATGAGGACAGGGTCGGTGGTGACAACACCGCCTGCGGGGATGGTAAAGGTGCTTCTGCCGTTAACTCTGACGGTGCGTGCGGTAAGGGTGTTCATGACGCAGTCGGTAAGGCTGCTTTTAACTACTCTGCCGACGCTGCATGCCTTGACGGTCATGGGAACGAGGCTGTATTCGTTGGACAGAACAAATCTCACCTGAGTGCCGCTTGCGGTGGACTCGATGACCATTCTGTTGGAGATCGCTCCGACGGGGACTGCCAGCTCGTCAAGAATGCCGAGCTCGCTGAGACTTGCATCGATGGGGCTGGTGCTCCATGCGCTGACCCACTTGCTGCCGGACGCAGCCGAAGCGGTGGACACGGGGAGCATGGCAAATACCATCACAAGTGCAAGTGCCAATGCTAAAAACCTTTTTGTCTTATTCACAAGGCAAACCTCCTATTTACATCTTATTAATAATTTCCGAAAGAAGTATATTATTTTGAAACCAATTTGTCAACATAATAATGCAAAAATCGTGTTTTTTATTTATTTTAGTTTTTAAATTTGCCTTTTTAATGCTTTATTCACTGGTTTGACAATTTGCGGGCTATGGCGTACAATCGTTATACATTAAATGTTGAAAGGATACCTCGATATGAAAATTGCACTTATCACCGGCGCATCCTCCGGCATGGGCAGAGAGTTTGTTTATGCTATAGACCGTGATTTTGAGCTTGACGAGATATGGGTCGTTGCCCGCCGCAAGGAGCGGCTCGAAGAGCTTGCGGGAAAATGCAGGGCTAAGATACGCCCTGTCGCCCTTGACCTCGGCAAGCGTGAAAATTTCGCCGTTTTGAAGGAAATGTTTGAGGCCGAAACGCCCGATATCCGTGTGCTCGTGAACGCCGCAGGCTTCGGTCTTTTCGGCGTGTTCAAGGATATGGACATGGATAAGCAGCTTGATATCATCGAGCTCAACGACCGTGCGCTCACCGCCGTGACCTACATGGCCATTCCCTATATGTCCAAGGGCAGCCACATTATAAACATGGCGTCTAACTCCTCGTGGCAGCCGGTACCGTATATAAATGTGTACGGTGCGTCGAAGGCGTATGTTCTGAACTTCTCCCGTGCCCTCGGCGTTGAGCTTAAGTCTCTCGGCATCCATGTCATGGCCGTTGCCCCGGGCTGGATAAAGACCGAGTTTTTCGACCACGCCGTGCACGATAATACAATTAAGTATTACGACCGCTACTACACCGCCGAGCAGGTCGTCACCAAGGCCATGAAGGACCTCAAGCGAAACAAGAAGGTCTCCATTCTCGGTTTCCCCGTCAGGCTTCAGGTCTTGGGCGTGAAGCTGCTGCCCAACTGGCTCGTTATGAAGGTCTGGTGCCGCCAGCAGGGCAAATAATTGCGCAAATTGCCGAACGGAATTTTAACTATCCGTGTCGGAATTGTGGATTTTTACTGGTTGACACGGCATTTAGACGCTGTTATACTTCATGATGTAAAGAGCATTGACTTTTTAAGAGGTATTTGAACATGAAAAACTTCTTCTTTTACGCATACTATTACCGCTTTACTTACCACAATAGTAGGGCTGTTTTGTGATGCGCAAAAGTATGAGGGTTCATTTTTGAATTTCCGTGCGGCACAGAATAGTCTGTGCCGCATTTTTTATTTTGCTTATGGAGGATAAAGAAAATGATAGTAATTTTGAAGCACGGAACTAAGGAAGAAAAAAAGCAGCAGCTTATCGCTTGGCTGAAAAGTCAGGGCGTTGATGTCCACATCTCCGTAGGCAGCTATCAGACCGTTCTCGGTCTCGTGGGTGACACTTCGCAGGTGGATAAGGACCTCGTTGCAAGTCTCGATATCGTAGACTCCGTCAAGACGGTGACCGATCCGTTCAAGTGCTGCAACAGAAAGTTCCACCCCGATGATACCATCGTCACCGTCGGTGATGTCAAGGTCGGCGGCGGCAACTTCGTCATGATAGCGGGTCCCTGCTCCGTTGAGAATGAGGAGCAGATAGTCGGCATCGCAAAGGCCGTCAAGGCAAGCGGCGCAAACATGCTCCGCGGCGGTGCTTTCAAGCCCAGAACCTCCCCCTACGACTTCCAGGGTCTCAAGGCGACCGGCCTTGAGCTTCTGAAGATAGCGAGGCAGGAAACCGGTCTTCCCATCGTGACCGAGGTCATGGGCGTTAACGACCTGCCCCTGTTCGAGGATGTCGATGTCATCCAGATCGGCGCAAGAAATATGCAGAACTTCGACCTTCTGCGTGAGGTCGGCAAGCTGCGCAAGCCGATTTTGCTCAAGCGTGGTCTTGCAAGCACCATCAAGGAGTTCCTCATGAGTGCCGAGTACATCATGGCAG
>DQDL01000103.1:3388-3777 GCA_003533405.1 Clostridiales bacterium | reverse complement strand
CGAAAATCCCTCGAAAAACACTACTGACAGATGCTGCGCAGTTTTGCCGGAAACGACTTCGGCGCAGCTTGAGCGGAGATCCGCCCGTCAAAACCGATAGTTGTTCGGCTCCCGTCAACTTAAATATTCTACTCTTATATACTATTTTACATTTTCATTATTGTCAAGTGAGAACTAAAATGGTAGAATACCCTTGATTGTCAAGGGGATACACGCCTGACAGCGCCCCTTTTCAGCGTCTTCCGTCCTTTTTGCCTTGGCGAGTTACAACCCGCCTTCATCAAAGAAGAACGAAATCCACTTGAAAATTGACTGCTGTCAGGTGCGAAGCAGTTTTGGGAGAGCTGATTTTCGTTCAGGCAAAGATAAAGCCCGACGGGCATAATGGA
>DQDL01000103.1:1083-3162 GCA_003533405.1 Clostridiales bacterium | reverse complement strand
ATAATGGACATATATGGACTAGGGATTTAGCGAAGCATGGGCGGAAATCAGCCGCCCAAAACCGTGCATACCCTTGTCAATCAAGGGTACAAATTTAGCATAGTATAGCTAATTGAAAGGCGATAATTAAAATGGAAAATACTACGAAGAAGATAATGCTTTCCGGCATCCAGCCCTCGGGCGACCTGCATTTAGGCAACTACTTAGGTGCGGTCAAGAACTGGAGTGCGCTTGCTGACGAGTTTGACTGCTACTACTTTATGGCCGACCTGCACACGCTGACCGTGCGCCAGAATCCGACGGAGTTCCGCCGCCGTGCGCTCACGCAGCTTGCGCAGTACATTGCCTGCGGGCTCGACCCCGAGAAGAACACTCTGTTTTTGCAGAGCCATGTGCATGAGCATGCCGAGCTCGGCTGGATACTCAACTGCTACACCATGTTCGGCGAATTAAGCCGCATGACGCAGTTTAAGGACAAGTGCGCAAAGAATGCCGACAACATCAATGGCGGCCTGTTCACCTACCCCGCTCTCATGGCGGCGGATATCCTGCTTTATCAGGCGGACTTCGTTCCCGTCGGTGAGGATCAGCGCCAGCACTGCGAGCTGACAAGGGATATTGCCATTCGCTTTAACAACCTCTACGGCGAGACCTTTAAGATCCCCGAGGCGTACATCCCCAAGGTGGGTGCAAGGGTCATGGGTCTGGGTAATCCCTCCTCGAAGATGAGCAAGTCCGACCCCAACGGCTGCGTGTTCCTGCTGGAGAAGCCCGAGGATATCGCCCGCAAGTTTAAGCGTGCCATCACCGATTCCGACACCGAGCACTGCGTGCGCTTTGACCCGGAGAATAAGCCCGGCGTATCTAACCTCATGAACATTTACGCCGCCGTCACGGGCAAGAGCTTTGACGAAATTGAGAGGGAATTTGACGGCCTCGGCTACGGTGCGTTCAAGCCCGCAGTCGGCGATGCCGTTATCGAGATGCTGCGCCCCATTCGTGAGGAGGCCGAGCGCATCCTCGCCGACAAGGCATATCTTGAAAAGGTCTACACCGAGGGCGCTCAGAAGGCAAGCTTTATCGCCCGCAAGACCCTGCGCAAGGTATACAAGAAGATCGGCTTAGTAGAGAAGCCCAAATTTTGACGGGTCTATTTCCGCTCATGCTGCGTTGGAGCGCTGGTAAATACGCCATGGTATTCCCTGCACGCCCCGCCTTGCCTGAGCGAAAATATCCGCCGTCAAACTATCCAACGGTTTGACTTTGCGGAAATTTTTAAGATATAAATTTTTTCGGAGACAGCTATGGTCGATTACAGCACGGCTGCTTGGATAAAGATAATCCTTGCATTAGTTATTGCATTTGTCATTTCATTTATAGCGACGCCGCTCGTGAAGAACTTTGCGGTCAAGGTCGGAGCTATCGATATCCCCGACAAAAAACGCCATATCCACAGCCACCCGATACCCCGCATGGGCGGTCTGGCGATATTTACAGGATTTTTGATCTCGGTGCTTTTGTTTGCGAATATCACAACGCAGGTACGAGGCATCTTAGTCGGTGCGATACTCATCGCCGTCGTCGGTGCGATAGACGATGTTCTTAACCTCAACGCATGGCTCAAGTTCGGCGTGCAGATACTCGCCGCCGTCATTGCGGTGCTCTCGGGCATCATCATAAATGTCGTCACGAACCCGCTGCATATAACGAGCACTCAGGCCATCACCATCGGCATACTTTCCGTCCCCGTGACGATACTGTGGATAGTCGGCTGCACGAATTCCGTTAACCTCATCGACGGGCTTGACGGGCTTGCCTGCGGCGTTTCCGCCATCGCATCGCTGACGATGCTCGTCGTGTCGATGCTCGTTTCCGACTCCAACAGCAATGTTGCGACGATACTCGCCGCCCTGTGCGGAGCGTGCCTCGGCTTTATCCCGTATAACCTCAATCCGGCAAAAATTTTCATGGGCGACACGGGCGCTCTGCTGTTAGGCTACATTCTCGCAACGGCTTCGGTCATCGGCATGTTCAAGTTCTACGCCATCGTGACCTTCATCCTGCCGGTGCTGGCACTGG
>DQDL01000103.1:0-885 GCA_003533405.1 Clostridiales bacterium | reverse complement strand
TCCTGCCGGTGCTGGCACTGGCCGTCCCGCTTTCGGACACCATATGCGCCTTTACCCGCCGCATCCTGCACGGGCAAAGCCCGTTCCACGCAGACCGTGGCCATTTCCACCACAAGCTGCTCGACATGGGTCTTAATCAGAAGCAGGCAGTCGCCGTTTTGTATGCGATATCGGCGATCCTCGGCCTTGCCGCCGTGCTGATAACCTCAAAAGGCCCGGCACGAAACATTCTCGCCGCCATCGCCTTTGCGATTGCCGTGTGCATCTGGTGGTTCGTGTTCAGGCACAATAAAAACATCCATCTCCACCACGAGCAGCCCGCCGAAGCGCCTGCCGCCGAGGAAACGGAAGAGAAAAATGAAGAAAATTAAGGTCATGTCCGTTTTCGGGACAAGACCCGAGGCGATAAAAATGCTCCCGCTCGTGCGGGAGCTGGATAAGCGTCCGGAGACGGAGAGCATCGTGTGCGTCAGCGCCCAGCATCGGCAGCTGCTCGACTGCGTGCTGCGCTGTTTTGAGCTTGAGCCGGACTATGACCTTGATATCATGACCGAGGGGCAGTCGCTGTACACGGTCACCGCCAAGGTGCTCACGGGCATGGAGGGTTGCCTTGCGCAGGCAAAGCCCGATCTTGTGCTCGTCCACGGCGACACCGCAACGGCGCTTGCCGCCGCCCTCGCCGCATTTTACGCAAAAATCCCCGTAGGCCATGTTGAAGCCGGCCTGCGGACATTTGATCTACAAAGCCCCTTTCCCGAGGAGGCCGACCGCTGCCTGATATCCCGTCTTGCGGCGCTGAACTTTGCGCCCACCGAGGCTAATGCCGAGAACCTGCGGTTTGAGCGTGTCCCGGGTGAAATTTTCGTCACCGGCAACACGGTCATC
>DQDL01000102.1:16449-17367 GCA_003533405.1 Clostridiales bacterium | reverse complement strand
CGAAGGCGGCGAGGCGGAAGCGGCAGCGCCCGCCGAGGCGGCGGAGCCCGTCGACGAGACGGCGCATGTGCTGGCGACGGTGTTCAACGAAACGCCCGAGGCAGCGCCGGAAAAGGTCAGGAAAACGAATGTATTTGCGCTGATACTTTATATCATCGTGTCCGTCCCCGTGGGGCTTGTTCTGCTGCTCGTGATGCTCGGCCTTGAGCTGGGCGTGCTCGGCTGCGGACTGCTGGGACTTCGTACAGGCTTCGGCCTTTTAAGCTTCACCTTCTCTGGCATGTCGGTGCTTGCCGATGTGCTTATATGCTTCGGCGTGAACCTTGCCGTGCTGGCGTTGGGCGTGCTGGTCACATGGTTTGCCGTGTGGCTCATCATCGTGTCCGTGCCGTGGCTCATCCGGGGCATCAAAAACCTCGGCAGAAAGCTTTGCGTCAAGGAGGTGGAGATAGATGGCTAAGGCTTGGAAGATAATCTCCGCCGTTTGCATTATCGCAGTTTTGCTCGGTGCGCTGTGCGTGCTGGTCGGGCTGATCACCGGCGGCGACACTCAGCGAGTGCTCGACATTTTCAATGCGACATACAATATTGACGGCATAAAGCAGGCATATGAGCAGGCGATCCAAAACGCCCTGCAAATGCAGCCATTGGGTTAAAAGGAGGCTGCGGCAATGGTAGTTGTAGTTCTTTCGATAATTTTCGCATTTTTGATCCCCATCATATCCGCTATGGCGATCGACAATATGATAAACAAGAAGCCCTACACGGCTCATGTGATAGCCGTCTCGGTCTTTTTCGCCGTCATCGTCGCCACACTCTTGCTAGTGAAATGAGCCCCATAACGCAAAAATCTCCCGTCCGTGGACGGGAGATTTTTTGCTATATTCGGGTTTTGGCTCAGAACTTGATCTCCTTGCC
>DQDL01000102.1:11280-16285 GCA_003533405.1 Clostridiales bacterium | reverse complement strand
CCGGTTTCCCGGTCGGGCTTTGGGGCATATGGGTCTGACGGCTCAGAACTTGATCTCCTTGCCGGCCTTGCGCCACTCTTTAAATTCCGCAACGGCGGTGAAGAGTGCGTCGGAGGAGGAGTTGATGGCGGTCTCGACGGAGTCCTGGATGACGCCGATGATGAAGCCGACACCGACGACCTGCATTGCGATATCGTTGTTGATGCCGAACAGCGAGCAGGCCATGGGGATGAGCAGCAGCGAGCCGCCGGCAACGCCCGATGCGCCGCATGCGCCGAGGGCTGCCATGACCGACAGAACGATGGCTACGGGCAGGCTCACGGGGATGCCCAGAGTGTGGACTGCTGCGAGGGTCATGACGGTGATGGTGACTGCCGCACCTGCCATGTTGATGGTCGCACCGAGGGGGATGGAGACCGAGTAGAACTCACGGTCGAGCTTGAGGCTCTCGCACAGGGTCATGTTGACGGGGATGTTAGCGGCAGACGAACGGGTGAAGAATGCGGTGACGCCGCTTTCCTTGAGGCACTTGAACACCAGCGGGTACGGATTCTTGCGGATGACGATGAACGCCATGATGGGGTTGACGACGAGGGCGGCAAAGAGCATGCAGCCGACGAGGATGAGCAGCAGCTTACCGTATTCGGTGAAGATGGCGAGGCCGCTGGTGGAAACTGCGGTGAACACGAGGCCGAGGATACCGAAGGGTGCGAGATTGATAACGAAGCGGACTGCCTTGGTGACGGCCTCGGAGGCATCAAACAGGAACTTTTTCGTCGTGTCGGATGCGCCCTTGAACATGAAGCCGAGGACGACTGCCCAGAACAGAATGCCGAGGTAGTTGGCGTTGACGATCGAGCCGATGGGGTTGGCAACGATGTTGTTAAGAAGGCCGGTGAAGATAGCCGCAAAGCTGTCGGGCGCGGCATCGGAGGCGGCCTCCGTGAGGGTGATTGTCACGGGGAAAATGAAGCTTGCGCAGACGGCGATGACTGCCGCAAGGAAGGTGGAGATGAGGTACAGGACGATAACCGTGCCGAACTGCTTGCCCATCTTCTCCTTGGACTGTGCAAGTGCGCTGATGATGAGTATGAACACCAGCAGCGGGGCGATGGCCTTCAGAGCGCCGACGAACAGGGTGCCGAGGATGCCGATGCCGGGTGCGGTCTCGGCGGCGTTGGGGATGAGCAGTGCAAGAGCCACGCCGATGGCCATGCCGATAACGATGCGCAGCACGAGGCTTACGCTGTTATACGCTTTTACGATTTTCATTTTTTCATTTCTCTTTCCTTTTGCATATTTCGGGCAGCGACAAACAGCCGTCCCGAGCGAACACTTTCAGTATTTTAACAAATTATTAACACCGTGTCAATTAACAAAGCAAACCGGGGAGCCTTATAAGCTCCCCGGATTTTTCATGAGGTATTGCCGAATTTTCATAGTCCCTTACTTTGCAAGGATGTGCACCACATTGCTGTAGGCCGAGGTGGCGTAGCTGCTGCGGCTGCAATTGGCGACGACCTTGTAGTAGTAGGTCTTGCCCGCAACGGCGCTCGTGTTGGTGTAGCTTGTGTACTTGGTGGTGTACATCTTGGAATAAGTGCCGTTTGCGGTGGTGGCACGGTAGATCGTGTAGCTGTCTGCGTTATACACCTTGTCCCAAGTCAGCCTCGGGTCGCCGTTATTGAGGCTAATCTTCACGACGGGTCTTGCGCAGTCGCAGGTGCGCTCCTTGATGGCGCTGAACTCGGAGTTTGCGGCGGCGTTCGTGCCGCAGACGGCCTTGACCTTATAGTAATAGGTGTAGCCTGCGTAGGAGGTGGAGTTTGTGTAGCTCGTGGAGGTCGTGGTGTACATTCTGGTGTAGGTGCCGTTTTTAGTGCCGGATCTCCAGATCTCGTACTTCGTTGCACCCTCGACGGCCGACCACTTGAGGGTGATCTTGCCGGAGGAGGCGTTGTTGCCGCTGGTGACGGTGGGTGCTGCGCACTTGCACACGCACGGGCCGACGAGCGCTGCCGCCGAGTCTGCGTAGGTCGTTCTGCTGGAGAGTGCCGTGACCTTGTAGTAATAGGTCACGCCGCCCTTGGAGGTGGAGTTGGTGTAGCTCGTGGAGGTCGTGGTGTACATCTTGGTGTATGTTCCGTCAATGCTCGTGGAGCGGTAGATGGCGTAGCTCTTTGCGCCGCTTACGGCCGTCCACTTGAGGGTGACCTTGCCGGAGGTGGCGTTATTGCCTGCGGTGACGACAGGCCTTGCGCAGTCGCAGGTGCGCTCTTTGATTGCGCTATAAGAGCCTGCCCTGCCGTCATATCCGATGGCACGCACCTTATAGTAATAGGTACTGCCTGCGGAGGCGGTGGTGTTGGTGTAGCTCGTGCCGGTGGTGGTGCAGTACAGCGAGTAGGTGCCGTTTTTGGTGCCGGAGCGGTAGACCTCGTACTTGGCAGCGCCGTCAACGGGGTTCCAAGTGAAGCGGGGCTTGCCGGTGTCGGGATCGTTGCTGCCGGTGACGCTGGGAACGCCGACCTTGTCGACGCTGATCTTGCCGTAGTTTATCGTGACCTCGGCGGTGGCGCCGGCCTTATCGGTCACGACGACGACGAACGAGCCTGCCGAAGCGGAGCTTGTGGGCGTGCCGGAGATCGCACCGGTGGCCTTGTTTATGGTGAGCCCTGCGGGCAGTGCCGAGCCGGACTTTATCGAGTAGGAATATCCGCCTGCGCCGCCGTAGGTCGCACAGGACAGGTAAATCTCACGGTTGAGCTTGATGCCAACCATGGTTGCGGGCAGATCGAACATGGCGGAATCCATGATCGTAAGCGGCAAATTCGCCTTGGAGACGATGACCGCGGATTCGAGCGGCTTGCCGGCGGAATCGGTCAGATAATAGCTGCTGCCGGTGGTCGCGGTCGAGGTGCGGTAGCCGAAGTAATAGGCGTTATTGCCTTGCAGGGTCTTGTTCGATGCGACAGAGAAGTTATTGTACGGCGTTGCGCTCACCTTGGTGTAGCCGTTTAAGGCGACGCTGCCTGAGGTGCTTGCAACGGTCAGGGCGTTGTACACCGTGGTGGCCGTGCCGGTGGCAGTGAGCGTGACGCTGCCGCTGCCGGAGGTGTTGAGCAGATATGCCGCCGCAGCGCCGTCCTTTACGCCGTTGACGGTTATCTTGATATCGCCGGAGGTGTTGGCGATAAGCCTTGATGCTGCGCCACGGTATGCGGCCGTGATATTGAGTCTTGCGTCGTTGTTGACATACGCCCAATTGGTGATACCGCTCGTGCCGGTGGCACCGGCCGCACCGACAAGGTTGACGGTGCCGCCGTTGACCTCAAGCGACTGCGCCTGACCTGCGCTGCCGGTGACGATGAGGTCTGCGGAGGTCGTGGTGGTCGTCTGCTTTACGGTCAGCGTATCGCCGAGAGTGCTGTTTGTCTTGGTTATCGTCAGCTTGCCGTTGACGCTGATGCCCTCACTGGCAGGGCCGGGCAGAGTGACGGTATTCGTGCCGCTCAGGACAATATTGAGGTCGGTGTCGCACTTAATGGGGCCTGCGTTGTAGCCCTTGAGGGTGAGGGTCTTGTTCGAGGCGGTGTAGCTCCAGCCGAGCCCCTCCTTATCGGTCTTGACATTGAACTTTATGTAGCTTGAGTTATCCGAGTAATCGACATACAAAAACTCCTCGGATGCCTTGACGGCGGAATAGTTTATCGTTACCTGTGCGGTCGAGCCCTTGCTGTCCTTGACGGAGACGACAAAGGAGCCTGCCTCGCTTGCAGCCGACGGCGTGCCGGAGATGCGGCCGGTCTTTGCGTCCATCGTAAGCCCCGCAGGCAGCTTGCCGGAGGCAACGGAGAACACATAGCCGCCCGAGCCGCCTCTGGTGGCGTTGATAACGGCAACGGTCGATTCATACTTCGTGCCGACCTTGAGACCGGAAAGGTCGAGCAGCTTCGAGTCCATTATCGCAAGCGGCTGACCGTCAACGGTCTGATAGGTCGCCGAGGAAAGCGGCTGACCGCTCGAGTTGCACAGGTAGTAGCCGGGATTGCCGCTCGGGTCTGTGGTATAGCTTCCCTCGTAGTAGTTATCCACGCCCTGCACCTTTTTGTTGTAGGCAACGGAGTAGTTGTCCACGGGGTCGTTTGCGACCTTGGTGTAACCGTTCAGGACTACCTTGCCTGCGGTGCTTGCGATATTAAGGCTCTCGCACACGGTGACTGCCGGTGTGGGGGCGTTCAGCGTCACGGTGCCGGTGCCGGAGGCATCGAGCGAGCAGACGGCGGCGGCAAAGGAGTTGCTGCCGTTTGTCGTAACGGTGACTGCGCCGGAGGTGTTGGTCCTGAGGGTCGAGCCTACGCCACGGTAGGGGGCCGTGATATTCAGCCGTGCGTCGTTATTGACGACGGTCATGTTCGCAATGCCCGTGCCGGTGCCGCCGACGACCTCGTTTTTGAGGGTGACGGTGCCGCCGTTTATGACGCATGCATGTGCCTCGTCATCCTTGCCGGTCTGGATGAGGTTCGACGGGGACGCGGCCACGGTCTGCTTAATGGTCAGCGTGTCGCTTGCCGATGAGCTTGTCTTGTTTATCGTCAGCTTGCCGCCGACGGATATGCCGGATTTTGCATCCTTTGCAAGGCTTATGGTGTTAGCGCCCTTTAAAACGACGGTCAGGTCGCCGCCGTATTTTATGGCGCTGCCGTCGTAGCCGCTCAGGGTCAGCGTCTTTTTCGCTGCGTCCCATGACCAGCCCGTGCCGGAAGCGCTGGCGGTGTATTCCTTGCCGGAGACGGTGAGCGTATCCGTGCCGGCAGCTAAAGCGGAGACCGGCAGGAGCGTGCACACCATGATAAGGGCTAAGAACAGTGCCAATAACCTTTTCATGAATTTTTCCTCCTTGAGGTTTCAATCTGCAACAATACTATTCAGCGTATCAAAAAAGTCATGGACTTTTTTGACCGCTTCATTTAAACGCCACATTTTTTGTGAAGCGCAGCTTCAC
>DQDL01000102.1:0-11098 GCA_003533405.1 Clostridiales bacterium | reverse complement strand
GCTTCACGAAAAATCTCGCTATGCTCGTCAAAAAGCCTTAGCAGGCGTTTTTGATGGCTATTTATCCAATTTGAGCGGGACCTTGTCCCCTCAAGCTCCCCTGCTGCGTATTGGAGTTTAGCCTGTTGCCGCTGTTCATTTACAGTCCGACTATTATATAGTAGCACAAAACCGCCTCCATTGCAATAGCTGGCGGGAGCCGAGCAGCTATCGTCTGTCAGCGTATCAATTTTTGCATGATAAATCTCGCTGACAGATGCCCCGCAGTTTTGACGGAGCAGGTTTTCGTTCAGGCAAAGATAAAGCCCGACGGGCATAATGGAGATATATGGACTAGGGGTTTGGCGAAGCATGAGCGGAAAGCTGCCCGTCAAAGCCGATAGGGGCTCGGCTACCGTCAGCTAAAAGAAAAAACCGCCGGAGGGCAAACCTCCGACGGTTTTCGACTAAATTACTCAGTTTTCTTCTTTTTTCTTGCTTGCGACTACTGCGCTCACGCCGAGGCCGGACATTGCGAGCACGCCGAGCCAAATTGCGATGTTGCTGTTGTCGCCGGTCTGCGGGATGACCAGTGCGGGCATCGAAACGGTCTTTGTCTGACCGCACTCGGTGCAGGTGAGCACCTTTTCGCCGTTTTCGAGCGTGGTGGGCTCTTTAGTCACCTTGCCCTCATCCCAGCTGTGGTCGTGGGGTGCGATGACGGTGACATCCTTGACGGCGTCGCAGTCTGCGCAGTGGACGGACTTGCTGCCCGATTCGGTGCAGGTCTCTGTCTTGTCAACGGTGAAGTCGCTCTCCCAAGCGTGACCCTTTGCCTCGATGACGGTCTTGTCCTTGACTGCATCGCAGCTCGCACAGTGGATAGACTTGCTGCCGGCTTCGGTGCAGGTGGGCTCCTTGTCAACGGTGAAGTCACTTTCCCATGCGTGACCGGCTGCGGCTATCTCCTCGGTGACGGTGTCGCCGCAGACGGAGCAGACCTTCTGCTTGCTGCCGGCATCCGTGCAGGTCGGCTCGACGGTGGTCTCCCAGTCGCCGTAGCTGTGCTCGCCGGTTGCGACATGCTTGTAAAGATCAAGGGTGAGCTGGTGTGCTTCCTTTGCCAGAGCTGCACTCTCGGCAGTGGCGTATATCTTAGCCGATGCCGTGTCCATACCGCTGACGGCGGCCTTCATCTCGCCGATCTTGTCGTAGCACTTTGCCTGCATCTCGGCAAGCTTTGCGTGGATGAGTGCGTTATCCTCATCAGAGCACTCATCGGACAGAGCGAAGTTGCTCAGGCCGTCAACGGACCAGTAGTAGCCGGTCTCCCAGCCCTCGGGCAGGATCTTGTAGCCGCTGCCCTTCCAGCTGACAGAGGGGAATGCGCCGTAGAAGCTGTCGGGCTTTTCTGTCGTGAAGCTTGCGCTTCCGAGGCCGCCGACCTTGTAGCCCTCGTACATGTCAGTTGTCAAAACGGGCAGGTAAGGAATTGCAACGGTGTACTGGCCGTGCTCCATTGCAAGCCACTCAACGGTGGCCGTCTCCATGGGGCCGGTGGACTGGATCTGGAAGATGTGCCATTCGAGGTTGCCGGTGTTGCCGATGCCGTTTACCTTGTAGAAGTCGACCATATCCTTTGCGCCGAGCTTCTTGGCCGCTTCGATAGCGGTCGTCACGGTGACGATCTTGCCGTCCTTGACATTGGTGATGGTAAAGTCGGAGCTTGTGGTGTTTGCGGAGGTGAACTTCTCGCTGCCTGCGAGGTAGTTAAGGCCGTTTACCATGCGGGAATTGATGCCGGTGTTGGAGTAGGAGGCACGGAAGTCAATGGTGTTCTCGGCCTCATCGCCGACATAGGTTCCGGCCTGCTTTGCGATCTCGATGACCTTATCCGACGCGATGACATTCTCGGTGTCGTCAAGGTCGACAAGGCCGATGGCTCCCATGTTCGGGCTGATGGCTATCATGTCGGAGGAAAGCTTGACTGCAATGTACTGGTGGCCGGTGTAGTTTTCGACATACCAGACTTCCTTCTGGTCGCCGATGAGAACGCCCGAGCGCTCCTCGGCACCGACAGTGTCGTAAATGTTCAGCAGTAGCTCAACGCCCTCTTTGGCGGAGCTTGCTTCGCCGAGGAGAACAGTGGTCATGTCGCTTTCGCACATGCCGCCGCCGACCATCGGGTCAAGCGCCTTGAAGTAGCTGTTGCCCTTCCAGCCGAGCGTGACCATTGCGGAAACGGAAACGCCCTTCTCGTTAGTGCCGCACTCCTCCATCGGGGTGTGTGCGTGCGTTCCGTCGCAGTCGGGGCACACGCCGTCGAGATTATCGTCGGAAACGGCGGTGTAGGAGTAGCTGTCGTGGCTGAAGGTGTGGGTGAAGCCGTAGCAGCCTTCGTATACGCTGCCTGCGGCGTGCTTGCCGTGCTCGCTTACATAAGCGACCTTGTTGTAGCTGTTGGAGTAGTCCTCGCTTCTCGCCATGAAGGTGGAGCCGTCGGTCGTGAGATCAGAGCCGACATATATCATCGTGCAGGCCGAAGCACTGCCGATACCTATCGCAGTGACCGCTGCAACGGTCATTGCGCAAACCATAAGCTTCTTTTTGAGGTTCATGTCGATTTTTCCTTTCGGTGAGTATTTATTCATTGACAGTGCATAATATACGCTTTCCGAATGGATATGTCAAGTGTTTTATTGAATATTTTTTCATAAAATTTTAACATCTCCGCAACAATATGCATTATTACAACAATCATGCGCAAGCGAATGTGCGTTTTTATTCATTCTGACGAACAAGTGCCCTCGCCCGTTCGAGATATGCACTCTTGCTTTTATATGTCGCATAATGTAAAATAAGGCAAACGCATTTTTAGGGAGATTATCATGCCTAAATCTTATCTAAATTCGCTGCGGGTCATAATGGCCGTGTCGCTGCTTGCCGTCGGGCTGTTTTATGAGCTGACGAGTGCCGTAGTCTCGGCCGTGCTGTTTGTCTGGCTCGTTTTGCTTGCCAAGCGGCAGAAGCTCGGCTTCCGCCGGAACGCAGCCTCCGTCACCGCCATCGCCGTGTATATCGGCTACTGCGTCTCGATACTGTGGTCGGTCGACAAGGGGCTATCCGTGTGGGGCGTCGCAAAATATCTGCCCGTCCCGCTCATGGCGCTGTGCCTGCTGCAAACGGACAGCGATGAGCGCAGTACCGTATTAAACGATCTGCCGTGGATAGGCGCAGTTACGGTGCTCGTGTCGTTTGCGCTGCAATTTATCCCCTCGCTTCATGGCCTGTTCACCTCAAGTGACAGGCTCGCAGGCTTCTTCCAGTACCCGAACACCTTCGCCTGCTTCGTGCTGCTGGGTCTGGAGATACTTATTTTAAGTGAAGAGAAGATAAATGTATGGCGGGTGCTGTGCGCCATCGTCCTCGTGTTCGGACTTATCCAGTCCGGCAGCCGCACGGTGTTCGTGCTGGCGATACCGGCGCTGCTCGTGAGCCTGTTTATCCGGCTCAGAAAAAAGCCGAAGGTGCTCGTCATCGGCGCCGTCTCGGTCGCCGCAGTGTTTATTGTAATGATACTCGCCCTCGGCGGCTCGTACTCGGTCAGTCACCTGCTTGCGCTGTCAACGAGTGAGTCCACCCTGCTCGGCCGCCTGCTGTATTGGAAGGATGCCCTGCCCGTCATCGGCAGCCACCCCTTCGGGCTCGGCTACCTCGGCTACTATATGTCGCACGGCAGCTTCCAGACCGGCCTTTATTCGGTCAGGTGGGTGCATAACGAGCTGCTGCAAATGCTGCTGGACATCGGCTGGATACCCGCTGTCATCGCCATCGTCGCCGTTGTGAAAGCAGTTCTCGCAAAGCAGCCCACGGTGCGCAAGGTCGTGCTGCTCACGCTGCTTGCCCACTGCATGATGGACTTTGACCTTGAGTATATCGCAATGTATTTCATCGTTCTGCTGTGCCTTGATTGGGACACCGGCAAGACGAAGACGCTGAAGCTCACCGTGCCCGCTAAGGCGGTCTCCGCCGTGCTCATCCTCGGCTCGCTGTATATCGGTGTCGGCAGCACGCTGTATTACTCGGGCAAGACCGAGGCGTCCGTCAAGGTCTATCCGTGGAATACGCAGGCCCGCATGGAGCTTCTCACCGAGGCCGAGACCGCCGAGGAGATGGACGAGCAGGCCGATGCAATTTTGGCGCTCAACGACACCATTGCCCTTGCTTGGGACGCAAAGGCCGAAGCGGCGTACAGCCGGGGCGACTTCGGTGCGGTGATAGATGCCAAAAACAACGCTCTGGCGAACACGAAGTATATACGAAGCGAGTATGTCGATTACTTCAACAAGCTCGCCGTCGGCTATCAGCTCTACCTCCAGGCCGGCGACACGAAAAGTGCTCAGATCTGCCTTGATGAGATAATCGGCATCCAGTCCCGCATCGACCGTGTCCTCGCCGCCACCGATGACTTAGCATGGAAGATAACCGACAAGCCCTACCTCGTCATGCCCGACGAATACAACGACTTCGTTGCGGCGCATAAGTAAGAAAAAACTCTGAACCAAGCGGTTCAGAGTTTTTAGCATGCTAGATTTAATAATGAGTAGGAGTAGTCGAGGAGCATTTCGGAAACATACACGCCGTTTACCTCGTAGACGGTGTTTTGCTCCGTGGTCTGCAAAGTTTTTGTCTTGCTGCCGGAAAATTCGAGCGTCAGCGTGAGGTCGACGGCGTTCGTGACCTGCGCATCGTGCGATTTTTCGCTTATCGCTTTATATGCCGCAACGAGCGTTTTCGCCTCATCTGTCGTGCAGTCGTGGGCGCTTGCGTAATCCTGCCACGCCTGCTCGTCCCACTTTTCGGCGGCGGAAACGAGCACATTCGCCTTCTTCGAGATATCCTCGAGCTCATCTGCAAAATCGCTGCACGCCTTTTCGTCAAGCTGCGTTTCACTGCGGTCAATGACCGTATAGCGCCAGTCGTCGCCGTACTTGTCGGCGTATTCCGCACGCTTTTCGGCGACCTCCTTGTCCTTGTCGTCAAAGTGGATGATAGACAGGATGGTCTTGACGCTGTCGCCGTAAAAGCCGTCGCACATGCTGTCCCAATATCCGGCGAAGCCGTCGTATTTCATGTTGTACCGCTCCTCGGCTGCCTGCACCCAGAGGTCTATCCCCGTGGGCTCGGGCGTTGCGGTCGGCTGCGGCTCGGGCGCCGGTGCCGAGCAGGCGCTTAGCATGAGCATCGCTGCTGCAAGCAAAATCGCCGATATTCTGTTTGTCATCTTCGTTTTCATAAGCGCTCCACTTAAAATGATAACTTAACTATGCCCTATTGCGGCGGCAATGTCAAGAGGGCAAACATTTACATATTTACACCATCTTAACACAATGTTATAATCATTTGCAGAGGGGGGGCGGTTCGATGATCGTTTACTTGCAGATGATCGAGGGCGAGGAGGAAAAGCTCCAGTTTGCGGCGCTGTACGAGACCTACCGTGGGCTCATGTTTTACACGGCAAACAACATTCTGCACAATGCGCAGGACGCCGAGGACGCCGTGCATCAGGCGTTTATATCGCTCGCTGAAAATTTTTCAAAGATAAAAGCGATCGAATGTCCCCAAACCCGTGCTTTCGTCGTTATAATAGTCGAGCGCAAGGCGATAGACCTCCTGCGTAAGCGAAGCCGTCAGGCGGAGGTCGGCATGAACGAGGCCGTTCACGGCATCGACATCCCCCTGCCCGGCGACAACGGTCTTGCCGATGCGATGGCGAGCCTGCCCGCACACGCCCGTGAGATACTGTTGCTGCGGTATTATAACGGCTACACGACCACGGAGCTTGCCGATTTCTTCGGCGTGTCGTATGCGGCGATGAAAAAGCAGCTGACCCGTGCCAAAAACTCACTCAAAAAACGAATGGAGGAGGGAGACTTTAGCTATGCCGAATGACGCATTTTTTGATGATAACGACCTCAAAGCGGCAGCGCAGCTCGTCGCCGGGTCGATGCTTAGCAGTCTCCCCTCCCGAGCCGAGTGTGAGCATGAGTTTTCGGACGATTTCACGGCGAAAATGGATAAGCTTTTGCACCGGCAGAAGCGGCAGATATGGTACACGGTGATACGCTACGCCGCCGTCATCGTCCTTGCGGCGACGCTCGCTCTCGGCGCAGTGATGGCCGCAAGCCCCACGGCGAGGGCGGCCGTGCTCAAGTGGGCAAGGGAACTGATTGATGGCAACATGCTCTATCATTTCTACACGGAAGCGCCGGAAGAAACTCTGCCTCTGTACGGACTTGGGTGGATACCCGAGGGCTTTGAAGAAACTGATGTGCTCTACATCGACATATACTACAAGGCAATATATACAAATCCAACAACAGACCAGCTTTTCGTTTTTGAGTACGACTACATGGATGACGGCACTGCGCCTATGGTCATCCCCGATGAGGAAATTAATCTCGAAAAAACTAAGATCAACGGCATGCCCGCCGACTTTTATCAAGCGCCCAAGGATGAAGACACCAACATTCTCTTTATCTTCGATGAGGAAAGTAATATTTGCTTTACAATTTCCGCCTCAATCGATAGAGATACCATGTTCAAAATAGCAGAGCATATATATTTGGCAGAAGCCACAAAATAAAAAATAAAAATTTCAAAAAATAATGTCCCCATTTCTCCCTCCCCGTCGTTTACATGGTTAAGAGTAAATTGACAGGGAGGGAGGTGTTTTTATGAAAAGACGGTTTATTGCAATCTTGTTGGTCTGCGTTCTGGCGCTCTCGCTGGTATATATAACTGATGGTGCAGAAGCTCGTGAAGCCGCTCCTAAGCCCAAACTATCGTTTAGCGGAACAACCGCCACCTGTATGTTCAGCATTACAAATGTTGGCTCAAATATCAGTGCAACGCTTGAGCTGTGGAAGGGCAACACTCGCATAGCATCGTGGCCTGCAACAGCGAAATCCTCGCTAACCATTTTAAAAACAAAGGCAGTTACAAGAAATGCAACATACACGCTAAAGGCATACGGAACTATTGACGGCGTATCGTTCACCGCATCGTCGACCACTAAGACTTGTCCGTAAACGACCGATTTATAAAGATATGGGGTGATTCCGATGGGCTATGCCCAACAACAAGAGGATAGAAGTCAATAAATCAACAGCAAACAACATAAAATATAAAGGAGAATTACTTATGAAAAAGTTTATCGCCATGCTGCTGACTTTGATAATGTGTGCTTCGCTGTGTGTACCGGCATTTGCAGCGGAAGCAGGAACACAGGTTTCCCTCTCCGGCTTTTCCTATGAAATGGATGGCAGCCGAATCGATTCAAAATACGACTATACTCTCAATGCCCGTGTGATCGAAACCGCCGATCACCTCCGGCTTACAAACATCAGCGTTTCCCCGACCGTTGACGGACTTAATCTTCCGGCAGAAGTAACTGCGGATAAGATGAACGAAAACACCTACTCGGCAGAAATCACAGGCACAGGGGTTTCGTTTATTATCGAAAAATACAGCGACGAATATTATATTGATATAACCAATGATACCGAGTGCTATTCCTTTGGCGGCGACAGGCTTCAAAAGATGGTAAACCTATTTGCCGAGCTGGCTAATACAGCGAATACAGAAGATGAGCTTCAAAATGCATCACAGGGCGGTGAACTCATGGCGACAGCCGCAGGGCGCATGCTGTCGAAGTCGGGAAAGGGTCTCAAAATCGAAGCATACTGGAAGCCCGACGATGAAAAACAGTTGTCTATTAGATTTAACACAACTGACTCTCGTGTCGGCGAATGGATTACCAGAATCAAAGTCACCGGCTATGTTCCCAGCAGCTATACAATTAGGTCCGCAAATCCTACTGGAATCAATCCAGCACCCGATTTTTCTCAGATTTTTAGTTACTTTTTTAATCTTTTAGAAATCAAAATTGCTGTTCCCTCCTTCTCTACGCCAACATCTGTCTCTTCTATAAATCAAAATAACTTTACATTTGATCTTTCCACTCATGTGGCTTGGACTCCAATGAATTACTCTACTTCTACCAAAGCTAAGGGCATGGTCATGCACCTGTTTTTGAACAAAAACGGTGTCAAGCCCGTTCCGCACGGCACGCTTGCTGTTACCGAGCATATCGTCGCAACTGGAAGTGTAACTCTGTACTTATCATTTTAAGGAGGAATTATGAGCAAATCAAAACAAACTCTGCTGTGCGTTCTATCCGCCGTGCTGGCGGTGGCGCTTGTTTTCAGCCTTATCAGGCTGCATAACTACAAGGAAAATCTCGAGGAGCTGTATAACATCTCACGGATAGAGAGCGCTTTCTATTATACACGGGATGTTTATCTTAAACACGACCCTGAAGTGTACACAAACGATTATATAACACTGGACAAATTAGACCAATTTCTTGTTTCCAAGGACGAAAAATGGGATGAACTCGGGAAGCTTGTTCACGCCGTCGCTCAAAATGTTTTCCCCAACAGCAAGTATAGACAAGAGGTGTCCGAAAAGCTCGACGCTCTTGAAATTTATCCGGAAGTGCGGGACGGTATGGCTCTGTTGATCGTTGATATAGACGAACTCAAGGCACTTACCGAAGAAATTGAAAACCTCCCGCCCGAGCTTTCGGATGACAGCCAAGACGAAACGCAGGATTACATCACGAGTGAAAAGCCATAAGATCAACACCCCCGTGCGAGTGCACGGGGGTGTTTGGGTCAAATGCCCATTTTGCTTTATTTAGTTGCGGTTATGCTGACAGCGCTGCTTTGTGCCGAATTTGCGTTGGAATTTGAGGCGCAGACGGCCTTCACCTTGAAGTAGTACTTGGTGTTCTTGCTTGCGCTGAGGTTGGTGTAGCTGAGGTTCGTGGTACTGTCCCAGTAGCTGAAGCTCTTGCCGTCTGTGGAGCGATATACATAGTATTTGTCCGCACCGGTGACCGCTTTCCATGTAATTTTCGGCTTGCCGCTCACAGTCGTGATGCTGACGGACGGGGTCGCAAGCGTGGTCATCAGCTCCTTAGTATTGCTGTTTGCGGAGGCGACATTTTTGCCGTTTACGACCGCGACCGCTTTGACACGGTAGTAATACTTCGTGCCGGAGGCTGCGGCGCTGTTGGTGTAGCTGAGCTTCGTGGTGCTGTCGTAGTAGCTGAAGTTCACGCCGTCGGTCGAGCGGTAGATCCAATATTTCGATGCACCGTCAACTGCGCTCCACTTGAGCTGCGGCTTGCCGTTTGTGCGGTAAATGCTCACGCTCGGTGCTGCGGGGCGGCACTGGATGCTCTTTGTGACGCTGTAGTCGGAGGCAACATCCTTGCCGCTCACGACCGCAACGGCCTTTACTTTATAATAGTAGGTCGTGCCGATCTCGGTCGACTTATTGGTGTAGCTTGTATTATTCGTCCTGTCGTAATACTTAAAGTTCTTGCCGTCTGTGGAGCGGTACACCCAATACTTTGCCGCACCGTCAACTGCGTCCCAGTAAATTTTCGGGTGGCCGGATGAGGTGGTTATCTTGAGCTCGGGGGCATCGGGTCTGAAGCTTGCATCGACTGCGCCGCAGCGGGTGCACTTACCGCCCTTGTAGCTGTGGCCGAGGGGCTGCACGAGGGTGTCCTTATAGCTGCTGCCGCAGACGGAGCACTTATGCTCGGTGTAGCCACCGGTGAGGCAGGCAGGCTCAACTACCTTGTCGACATATGTATGTGCCTTTAGCTCATCGTCCTTGTAATCCTTCTTCTCTGCGCCGCACTTTTTGCACTCGAGCAGGTCATAGCCATGCTCGGAGCAGGTCGAGGAGACCGTTTTTACATAGGCGTAATCATGCCCTCCGGGAATATATTCGGTGTATTCATAGCCGCAGGGGCATAGATAGTCGATCTGACCCGACAGTTTGCAGGTAGGCTCAACGACCTTCACGGGAACATAGTGGCCGTCAAACGAATCGCAGTTATAGTGGATCTTCACGGTCTGCGTCTTGGGGAAGGTGCAGCCCATTGCCTCCCATGCTTCCTTTGTGCCGCCGTAGACGATGTCTGCAAGATCGGTGCAGTAATCAAAGACATTGTCGCCTATCTTGGTCACGCCTTTGGGGATGGTGACACGCTCGAGGTCGTAGCAATAGGAGAATGTCCTTTCGCCTATCTGCGTCATGCCCTTCGAGAGCACTGCGGTCTTGAGCTTAGTGCAGTATCTGAACGCAAAAATGCCGAGCTGCTCAACACTGTCGGGAAGCGTGATGCTCACGAGCTTATTGCAGCCCTTGAACGCATGGTCGCCAATGCTCTTCACCCCGTTTGCGATCGATACATCGGTCAGAGCGGTGCAGTCGTAAAATGCGCCGGTGCCGATGCTCTCAACGCTGCCCGGGACAGTTACCTTGGTCAGGTTAGAGCAGTCCTTGAATGCATGATTGCCGATGCTCGTAACGCCGTTTTCGATGACGACGCTCTTTATCTGGTAGATATACATGCCCCAAGGCTGACTTCTTCCGTGAATGGTTTCAAAATTATAATCGGCCATTTTGCCCGTGCCGGAGATGGTGAGAACGCCGTCCTTGAGCACCCATGTGAGGTCATCGCCGCAGGTGCCGCTGTGCGCCTCATCCGCCGATGCGCCCATGGGCAGCAGGCTGAATATCAGGCAAAATGCAAGAAATATACTTAAAATTTTCTTTTTCATTTTTTCCTCCTATCGTTTGTCGCAGGCTTATTAACTGCTTTTTTTGTATCATACCAAGCCCGTTTGCGTTTTCCAATAGGCAATGTGCCGAAAAACGGGCGCAAATTTTGGCCGGAATGACGAAAATCGCTCCCCACGGGTTACATGGGGGCGGGTTTAGACAAGGATAATTCGCCCTGTAAAAACTCTTTTCCTTTTTACTTTACAGGGTGCGCAGCAGTTTTGGGCGAGCTATTTTTCGTTCAGATAAGTTGACGGGAGCC
Organism: Clostridiales bacterium; assembly: GCA_003533405.1. Taxonomy (GTDB): domain Bacteria; phylum Bacillota; class Clostridia; order Oscillospirales; family Oscillospiraceae; genus F23-B02. The sequence continues at coordinate 150 of DQDL01000102.1, read as the reverse complement.
GAACACTATCGGTTTTGACGGGCAGCTTTCCGCCCATGCTTCGCTAAACCCCTAGTCCATATATCTCCATTATGCCCGTCGGGCTTTATCTTTGCCTGAACGAAAATCTGCCTCATTCTGGCCGATAACTCTCGTGTGAAGTTCATCTTC
>DQDL01000116.1:5688-5997 GCA_003533405.1 Clostridiales bacterium | reverse complement strand
GAGACCGATGCCGACTTCACCGCACGCTACTACGGCAAGGGCGACAAAAAGCTTGAGCTGCACTCCGAGGATGAGGTAAACGCTGTCATCGCCGAAACGCAGGACGAGCCGTTTGTCATCAAGACCGTCAAGCGTGGCAAAAAGCACCGCAGCCCCTCGCCCCCGTTTATAACCTCGACCCTACAGCAGGAGGCATCCCGACGCTTGGGCATGACGCCGAGACGCACCATGTCCGTTGCCCAGCAGCTTTATGAAGGTGTTGATATCGCAGGGCAGGGCACGGTAGGTCTTATCACCTACATGCGTACC
>DQDL01000116.1:0-5551 GCA_003533405.1 Clostridiales bacterium | reverse complement strand
ATGTCCGTCGCGCAGCACCTCTACGAGCAGGGTCTTATCACCTACATGCGTACCGACTCTCTGCGCCTTTCCGATGAGGCGCTCATGGCGGCAAAGAACTTTATCATCGAGCGCTACGGCAAGGAGTATTACCACGGCTCGTTCCGTGTTTACAAGACCAAATCCGGCGCACAGGATGCGCACGAGGCCATCCGCCCGACGAATATCGAGCTCACGCCCGAGCGTGTGCGCAAGGATCTCACACCTGAGCAGTACAGGCTCTACCGCCTTATCTGGGGGCGCTTCACCGCATGCCAGATGGCAAACTCGGTGTACGATAATGTCGTTGTCGATGTTGAGTCAAACGGCCATATTTTCCGCTCTAACTACTCTGAGCTCAAGTTTGCCGGCTACACTGCCGTTTATGAGGAGAGCAAGGACGAGGAGTCGGACGAGCTTCGCAAGAAGCTGCCCGACCTTCAGGCCGGTGAGCGGGTGTATCTTGAAAAAATGCTGCCAGAGCAGCAGTTTACACAGCCGCCCGCACGCTACACCGAGGCGACCCTCATCCGTGCGATGGAGGAAAAGGGCATCGGCAGACCGTCGACCTATGCGCCGACAATTTCTACGATAACCTCGCACGAATATGTCGTAAAGGACGGCAAGTACCTTAAGCCCACGAACCTCGGCGTTGTCGTGACCGAGCTCATGATGGAGCGTTTCCCCGACATCGTCGATCTTAAGTTTACAAACCACATGGAGGAGGAGCTCGACAGTGTCGAGTCCGGCAAGCTCTATTGGAAGGATCTCCTGCATGAGTTCTATGGCGATTTCTCAGTTGAGCTTGAAAACGCCGAAAAGGCGCTCGAGGGCGTGAGGATAAAAGTCCCCGATGAGCTCAGCGACGAATACTGTGATGTCTGCGGCAAGCAGATGGTCGTAAAATCCGGTAAATTCGGCCGATTTCTCGCATGTCCTGCGTATCCCGAGTGCAGCTTCACAAAGCCGCTCGTCATCGAGATGCCCGGCAAATGCCCCAAGTGCGGCAGCAGGATATTAAAGCGTACCTCCAAAAAGGGCTATACCTTCTACGCCTGCGAGCGTGGCGCTGACTGCGGCTTCATGACATGGTATGTCCCTACAAAGGACTTCTGCCCGAGCTGCGGCAAGACCCTGTTCAAGCCCAGCGGCAAGGGACAGAAGAAGGCCTTCTGCATCAACGAGGAGTGCTCGGAATTCGTCCCCGAGGAAAAGCGGGGCTATAAGAAAAAAACGGCGGCAAAGTCTGACGACAAAAAGCCTGCCGCAAAGAAAAAGACAAGTACAAAGAAAGCCAAGGAATAAGCGTTTATGAAGAAAGTCACGGTACTCGGCGCCGGACTTGCAGGCTGCGAATGTGCATGGCAGCTTGCAAAGCGGGGCATTGAGGTAAGGCTTTATGAGATGAAGCCGAATAAGATGACCCCGGCGCACAGCTCCGAATATTTTGCCGAGCTTGTGTGCTCAAACTCCCTGCGCAGCGATGAGCTGACTAATGCCGTCGGCCTTTTGAAGGCTGAGATGCGCAAAATGGGCTCGCTTATAATGGAAAGCGCCGACAGTAACCGTGTCGCCGCCGGCGGGGCGCTCGCCGTTGACCGTGAGGGGTTTTCGAGATATATCACCGATAAGATAAAGTCCTGCCCGAACATTGAGCTTGTGTCCGAGGAAGCGACCGACTTTCCCGCCGGTGAGCTTGTTGTTGCGACCGGCCCTCTCACGAGCGATGCGCTTGCCGAGAAGCTTGAGAAGCTTTGCAACTGCACGGGACTGCACTTTTACGATGCCGTTGCCCCCATCGTGACGCTTGAGAGCGTCGATATGGACAGTGCTTTTTTCGCCTCCCGCTATGACAAGGGCACGGCGGATTATGTAAACTGCCCGATGAACGAGGAGGAGTACAAGGCTTTCGTTAAGGAGCTCGTTTCCGCAAAGGAAGCGCCTGTCCACGGCTTTGACGACGGCGGCGTGTTTGAAGGCTGCATGCCAGTTGAGGTCATGGCACGCCGAGGCGAGGAGACGCTTCGCTTCGGCCCCTTGAAGCCCGTCGGTCTCCGTGACCCGAGAACGGGCAAGGATAACTACGCCGTTGTGCAACTCCGGCGTGATAACGCCGACGGCACTATATATAATCTCGTCGGCTTCCAGACGCACCTGACTTGGGGCGAGCAAAAGCGTGTGTTTTCGATGATACCGGCGCTTAAAAATGCCGAATTTGTCCGCTACGGCGTCATGCACCGCAACACTTATCTAAATTCGCCGCAGCTTCTCGACCGCTATTACAGATTAAAATCAGACCCACGCATCAGCTTCGCCGGACAGATGACCGGCGTTGAGGGCTATGTGGAGTCGGCAGCATCCGGCATGCTCGTCGGTATAGAGACCGCCGCACGACTGTTGGAGCTTGAGCCCGTAGACTTCCCACAGGAGACTGCGATAGGTGCACTGGGACTGTACATTTCCGGCGGCAGCGTCGGCGACTTCCAGCCGATGAATATCAACTTCGGCATCATAACCCCACTCGGCTATCGGGTAAAGGGCAAGAGAAACAAAAATGCGGAGATATCCGCAAGATCACTTAAAATTATAGATGAACTGATGGAGAAGGAGGTATTCTGCCGTGAAGATAATCGTTGACGCAATGGGTGGCGATAACGCACCGGAAGCCATAGTAAAGGGTGCGGTGCTTGCAAGAGACAGACTGGGCGTTGAGCTTTGCCTTGTTGGCCGCAGGGACGATATAGAAAGATGCCTTGAGGGCGTTGACCGCAATGGCTTGAGCATAGTTGACGCACCCGAGGTCATCACGATGAACGATGACCCCAGCACGGCAGTCCGCCGTAAGAAAAATTCCTCCATGGCCGTCGGACTTACCATGCTCAAAAACGGCGAGGGAGACGCAATGGTGTCGGCTGGCTCGACGGGAGCCCTGCTCACCGGTGCAACGCTTATTGTCAAGCGCATCCACGGTGTCCGCCGTGCGGCAATGGCACCCGTACTTCCAAGCCGCGAAAACGGACTAATGCTCATCGACTGCGGCGCAAACGCAGAGTGCACTCCCGAGTATCTTCTCCAGTTCGGCTACATGGGAAGCTTCTACGCAAAGCGTATCATGAATATCGATAACCCCCGTGTCGGACTACTCAACATCGGCGTTGAGGAGACCAAGGGCGGAGAGCTCCAGCACGAGACATATAAGCTTCTCAAGGCTGCAAACGATGCAGGCAGGATAAACTTTGTCGGCAATGTCGAGGCAAGCACCATGCTTCTGGGCGGCGTTGATGTAGTCGTGGCCGACGGCTTTTCGGGCAATATCGCTCTCAAGACCGCCGAGGGAGTTGCGAAATGGCTGTTTACCGAGCTTAAGAGCGTGTTTAAGAAAAACGCCAAGAACATGCTCGCAGCTGCCGTTGTCAAGAAGGATGTCAAGGGCATCGCAAAGAGCATCGATCCCAACGAGGTCGGCGGAACGGCGCTCATGGGCATCTCAAAGCCCGTTATCAAGGCGCACGGCTCGTCCGGCGACGAGGCGTTTTTCGCCGCCATCCGTCAGGCAAAAACCTTTGCCGAGTCGGAAATGATAAACGATATCGTTGAAAATGTTGAGTATATGCGTATCTCAGAGGAAGCGTAAAAATTGAAAGAGCTTGAGAAAAAATTAAATTACACCTTCAAAAACAGTGAGCTTTTGAAAAATGCGCTCACCCACAGCTCGTATGCAAACGAGAACAGGGCAGAGGGCATCTCGAGCAACGAGCGCCTTGAGTTTCTGGGCGACTCAGTGCTCGGCTTTGTGACGGCAAAGCATCTGTATTCAATGCAGCCGACGCTGTCCGAGGGCAAAATGACGAGACTGCGTGCCGAGCTTGTGTGTGAGCAGAGCCTGCACGGAGTTGCGCTTGACCTTGACTTAGGCCGATACCTGCGCATGGGTCACGGCGAGGAGAAAAACGGCGGCAGGACAAGACCGTCCATTCTCGCCGATGCAGTCGAGGCTGTCATCGCCGCAATGTTCCTTGACGGCGGCATAGCTGCACCCGAAAGCTTCATTGAGCACATGATCCTAAGCCCCGAGAGCATCGAGGCACACCATGCGGCCGACTATAAGACCGAGCTTCAGGAGCTTGTACAGCAAAAGAACGGCCAGGTGCTCACATATGCGCCCACCGGCGAGTCCGGACCGGATCACGCAAAGGTGTTCTCGGCGAGCGTCAGCCTTAACGGCGAGGTCATCGGCGAGGGCAGCGGCAGGACTAAAAAGGAGGCCGAACAGGCGGCAGCCTGTCAGGCATTGAAGAAGCTAAATAAATGACAGCAAGAAACAGTATCATCCCCGTTTTCGTGCCGCATCTCGGCTGCCCGAACGACTGCGTGTTCTGCAATCAGAGGCGCATTTCCGGTCACACCGAGCCCGCAACGGCACAGACAGTCAAAACCGCAATAGAGAACGCAGCCGCCTTGTTCCCCAAAGGGACAAAGCGGCAATTGGCGTTTTATGGAGGAAGCTTCACAGCCATCCCCACGGTCGAGCAGGTCGCCCTTTTCGAGGCCGCAAAGCCATATCTTGACGACGGAACGATAAGCTCCATAAGGCTCTCGACCCGCCCCGATGCGATAGATGCCGAAACGCTTGCGAGACTGAAAAAATACTCCGTACAGACGGTCGAGCTCGGTGCGCAGTCACTGTGCGATAATGTGCTTTGGCTTTCAAACCGTGGCCACACCGCAAAAGAGGTCGAGGAAGCAGCGAGAATGGTAAAGCAGGCGGGCTTTGAGCTCATCCTGCAAATGATGACCGGCCTTCCCGGCGACACGGACGAAAGCTGCATCGAAACGGCAAAAAAGATCATCGCGCTGCACCCTGACGGCGTGAGGATATACCCCACGGTCATAGTGAGGGACACCGAGCTTTACGACATGTGGAAGGCGGGGACTTACAAGGAACACACCGTTTCCGATGCTGTTCGGGTATGCGCAAAGATAACGAAGCTTTTTGACGAGGCTGGTATCCCCATCATCCGCATGGGGCTTAACCCGACCGAGGACCTCTCCGGCGGAGATGCCGTGGGCGGAGCGTATCACCCGGCACTGGGCGAGCTCGTGCGCTCCCGCATGATGCTCGACAAAGCGGTCGAGCTGCTTGACGGCATCGAGCCTGATAAGCGTGTTATCCTCGGTGTCAACAAGTCCGATGTGTCCAAAATGGTAGGCCAGCACCGCTGCAATGTGACCGAGCTGACGGAACGATTTAAGCTTAAGTCGCTCAAAATTACGCAGACCGACATAAATTCAGGCGAAATTAAGCTGCTTAGCCTTGATTAAGGCACTCAGATGTTATAAAATATAATGCACATTTTGAATTGAGGTAGAGCATTTGTACTTAAAAGCACTGGAAATTCAGGGGTTCAAGTCCTTTCCGGACAAGACCAGAATTACATTTGAAAAGGATATAACGGCGATAGTCGGCCCAAACGGCTCGGGAAAATCGAACATTTCCGACGCCATATTGTGGGTCATGGGCGAGCAGCGCTCC
>DQDL01000017.1 GCA_003533405.1 Clostridiales bacterium | reverse complement strand
TACGGCATGACCGGCGGCCAGATGGCTCCTACCACTCTCGTAGGCCAGAAGACCACCACCTCCCCCAAGGGTCGTGACGAAGCATGGTGCGGCGCTCCTATCCGTATCTCCGAGATGCTCGCAACCATTCCCGGCTCTTACTACATTGAGCGTTGCGCAGTCAACAACAACATGAACATCAACAAGACCAAGAGAGCAATAAAGAAGGCTTTCACCTATCAGATGCAGGGCAAGGGCTTCTGCCTGATCGAGGTTCTTTCCACCTGCCCGACCAACTGGGGCCTGTCTCCTGTTGAGGCAATGAAGTGGCTTGAAGAGAACATGATTCCTTACTATCCTCTCGGCGTAAAGAAAGACAAGGAGGCCGAATAATATGAAAAAAGAGTTTATATTCGCAGGCTTCGGCGGTCAGGGCATGCTCCTGATCGGTAAGTTCCTTGCAATGGCTTGCATGCTCGACGGCAAGCATGTCTCCTGGCTGCCTTCCTACGGCCCCGAGATGCGTGGCGGTACCGCTAACTGCTCCGTCATCGTAAGCGATGCTCCCGTTGCTTCTCCTCTGGTCGACAAGGCTGATGTCGTTGTCGCAATGAACCGTCCTTCTCTGGATAAGTTCGAGTCCCATGTCAAGCCCGGCGGCACCCTCGTTATCAACAGCTCCCTCATCGACCGCAAGGCAGAGCGTGACGACATCGATGTCGTTTACTGCGATGCGACCCGCATCGCTGAGGAAGTCGGCAACCCCAAGGGCGCAAACGTCGCTATCCTGGGCGCACTGCTTCAGAAGGCTCCTGTTTGCAGCGACGAGCTCATGAGCGAAGCAATTCGTATCGAGCTCGGCGAGCGCAAGGCAAAGTTCCTGCCCGGCAACATGAAGGCTCTCGAAGCCGGCAAGGCCGCAGCTGCACAGCAGTAATTTTTAATTGTAAAATCAGCTCATCGTTAGATGGGCTGATTTTTTTACGCTCAATTGTCCCCGTAAGCGCTTCTGCGTACATATTTATTATAGATACCCTGCGACTTTGAAGCCCAAAACCGTACTTATTGGGTGAAAGGCCTTTTGTATTATTGTAAGAAGGGGAGGTGAATGCATGGATGACCCGGCGATCATTGAACTGTACTTTGCCCGCAGTGAACAGGCGATAGATGAGACCGATAAAAAATACGGCAAGCTGTGCCGTAGCATGGCGGGAAGTATTCTGTCGAGCGACGAGGATGCCGAGGAGTGCGTCAGCGACGCATATTTGAGCGTGTGGAACACCATTCCACCGACCAGACCGAATAATTTCACGGCGTTTTTGTGCAGGATAGTCCGTAACTTATCGCTCAAAAGGCTCGACTATAACACGGCGCAAAAGCGAAACGGCAATGTCACGGTGCCGCTCTCGGAGCTTGAGGAGGTATTGCATACCGCACCCGAGCCGGAGCTTGAGGAGCTCGGCAAGCTTCTAAGCCGCTTTCTCCGGCAGGAAAAGGCCGATGCCCGCAATGTTTTTATCCGGCGATACTATTTCTTTGACACCGTCGCCGACATTGCCGAGCGCTATTCGTTTTCCGAAAGCAAGGTCAAAAGCATGCTGTACCACACCCGAAACCGCCTGAGGGCTTTTCTTAAAAAGGAGGGTATTTACTGTTGAAAACATCTACGCTTTCCGCAGCAATGAGCTTCATCGACGATGACCTCGTGTCCGCTGCGGTCGACTATAAACCGAAAAGAAACCGCCTGCCCGCACCGTACCGCATAACCGCCTCCATTGCCGCCGCCTGCATGGTGCTTGCCATCGGTGTATCAGTTGTGCATCTCCAGCTCAAGCAATATGTCAAAGAAAATGATATTAAATTTGAGCCAAGTACAGTCGTTGTGGACAGCAACTCTGACGGGTGTTACGGCAGCGGGCCAACTCCGGAGCAGGCGGACATGATGCACAAAGTATATCAAATATACTATGATTTGTTTGAAGAAAAGCTTCCGTGGTTCGGAACATGCTACTACGATTATGAAACTGACAAAACAATGGTGGGCTTGACAGAGGATAGCCTTCAAAACCGTGAGAAGATACAAAGTTTTTTTGGCGATATTGAGGTTACTTTTTTCAAGTGCGACTATTCGCAGCAGTATCTTCAAAATTTGCTTGACAAGTTATACAGAAATCGTTTTTTTCTCAAGGTATCAGGCGTTGATGGGTACTATATATATGAGCCTGAAAACCGCATAGTCGTTGCTTTTAAAGATGCTAAGTGCTATCTTGGCGTGTACTTAGTCAACGAGCTGTGCGATTCGAGCAAAGCTGTTGCATATCAGTACCATGTAATGAACGATGGAGGCAGACCCGACAGCTCAATATTTAGATGAAATAAATTGGCACAAAGTATAAGGAAATACTAGTTCATGCAATTGAGGAGGTGGGTTAAAAAAGAATTTACGGTATATCCATTTGTGCTGCCAACAAGTACAGATAGAGAACCTTTTAACTAAAGTTTGGAGGTAAATAATAAAATTCCGCCGTTTATTAGTTTTAGCGATGGCGACAATTGCGACAGATAAAATTAAACAGGCTTATCAGTTGATAAGCCTGTTATTTTTTCTCTTTGGGTTTGAATATCAGTGCAATGACGATGCCGAAGAACACGGCGGCGCAGATACCGGCTGCCGAGGCGGTGAAGCCGCCGGTGAATACGCCGAGAAGCCCGTCATTTTCGACCGCCTGCTTAACGCCCTTGGCAAGGGTGTTTCCGAAGCCCGTCAGCGGAACGGTCGCACCGGCACCCGCCCAGTCAACGAGCGGCTGATACAGCCCTACCGCACCGAGGACGACACCGGCGACGACATACGCCGTCAATATCCTTGCGGGCGTGAGCTTGGTTTTGTCAATTAAAAGCTGACCGATGGCGCATAAAACTCCGCCGACGGCAAATGCTTTGAGATAATCTAAAAAGTCCATTTAATCACCTTACAGCGTTTTTTCTATCGCCACGGCGTGGCAGATGCCCGGGATGCTGTCGCCCTGCTGGGCGCTCGTCGGCGACATGAGCGCACCCGTCGGCGCAAAAAGCACCTTGCTCCAGAAGCCGTCGGCAAAGCCCCGCATGATATATGAGGCAAAAACCGATGCCGAGCAGCCGCAGCCCGAGCCGCCGGCGTGGACATCCTGCTTTTGAATGTCGAATATCAAAATGCCACAGTCGTTGTAGTGCTTGCCGAGGGTCATGCCGTCACGGCGGAACAGATCCTCCAGTGTATCGTGACCGAGAACGCCGAGGTCGCCCGTGACGATTAGGTCGTAGTAATCCGGCGTCCTGCCCGTGTCCTCAAAATGCGCCTTGAGCGTTTCGTACGCCGAGGGCGCCATGGCGCTGCCCATGTTGTTTGCGTCCTTAATGCCCGCATCGACGATTTTGCCCGGAGTCACATGCGTGATAAACGGCCCGTTTCCGCTGCTTTTGAGTATCGCAGCGCCCGAGCCCGTGACCGTCCACTGTGCCGTGGGCGTGCGCTGACCGCCGTACTCAAGAGGGAAGCGGTACTGCCGCTCGGACGAGCAAAAGTGCGAGCTTGTAAGGGCACAGACTGTGGAGGCAAAACCGCCGTCAATGGTCATGGCACCGAGCGTTAGCGCTTCACCCATCGTCGAGCAAGCACCGTAAAGCCCAAAGTAGGGGATGTTGCTGTCCTTCATCGCAAACGCCGAGCCCACGCACTGGTTTAGCAGGTCGCCGGAGAAAATGAAATCCAGTTCCGTAGGTGTGAGCTTGCCCTTATCGCAGCACAGTGAAAAGCACTGCTTGAGCATGGCCGTCTCCGCCTTCTCCCAAGTCTTTTCGCCGAAGTACGAGTCGTACGAGATATAGTCAAAGTATCGCTTGAGCGGCCCTTGACCCTCTTTCTGCCCAACGACCGCAGCGGTCGTCGCAATGGTCGGCGGATATTGAAGCTTCAGGGTCTGCCTGCCTATCTTTTTAGTCATAATATCACCGACATTAGTTTGCCCGATATATGATAAATAATACGAAAAATAGGCAGG
>DQDL01000014.1:4648-5590 GCA_003533405.1 Clostridiales bacterium | reverse complement strand
GCAGGCTTCTGCGGCAATGCAGACGACGCAGCAGAGCTCATGATGCATGGTCAGCTCCCCTTCATCTCCGATGAGGGCGGCTGCGGCGGCGGCTGCAGCGGCTGTCACGGTCATGATGACGGTGCATGCGGCTGCGGCGGCGGTGCCGACGACGGCGGCTGTGGCTGCGGTTGCCACTGATACTTAAAGAAAAAATCTCCTGTGTCTCTGCACAGGAGATTTTTATATATTATGCGTATTTAAGTGTTACGTTGAGCTTGACGGGGTTGTGGTCGGAGTAGGTAAAGCCCTCATCAAGTGTCTTGACAGTGTTAAGCTGCACATTCGGTGAAAGGATAAAGCCGTCAATGACATAGTACTGCGTGCTTGCCGTGTCGCCCGGGTCATATGCCTGATTGAGCAGACGGCAGGTCGGGGTCTCGGTATCGTATGCAAGCGTCCAGCCGTCGGGAACGATATCGTCGGGGATGATGCCCGGCTCCCAGAGGTCGGCATGCTCGTTGGGGTATTTGTCAAGTCCGCCGGGGAATATCTGATTAAAGTCGCCGCCGGCAATGACATAGTTGCCCTTTTCGTATTCGGATTGGATAAACTCACGAAGCTGCTTTGTCTGTGCGATCTTGCCTTCACCGTCGTCATACGCCTCAAGATGGAGGTTAACGATGACGAGATGCTTTTCCGAATCCTCGATCGGCAAATAGCTCACGAGCAGGCAACGCTTGAGGTTTGCTGCGCTGACCGGCCAGCTGAACGGACAGGGGAGGGAAATACGGTCGGCGTGGTCAATCTCAAAAAGCGAGGTCGTGAGCAGGCCGCTGTTGACCTTGCCGATAGGCGGCAGTGGGAAGGGGACATAGGGACACGAGTAGTTCATCGCATACGCCGAGTTGTATATCCCGAGATACTGCCTTTCGCCGATGCCGTAGGTTTTCGAGATATTTT
>DQDL01000014.1:3659-4462 GCA_003533405.1 Clostridiales bacterium | reverse complement strand
TAGGTACGGCTCGAGTCGTTGTCGACCTCCTGCAGCATGAAAATGGACGGAGAGTCGTCCTCCTCGTACAGGGTCTTGTATATGCCGACAAGATTAGCGGTAACGCCGTCACGGTCATAGGTCACGACATCCTCACCGCCGTCCATAAAGAAGTCGGCATCCTTGCCCAGACCGCCGTAGCCGATGTTCCAGCTTATGAGCGATATCTCCTGACCCTCGTATGGCGACAGCTCGCCAATTCTCGAATTGGCCTCGATATCGACATCGGAAACGGGCTCTGGGTTAAACTCGTTGATGCTCAGCCAAAGCACAAAACCGGCGACAAGCAGAACGATAACACCAATAATAATGAGCAGGATCTTCGATAGTTTTTTTATCACTTGTCTCACCTCACTTAAAGCATATTACCACAGCTTAAAGAACCATTCAAGATTTATTAAACGAAAAAAGACGAAAAGCGGCTAAATTCGCTTGATATGGGACAATATTTAGCGTATAATCAACGGGAAATACCACATATGGAGGTGCACCATGAGTTACGAATTTATAAGAGATTACGATACAGAGCTTTATGATGCAATGGAAAACGAGCTTCAGCGTCAGCGTGACCATATCGAGCTTATCGCATCGGAAAACTTCACAAGCCGTGCCGTTATGCAGGCGATGGGCAGCCATCTTACAAACAAATACGCCGAGGGCTACCCCGGTGCGAGATACTACGGCGGCTGCGAATATGTCGATGTCGTTGAGCAGCTTGCCATCGATAGGGTAAAGGCACTTTTCGGCGCAGAGCACGCCAATGT
>DQDL01000014.1:0-3442 GCA_003533405.1 Clostridiales bacterium | reverse complement strand
GGCGGCCACCTGACCCACGGCTCTAAAGCCTCCATTTCCGGCAAATACTTTGACGCACGCTTTTACGGCGTTGACCCCGAGACCGAGCGCATCGACTACGAAAAGGCGATGCAGATAGCAGGTGAGTGCAAGCCCAAGCTCATAATCGCAGGCGCAAGCGCATATTCCCGCTTTATCGACTTTGCCAAGATGCGTGAGATAGCCGATGAGGTCGGCGCATATCTCATGGTCGACATGGCGCATATCGGCGGCCTTGTCGCAGCGGGCGTTCACCCGAGCCCCGTGCCGTATGCCGATGTTGTCACCAGCACCACTCACAAGACCCTGAGAGGTCCGAGAGGTGCTATCATCCTCTGCAAGGACGAGCTCAAAAAGAAGATAAACAGCGCCGTGTTCCCCGGAACGCAGGGCGGTCCGCTCATGCATATCATCGCCGGTAAGGCCGTCTGCTTCAAGGAAGCCATGAGCGATGAGTTCAAGGCATATCAGACCCAAGTCGTTAAAAACGCAGCCGTTTTGGCGGACACCCTCTCCAAGGGCGGCATCCGTCTCGTCTCCGGAGGCACGGATAACCACCTTATCCTTGCCGACACCATGAGCCTCGGCAGAACCGGCATGGAGGTGCAGGAGCTTTTAGACGCTGCGCACATCACCGCAAACAAGAACTCCATCCCCTTTGACACCCAGTCCGTCAAGCTCACCAGCGGCATGCGCTTCGGCACTCCCGCCGTTACCACGAGAGGCATGGGCGAGAGCGAGATGGTCGAGATAGGCAATATGATAGTGAAGCTCATAAACGAGGGTGACGCAGCGGTTGAGGATGTAAAGGCTCGTGTCATCGAGCTTTGCGACAGGTTCCCGCTCTACCCCGGACTGTAATGAATAAGTTAAGCTTAAGCGTCCTCGGCTGCTATATACTGTGGGGGCTGCTGCCGATATTCTGGAAGCTGCTTGCCGGTGTCGATTCGGCGTATGTATTAGCGCAGCGGATAGTGTTCTCGTGCATTTTCTGCTTTGGCCTTATACTCATCAAAAAGCACGGCAGCAGCGTAAAGCAGATCCTCACAAGCCCTGCCGAGCGCCGCAGGTATTTTATATGCGGTCTGCTCATTTCGGTAAACTGGGGCGTGTATATTCTCACCGTCGCAATGGGCAGAATACTCGAAGCGAGCCTTGCCTATTACATGAACCCGCTTTTCTCGGTGCTCATCGGCGCACTCATCTTTAAAGAAAAGCTGTCTGTCATGCAGTGGGCCTCGGTCGGACTTGCCTTTGCCGGCGTTATGATATCGATAATAAACTACGGCAATGTACCGTATCTTGCCATCATCATCGGCCTGTCGTTTGCACTGTACGGTGCTATGAAAAAGGGCATCAAGGCCGAAAGCGAGGTCTCCATCTGCATGGAGACCATGGCGGTTTTGCCGCTTGCGCTTATCTTCATCGTCTATGCGCAGCTTTCCGGCTACACCACCTTCAGCTCGCTCACGACTGCCGAGATACTGCTCCTTGTCATCTCGGGCGCCGTGACCTCCGTGCCACTGATCTTATTCGCACGGGGCATTAAAGAAACGAGCATCGTGACCTCGGGCATACTCATGTATGTTAACCCCACGCTCCAGCTGCTCGTCGGCGTTTTGATCTACAACGAAGCGTTCACGAAAACCAACGCTACGACCTTCACCTTTGTCTGGGCGGCAGTCATCCTGTTCGTGTTCGACAGCCTCAGAAAACACAAAATCCACGCAAAATGAAAAACAGGCAATGCAAAACGCATTGCCTGTTTTTTGTTATGAATTATACCTCTGCGATGACCTCGCACTCGACGAGAACATCCTTGGGAAGTCTTGCGACTTCAACACAGGAGCGGGCGGGGAAGGGCTCGGTGAAATACTGAGCGTAGATACCGTTGACGGTGCCGAAATCGTTCATATCCTTGATGAAAACGGTGGTCTTAACGACCTTGGACATGTCGCTGCCTGCGGCCTTGAGAAGCTCGGAGAGGTTTTTGAACACCTGATGAGCCTGAGCCTCAACGCCGACTGCGACCTCGCCGGTCTCGGGGATGATGCCGATCTGACCGGAGGTGTAGACCATGTTTCCGACTATCTGAGCCTGAGAATAAGGGCCGATGGCTGCGGGAGCTTTGGTTGTAGAAACGGTTTTCATTTTATTATCCTCCATTTTAATTGATTGTTACAGTGTATCCGAAACTTTCAAGCGAACTCACAACGGCCTTGCCGTGCTCTGCGCCGCCGACCTCGCAGGTTATCGAGACATTCGTCTCGTTTGGGCTCAGTGCCGTGCTCAGTCTGTCATGCGCAACGGAAACAATGTTTGCACCCTGACCTGCAATGTGATTGAGAAGATGGCTGAGGCTGCCGGGCTTGTCGAGCAGCTTCACGGTAAATCTCAAGCGGCGGTGACGGGCGACAAGACCCTGCTCAATGATGCATTGAATGAAGCTGACATCGATATTGCCGCCGGAGAGCAGACACACAACACGCTTACCCTTGACATCGACCTTGCCCTTCAAAACGGCGGCAACGGGCGTTGCACCGGAGGGCTCGACTATCTGCTTGCAGCGCTCCATGAGAAGCAGTATTGCCTCGGAGATTTCATTATCCGTCACGGTGACGACATTGTCGGCATAGCGGTTTATAAGCTCGACGGTAATGTCGCCGGGGGCTTTGACCGCAATGCCGTCTGCGATGGTCGAAACGGTGTCGGTCGAGATATATTTCTTTGCCTTAAACGACTGCGCAATTGCGTTTGCACCCTCCGCCTGCACGCCGATGACCTCGATGCGGGGATTTATCTGCTTAACGCAGGCCGCAACGCCCGCAAGCAGACCGCCGCCGCCTGCCGGAACGATTATCATATCCACCGTAGGCAGGTCGCCGACTATCTCAAGCCCGAGCGTGCCCTGACCGGCAATGACATCAAGATCGTTGTACGGGTGAAGGAAGGTCGCATGCTCGGTCTCGCAAATTTCACACGCCGCCTTGTAAGCGTCGTCATAGCAGTCGCCGGCCAAAACGACATTTGCACCGTAGCCCTCGGTGGCCTGCACCTTGGCAATGGGGGCTGTTTTGGGCATAACGATGGTTGCGGGAATGCCGAACTTCTTTGCTGCACATGCAACGCCCTGAGCGTGGTTGCCTGCCGAGGAGGCGACAACGGAGTTTACACCACCGTTTTCCATCAAAGCGGCTATCTTGTTGCTTGCGCCTCTTATCTTAAAGGAGCCGGTTTTTTGACGGTTTTCGCACTTGAGATAGATGCTGCCGCCTGTCATCGCCGAAAAGGTCGAGGACAGATCAAGCTCGGTATGGTGCAGCATAGGGGCAAGTCTTTTTGCCGCCAGTTCGAATTCGCTAAGGGGCAGATCCACGGATAACACCTCATTTTTTTATTAAGTTAACGGTAGCCGACCGCCTAT
>DQDL01000031.1:12890-13170 GCA_003533405.1 Clostridiales bacterium | reverse complement strand
GCAGCCGATATATCAGCGTATCGCTGCCAGTCATAACACCGTTGCCGTCGCACTCAAGAACAATACCGTTTCTGTCCGCAAGCGGGGAAAGGTCGGCAAAAATCTCTTCAACCATCGGAGCTATCTCGATCCGGTCGTTACACGGAACCATGCGGAGCTCACTCATTTCAAGGAGGGTTTTCGTCATTTGAGACATCCGCTCCGTCTGCTCACGCAGCAGGCGAAGGAAGTCCGCCGTTTCCGGAAGCACGTCGGGGTGCTCGGCGGAAAACAGCTCAAG